>JBFWQE010000014.1:0-61525 GCA_050249615.1 Vicinamibacterales bacterium
GCTCACGGTCCACCGTCGCGGGGGAGACGCCCACTGCCTCGGCGGTCTCGTCATAGCTCAAGCCGCCGAAGAAGTGCAGCTCGACGATGGCCGACTTGCGGGAGTCGAAGGTGGCGAGGCGCTCCAAAGCCTCGTGGAGTTCGAGGATGTCGAGGCGCCGGTCCGGCGCGGGGAGATCCACCTTGTCGAGGTCGATACGGATGGCGTCGCCGCCCCGCTTGTCGCGCCGCCGCGCACGAGCGTGATCCACGAGAATGCGGCGCATGGTCCGGGCGGCGACGGCCATGAAATGCGCGCGGTCCTGGAACGAGATGTCGGCGTCCACCAGCCTGAGGTACGCCTCATGGACGAGCGCGCGAGTCTGGAGGGTGTGTTCCGGGCGCTCCCCACGGAGGGCGCGGCGCGCCAGCCCGCCGAGCTCCTCGTACACGACCGGCAGCAGCTGGTCGAGCGCGGCGCGGTCGCCGCCGCGCCAGGCCAGGAGCAGCATCGTTGCTGTCGGCCGGTCCGCCGCTGTCATCCCCTCATCCTTCGACCACCATGAGGGCCGGGTCCTCGATGAGCTCCTTGATGCGGACGAGGAACTGCACGGCCTCGCGGCCGTCCACGATGCGGTGATCGTAGCTGAGGGCGAGGTACATCATCGGCCGGATCACCACCTGGCCCTGGACGGCCACGGGCCGATCCGCAATCTTGTGGAGGCCAAGGATGCCCACCTGCGGCGGGTTCAGGATGGGCGTGCTCATCAGCGAGCCGAAGACGCCGCCATTCGTGATGGTGAACGTGCCGCCCCTGAGATCCTCGAGCGTCAGCGTGCCGTCGTTCGCGCGCTTCGCGAAATCGCGGATCGCGTGCTCCATGCCGGCGAACGACATCCGGTCGGCGTCGCGCAGCACGGGCACGACGAGGCCGCCCTCGGCGCCGACGGCCATCCCGATGTCGTAGTAGTGCTTGTAGACGATCTCGTCGCCCTGAATCTCGGCGTTGATGGCGGGGAAGGCCTTGAGCGCGGTGATGGAGGCCTTCACGAAGAACGAGGCGATGCCGAGCCCCACGCCGTGCTGCTTGTGGAAGGCGTCCTTCCGGCGGGCGCGAAGGTCCATCACGGCGCTCATGTCCACCTCGTTGAAGGTGGTGAGCATCGCGGCGGTGCGCTGCGCCTCGACCAGGCGGCGCGCGATGGTGGCGCGGCGCTTCGACATCCGCTCGCGCGTCTCGGTGCGCTCGCCTGGTGCGGCGGCCCCGCCTCGCCGAGGCTCCGCGGAAGGAGCGGGTGGACGGAGCGCCGGGGCTTCCGCCCCGACGACCGGCTGTGCGGCGCGCAGGACGTCGCCCTTGGTGACGCGCGGGCCGCTGGCGGGGACCGCCTCGATCTTCACGTCGTGCGCCTTCGCGACGTTGCGCGCGGTCGGCGTGACGCGGATGTCCTCGGACGCGGATGGGGCCGCAGATGGGGCGGGGGCCGCAGATGACGCCGATGGCGCAGATGGGGCGGGGGCCGCAGATGGCGCAGATGGCGCAGGGGCCGCAGATGGCGCAGATGGGGCAGAGGCGGCAGATGGGGCAGAGGCGGAACCGGCGGCGGCCTCGTCCAGCACGCCGAGCGTCTCGCCCACCTTCACGTCCGCGCCTTCCTGGTGTGCGATGGACGCCAGCACCCCCGCGCGGTCGGCGCTCACCTCGAGGTCGATCTTCTCGGTCTCGAGCTCGACCAGCGGTTCGCCGGCGGCCACGTGGTCGCCGACCTTCTTCAACCACTTCGCCACGCGGGCTTCGACAACCGATTCGCCCAGCTCGGGCACCACGATGTTTGGCATCTCAGATTCTCTCGACATTCGTCAGCGACGTTCGCACCCGCCCGCACCTGTTCGCACCCGTCCGCACCCGTTCGCACCCGCCCGCACCCGTTCGCACCCGCCCGCACCTGTTCAGACCTGCTTCGACAGCACCCGGTCCGCCTCGCCCACGTCCGCCTTCTGCTCGAAGACCTGCGCGACGATCGCGCGCTGGTTGGCGGCGTGCCACGTGGACGATCCCTCGGACGGGCTCGAGTTGCGGACGCGCCCGATGTAGCGGAGCGGCCAGCGGCCGTCGATGAGCTGTTCGAGGAGCGGGCGCACGAACTCCCAGGCGCCCATGTTCTCGGGCTCTTCCTGCACCCAGCAGACGTCGCGCAGCTTGGGATACCGATCCAGCACCGCGCGGATCTCGTCGGCGGGGAACGGGTAGAGCTGTTCCACGCGGGCGAGCGCCACCGACGTGACGTCCTTGCGCGCCTCGCTGGTCGCCAGGTCCACGTGGATCTTGCCGCTGCAGAGCACCAGGCGCCGCACCTTCGCGGGCTGCTTCACGGTCTCGTCGTCGATGACGAGCTGGAACCGTCCCTGGGCGAGCTCCGCCGGGGAGGACGCCGTCGCCGGGTGGCGCAGCAGGCTCTTGGGCGTCATCACGATGAGCGGCAGCGGGTCGGTCTCGAGCAGCCCGGCCTGCCGGCGCAACAGGTGGAAGTACTGCGCCGCGGTCGTGCAGTTCGCGATGCGCATGTTGGTGTCGGCGGCGGCGTTCAGGAAGCGCTCGAGCCGCGCGCTCGAGTGATCCGGCCCCTGCCCTTCGTAGCCGTGGGGCAGCAGCAGCACCAGCGAGGGCGCCAGGCCCCACTTGGCGCGGCCCGACGTGAGGAACTCGTCGAGGACGACTTGCGCGCCGTTGATGAAGTCGCCGTACTGGCCCTCCCAGAGCACCAGGCGATCCGGCTCCTGGATGTTGTAGCCGAACTCGAAGCCGATGGTGGCGTTCTCGGTGAGCGGGCTGTTGTGGATCTCGAAGGCCGCCCGCGCGCTCGGGATGGCCTGCAGCGGCACGTGCTCGGCGCCCGTGACGGCATCGTGGTAGACCGCGTGCCGGTGCGAGAAGGTGCCGCGCTCCACATCCTCACCCGTGAGGCGGATGGCCACGCCGTCCTGCAGGATGGAGGCGAAGGCCAACTCCTCGGCCGCGGCCCAGTCGACGGTACGCTCGCCCGGGCTCTCGAAGATGGCCTTGCGGCGCTCGCGGCCGCGCTCGAGCTTCCGGTGCACGGTGAAGCCCTCCGGGACGCGCGTCAGCTCGGCGTTGAGGGCCGCAAGTCGGTCGAGGGGAACGGCGGTCTGCGCGCGCCGGGCCGCGCCGCGCGGCGGGACCTCCGGCAACGGCGGGACGAAATCCTGCTCGGGCTTCAGCCCGGCGTAGGCCTTCTCCATCGCGCTGAAGTGCTCCTGCACCATGGCATCGGCGTCGGCTGCCGATACCTGGCCGCGCTCGTCCAGTTGCCGCGCGTACAGCTCGCGCACCGTCGGGTGCGCCGCGATGACCTGGTAGGTCCGTGGCTGCGTGAACGCGGGCTCGTCGCCCTCGTTGTGGCCGTAGCGACGGTAGCCCACGAGATCGATGAGGAAATCGAGGCCGAAGCGATGGCGATAGGCCCACGCCAGGCGCGCCGCCTCGATGCAGGCCGCCGGATCGTCGGCATTGACGTGCGCGATGGGAATCTTGAACCCGCGGGCCATCCCGCTGGCGTAGCTGGTGCTGTACGATTCCTCCGGCTCGGCGGTGAATCCCAGCTGGTTGTTCGCGATGATGTGGATGATGCCGCCGACGTCGTAGCCTTCCAGCCGGGCCAGGTTCAGCGTTTCGGCCACGACGCCTTGCCCGGGGAACGCCGAATCGCCGTGGATGAGGATGGCCAGGACCTGCTCCTTGCGGAAGCGCGGAGGGCCGGGCTGGTCCACGTCGGTGGCCGCGGCGCGCGCCATGCCGGCCAGCACGGGATCCACGGCCTCGAGGTGGCTCGGGTTGGGCGGCATCGACACGACCACCGTCTCGGGCAGGTCGTCGCGGCGCTCCACGCGGGCGCCGGCGTGGTATTTCACGTCGCCCATCCACCCGAGATCCTCGGCCCACGAGCGCGGGAGGAGCGGGTCCTTGAACTCCGCCAGGATTTGCGCGTACGGCTTCTGGAGGATGTGCGCGAGCACGTTCAGCCGGCCGCGGTGGGCCATGGCGATCATCACGTGCTTCACACCGCCGGCTGCCGCATCGTGGATGATCTCGTCGAGGATCGGGATCATCAGGTCGAGCCCCTCGATCGAGAACCGCGTCTTGCCGGGAAAGGTGCGGTGCAGGAAGCGCTCGAAGCTCTCGACCTGAGTAATCCGGTCCAGCAGCTCGCGGCCGTCGACAGGGTCGTGCGGAGGCCTGAACCGGCCCGACTCCACCGCCCGGCGCAGCCACTCCCGCTCCTCGGGAACGAACACCTGGTTGTAGTCATGGCCCGTGCTGCCGCAGTACACCGCCCGAAGCCGCTCGATGGCCTCCCAGGCATCAGCGGCGCCGGCGGCAGCGGGGCCACCGGCGATGTCGGCCGGCAGGCGCCGCAGGATCTCCTCGGTGAGGCCATGTGCCTGCGGATGCAGGGACGGGTCGCCAACGGGCTCGCGGAGCCCCAGGGGATCGGTGCGCGCGGCCAGGTGGCCGAAGCGCCGAATGGACTCGGCCAGGGTGAAGGCGGCAATGCCGGCCTTGAGATCCGTGCCTCCGGCGGGCCAGGTGGGCGCGCTGGCCGGCTCCACCACGCCGTCCTCGACGGGCGGCGCCCACCGCGCAAAGGCCTGGCGCGTTGCCTCGTCCACCGCCCCCGGGTCCTGCTGGTAACGTTCGTAGAGCTCCTGGACGTAGCCGGCGTTGGCCCCGGTAAACTGGTCCCACGGGTTCATAACCTTCCTATCTTAGCGAAGGCACCGACCCTGTTCACGAATCCGACACATATCTTCCATTACACAAGCTCATGCACCCACGACCGACCTACGACGATGCCAACCTCATCCTCCGGCTCTACGAGATGCGCCGCGAGGAACGCATGCGCCAGGCCCGCGCCTGGTTCACCGCCAAGTGCAAGGGCGTGCAGACCTACGAGGACCTGCTGAAACTGGCCCCGGCCGGCACGGACGAGAACGCCTCGTACCGGATGGTGGTCACCTACTGGGACATGGTCGCCTCCTTCATCGTCACCGGAATCCTGCACAAGGAGCTGTTCTTCCAGTCCGGGCGCGAGCTGCTGCTGGTGTGGGAGCGGGTGCGTGACCTGCTGCCGTCGCTGCGCGAAGCCTACAAGGACCCCAACTACCTGAAGAACCTCGAGACGGTGGGCACCGAGTTCGCGGCCCACATGAACGCCCATGGGCCGCAGGCGTACGAGGCGTTCCTCAAACGCGTGAAGTGAACACGGAGAGGCCGCGGAAGGGGCCGCAGATGGGACGCAGATGGGACGCAGATGGGACGCAGATGGGACGCAGATGACGCAGATGAACACAGATGAACGCAGATGAACGCAGATGGCGCAGATCACGCAGCAGTGGCCGCAGATGACACAGATGACGCAGATGGGTCACAGGCAAGTCTCCCAATCCGGCCCGAACTCAGGCGACCCGTTCTCTGTGTCATCCACGCCATCTGCGGCTACTGCGTCATCTGCGTCTCATCTGCGGCTTCTGCGTCATCTGCGTCTCATCTGCGGCTTCTGCGTCATCTGCGGCTCATCTGCGGCTCATCTGCGTGCCTGCTTCTGCGGCCCCTCGGCGTTGGTCATCTGAGTCGCACACCGAAGGTCGCGTGTGCGTTCGGCCGGCCCCGTCCCTCGCGCCAGCCGACGTCCACGCCCAGCGTGAAGACCGTGGCGTTGACGAACGCGCCGACGCCGTAGCCCCAGTAAAGGGGCTGATCGGCCAGCGTCTCGCCTGCCGCGTACGCGACGGCACGGTCGGCGAAGAGTTTCACGCCGAAGCGGCCGATATCGAGCGGCGACGTGAGCGGCACGATCAGTTCGGTGGAGAAGGCCACCATGTTGTCGCCGGCGAACTGCCCCACGCGGTAGCCGCGGAGGGAGGGGCCGCCGCCGACGAGCGCCTGCTCGAATGCCGGCAGCGTCCGTGACGCGGCCACCGACTGCACGCGAAGGGCCACCACGGCCTGGCGCACGAGCCCGACATAGCCGCGGGCATCCACCGTGACGCGGCGCGCCGCGAGAGGGGCCCCCGGTGCCGCGCCTGTTCCCAGCGCATCGGCGCCGAAACCGACGCGTTCGATCCCCAGGAAGGCGAAGACGGCGTTGCGCGGCAGGGCCGGATCCACCCGCGTGTCGAGCGTCACGTCGGCGCCGACCGTGGTGATCCGGTCGTCGATGGCGCCGAAGGACACGTCCGCGACGCGAGTGCCGGCGCCCGCGCGGAGCCACGAGAGCGGTGCGCTCTCGACTCGGGCCCAGAGCGTCCGCCGGGAATCCCCCAGCTCGAAGTGCGGGTTTCGCCTGCGGGTGATGCCCCCGCCGCCCGCCACCCTTGCCAGCACGCGTCCCGTGAAGGTCCGCTCCAGTTCCACCTGCGCCTGGCGATCGCCGCCCCACGTGAGCGGGACCGAGATGCGGCTCCGCGGGCCGAGACGGTCCACGAAGCTCACGCGCGCGCCGTAGGTGAACCCGTAGCCCTCCCGGAATTCGACAACGGGGAGCCACATGCCGCTCGCCGTGAGCCGCCTCATGGGCCCCGGCGTGAGGTCGTCCTCGGAGACGCCGGCATGCTCGTCCACGACAATCACGAGCAGCACGCGCGAGGGATCGTCGATCGACAGGAACCGCTTGCGGACGTCCACGCCGGCGAAACGGCCGCTCTGCCGCAGTCGTTCGGACACGGCGGTGATCAGCGTGTCGTCCGCTGGCTGGCCGGCGACGTCGCCGACGATCGCCAGCACGTCGGCCGTGGGTGTGGTGTGGTTGCCGTGGACCACCACCGTTTCGATGCGTTCCGTCATCGCCGGCGGGAGAGGCGCCACCATCGCCTGCGCCGCGAGCACCAGAGCGAGGACGGTCATCGAATCTTGTAGGTGACGTCGGCCTGCCGGTAGTCGTGGTACTCGACGCGGTAGCGGGCGTCCAGCGCCCCTGCCGCGAGGGACATCCGGAATCGCATCTCGATGTCCCGCGGCAGCCAGACGTCGGGGAATGGCTGGCCCATCCGCATCGTCGCCTTGACGTCGTCGACGCGGGCAATCGAGCGGCCGGGCAGGAAGTCCATGTCGATATCGTCGAAGGTGTACTGGAGGATCTGGTGGCGGTCGGGATCCACCCAGAGCGTGACCAGCGACACCTTGTTCATCTTCTCCTCCACCTCGGCGTCACGGTCGCGGACGCGTCGGTTCGGCCGCGTGCGGCCCTCGGTGAAGAGGGCGGTGGGGTAGTACTCGATGCGCAGGACCGAGCGGCCGTCGAGCTGCTCGCGCCCGACGAGCGCGTAGCGGTTGGGCTCGAACTTGAAACGCAGAAAGTAGGCGTGGGAGACGAACGCAGGCTCGAACGCAGATGCCGCAGATGCCGCAGATGGCGCAGGGGCCGCAGATGGCGCAGATGGCGCAGGGGCCGCAGATGCCGCAGATGGCGCAGGGGCCGCAGATGCCGCAGATGGCGCAGATGGCGCAGGGGCCGCAGATGCCGCAGATGGCGCAGAGGGTGAAGGCACCGTCGACTCGGCCGAGGCGTTCTCGGCCTCGCGTGCCCGGCGCCGCTCGCCGCGCCGCTGCTCACGCTGCAGCCACTCCGCTTCCGCCTTGCGCCGTTCGGACTCGCTGAGCGCGACGCCGTCTCCCCGCAGCGGGCTGCGGATGAAGACGCCGTCCCGCATGAACCACGTGTAATCGCGCCGGAACCCGTACAGGCGCGCGCCGCCCGGGCCGGTGAGCGTGAACGACTCGCGTTCGTCGAGCACGTACTGCTGCAGCTTCTTCCAGTTCTCGTCGCGTCGGGCCAGGACGCGCGCCATCAGCTGGTCCAGGTCCGTGCCCTGGGAGGCGGGAGTCGCCGCGGTGAGGGCAACCACGGCCAGGAAGAGCGCAAGGCCGGTACGCATAGCGACGAGGAGTCAGACGAGCGCGCGCGTCCGCGGGTTCCGCAGATCGCGCAGGTTACCTGGCCGCGGGGCGGAAAGAATGCGAAGAGAGGCTCACTGCTCGGTAATCTCGGCCGTCTCCCTGCGATATACCACTTTCCCGTCCACGATGGTCGTGACGACCTCGGCCTCGAGAAGGCGCTCGGAGGGCAGCGCGAAAAGGTCTTTCGAGAGAATGATGATGTCGGCCAGCATGTCGGTCTCGAGCCTGCCCTTGCGCTGTTCGTCGAACGACGCCCAGGCGGCGCTGCTCGTGTAGGCCCGAATCGCCTCCTCGAGCGACAGGCGCTCCTCGGGAGTCCAGCCGCCTTCCGGTTCGCCGTCCGTGGTGGTCCGGTTCACGGCCACGAAGATGCCGACGAGCGGGTCGATGTCGGCGACGGGCCAGTCGGATCCAAACGCCAGCGTGGCGCCCGTCTTCGCGAGGCTGCGCGACACCCAGCCGCGGGCCGCTCGCTCCGGGCCCAGGTTCGTGGCCCAGGGATCGTCCGCGGAGGGCGGGACGCCGTGCGCGGGCTGCAGGCTGGCCACCACGCCCTGCCGGCCGAAGCGGGGCACGTCGTCCGGGTCCGGGGTCTCGACGTGCTCCACGCGATGCCGCCGCCCGCGCGCGGGCGCGGGGTTGGCCGCGGCCGCGGCTTCGTAGGCGTCGAGCGTTTCGCGGATGGCGGCGTCGCCGATCGCGTGCGTGATCACCTGCCAGCCACGCCGGTCCAGCTCGGTGACGAGGCGCGTCAGCGCGTCGGGCCTGATCATCGGCTCCCCGCGGTCGCCCTCTGTTCCCGCATACGGCTCGAGCATCGCGGCCGTTCGTGTCTCGACGACGCCGTCGGCCATGATCTTCGCGGCGCCCGTCTTGAGGAGCGGGTCGTCCTCGAAGCGCTCGCGCACCTCGTCCAGGGCATCGAGGTCCTCGGCCGCGGCATCCGGTTCCACGGTCAGCGCCTGGTAGACGCGCACGGTCAGCTCGTCACGCTTCCGGAGCTCGTCGAGGATTTCGAGGTCGTCGGCCGACCCTCCCGCGACCTGCACGCTGGTGACGCCGACGCGGTGCGCTTCCACGATGGCGGCGCGCGCCGCGGCGAGCCGCTCCTCGCGCGTGGGGATGGGCAGGACCTGACTCATCAGCCCCATCGCGGCTTCCTTCAGGACCCCGGTCGGCTCGCCGCGCGCGTCCTTCACGATCACGCCGTTGACCGGATCCTCCGTAGCATTCGTGATGCCGGCGATCTCGAGAGCCGCGGTGTTGGCCCACCCGGTGTGGCCGTCGTACGACACGAGGTAGGCCGGCCGGTCCGGCACCAGCTGATCCAGCAGCTGCCTGGTGGGGAGCCCGCCGGGAAACGGGGCGTACAGCCATCCGCGGCCGCGAATCCAGTCGCGCGCGGGATTCGCATCGGCCCACGCCTTGACGGTCTCCCTGACGGCATCGAGCGTGTCGGCCTCGGTCAGGCTGACCTGGTCGAGCGACAGCCCGCCGCCGATGAGGTGCATGTGGGCGTCGTTGAAGCCGGGCAGGACGCTGCCGCCCTTCGCATCGATGACCGTGGTCTGCGCGCGCGCCAGGCGCTGAATCTCCCGGTTGCTGCCGACGCGCAGCACCTTGTTGCCCTGGACGGCCACGGCCTCCGCGGCGCCCTGGTCGCCCGTGAACACCTTGCCGTTCACGATGATCAGGTCCACCGGGCCGTCGCCGGATCGCTGCGCGCCGACGATGAGGCCGGCGATGAAGGTGACGCCTACGATGAACGCGACCACGTAGGCTGTCAGGCGGGCCGCCATGCGCCAAATATAGCAGCAAAGGCCGCACGGCGCGGGGGCAGGATGGCCGGCCCCGGGGAGCACGATATGCTCTAGGCCGTATGCGGTTCGCGATACTCGGTTCGGGGGCGGTCGGGGGCTACTTCGGCGCGAAGCTGGCGCGCGCCGGGCACGAGGTCACGTTCATCGCGCGGGGCGCCCACCGCGACGCCATCCGCGCACGCGGCCTCGAGATTCGCAGCGCGAAGCTCGGGGACTTCATCGTCAAGGCGCCTGCCGAGTCGGACACCACCCGCGTGGGCCCCGTCGACGTGGTCATCGTCGCCGTCAAGGCGTACGACAACGACACCGCCTTTCCGATGATTCCACCGCTCGTCGGGCCGGACACCGCCGTCCTCACGCTGCAAAACGGCGTGGACAACGTGAACCAGCTGGCGGCCGTCGTGGGTGAAGCGCGCGTGCTCGGCGGGACCACCTACGTGGCCACGGCGCTCGAGGCGCCCGGGCTCATCGTGCAGACCGGCGTGCACCGGTCGATCATCTTCGGCGAGGTGTTCGGCGCGCGCGGCCTCACCGCCCGCGTGCAGGCCATGGCCGGCGTCATGTCGCCCGCCGACATCCAGGTGACGGCGGTGCCCGACGCGCGCACGCCGCTCTGGGACAAGTTCGTGTACCTCGTGCCGTTCTCCGGCTTCACCGGCGCCGCGCGCCTGCCGATTGGCCACATCTGGACGTTTCCGCACGTGCGCGACATGTTCTACGCCGCCGCGCGCGAGGTGGCGGCGATTGCCGCGGCCGAGGGCGTCGCGATTTCACCCAATCGGTTCGAGACCCTCGAGGAGTACATGGCGAACCTTCCGCCCTCGACGCGCTCCTCGCTGCTCATCGACCTCGAGCAGGGCAAGCGCATCGAGGTGGAGGCGCTCCAGGGCGCGGCCGTCAGGCGCGCCAGCGCGCACGGCGTGCCCGCCCCCATCGTCTCGACGCTCTACGCGGCGCTGAAGGCCTGGGAATCCGGCAACCCCAGGCGCTGAGGCGCCCCGTGCTGACCGAGGTGTCGTTCGCGCTCGCCCTCTTCACCGCCTGTTCGGGCGTGGTGGCCGGGGTGATGGGCGGCATGCTCGGCCTGGGCGGCGGCGTGTTCCTCGTGCCCGTGCTCGTCCAGGCGCTCGGCGTGCCGATGCCGCAGGCCGTGGCCGTCAGCCTCACCACCGTCATCGCGACGTCCAACGCCATCTCGGGCTCGATGGCGGGCCGCCAGTACATCAACCTGCGCCTGGGCTTCCTGCTCGAGCTGCTGACCGCCGCCGGCGGGCTGCTGGGGAGCCTCGTGGCCGTCTACGTGGCGCCCCGCGCGCTGATGATCACCTTCAGCGTGGTGATGGTGCTGATGAGCGTGCTCACGTTCGTGCGCCGCGCCCACCGCAACAACCTGCCGGAGGGCACCGACCCCGGTGAGTGGGGCGGCCGCTTCATCGACGAGGTGAGCGGCGAGGCCGTCGTCTACCGCGTCACGCGGATGCCGCTCGCGCTGGTGACGTCCTTCGCGGCCGGGATCCTGTCCACGCTGCTGGGGCTGGGCGGCGGCGTCGTGAAGGTGCCCGTCCTGAACGCCTGGTGCGGCGTCCCGATGCGGGTGGTCTCCGCCACCAGCGCGTTCATGATCGGGGTCACGGCCACGTCGGGCGCCCTCATCTACTTCGGCCGCGGGCTGCTGCTGCCCGTGCTGGCCGCGTCGGCCGTGCTCGGCGTCCGCGTGGGCTCCACCGTGGGGCTCAGGCTCAGCCGGACGGCGTCCCCCGCCAGGCTCAAGACCATCCTCGCCGTGGTCCTCATACTCGTGGCCGCCCTCATGGTCTCCCGCCTGCCATGATCGACCGGCTGTTCGAGTGGAACGGGCGCGTGAGCACCGCGCTGATGGCCGTGGGCCTGGTGACGATCGGGATGTGGCCCGACGCGCCGTGGGCGGCGTGGCCCGTCTACGTGGGGCTGCTCATGCTCATCCTCACGCCGGTCTCGCGCGTCGTGGTGGCCACCGCTCGGTACGTGCGGGCCGGCGACCGCCTCTCCACCCTGCTGACGGCCGCCATCCTCGTCGTCATCGCCCTCAGCGCCTGGGCGGCGGCGGTTCATTGAGAAAAGGCAAAGGAGAGGATTGCTCACGCGCGGAGCAGGCGGGCGCGGAGGCATTCGGCCAGGAGCGGGAAGGTCGAGACGATGTGGCGGTACTCGCCGGAGGCGAGGCCGTACAGGCGCACGGCGAGGGCGTTGAGGCGCGCGTACGATTCCGGATCCTGCTCAATCGACGAGCTGGAGAGGCGCTCGGCGAGCGTTGCCATCTCGCGTGCTTCAGCTGATCCGGGCGCGGGCTTCGGGACGGGCAAGCGGGCCATGAGTGCCGTGGTCACGTGCGTGGTCACCTGCAGCCGGACCAGATAGTTGGCCACGAGGCTGTTCAGCAGGCCCACCAGGCACCACGCCTCCTCCGGCACCAGGGCTCGCTTCGCGCAGAACACCGTGTGCGTGGACACCATGCCGGCTGGCAGCAGCGCCGCGATGAGCGTCAGGCGGTTCGAGTAGCTGGCGACGTCGCGATAGCACACGCGCGCGATGCCGAAGCTCGAGTCCGTGTCGAGCAGGCGGGCCGCGGCGCGGGGCGCCAGAAAACGCTCCACCGCGTCGACATCGATGCCGAAGGGACGCAGGTGCTTCCCCTCCACGACCGGCAGCAGCGCCGGGCCGGCAGCACGCGTGACGAAGTGCGACCCGTCGTCGGTGGCGTTCAGCTCGCGGCCGAATCGCACGCCCCACCCTTCGGATGCGGAGAGGGCCGGAGACGAGAGGGCCCGCCAGGCGATGGCGGCGTCGAGTGGCGTGACGAGCGCGGGGATGGTGAGGTGCACGGGATCCCACTGCCGGAGGAAGTCCCGCGTCAACCGGACGCGGGGCACCGCCCCGTCGTCTTCGCGAGGGAGATCGGGCAAGTGATGCAGGCACGCGGCGTCGGTGAGGCCTCCCGACAACGGGAGCGTGGTGGTGGTCCCCCCCGACGCGCCGGCCAGCAGGACGAAGCGCACGCCACGATGGATGGGGAAGATCGCCCGGCGGTTGTCGAAGCCCAGCCAGGTGTCCACCTGGCAGCTGTTCAACAGCACGCGGCGCAGATCGGCGCTCCCGACATCCGACTGGAGGCCCGAAGGGAGGATGAGCCCGAAGCGTCCGCCGGGCCTCAGCCACTGGAGCGCGCGCTCGAGGAACAGCTGGTACTGGTTGGCGTGGCCGTGCCCGCGCAGGGGATACTGGCCCGACGCGCGCAGGTAACGCAGGGCGGCCCTGGAATCGGCCCGGCGGCCGGCCCGATGCTCTGCGTCGCCGGTGTCGCCGCGCAGCATCTCCCATGGCGGGTTGCCGACGACGGCATCGAAGCCGGCGTCGGGCAAGGGCTCGCCCGCCTCGTCCAGGAAGACCTCCGGAAACATCAGCTCCCAGTGGACGGCGCCATGCTGGCGGGCGAGCGCCTCGGCACGCTCGCAGTCCGCCCGGCACTGGTGCGCAGGCACCGCCGTCTCCATCCCGGCGACGTGTCGCTGCCACTCGGCGTACATGCCGGGGCTCACGGACCGCGAGCCGTCCAGGGCCAGGCCGCACCACAGGTCGGCCGCGCGCGCCCAACGTGTCAGTGCGCCGTCGTGGGCCAGCAACCGGTCGAGGCGCCGCTCCTTCTCGCGAACGGACTGCGGCGTCGCCGATGAGTCGAGGGCAAGGCGGAGGCGGTCCGGCACCACCGCCCGCGCCAGCGCCTGAACGGCCTCGTCGCCGAACAGCGTGAGCTGCGTGTCTTCGGCGCGGGGCGATACGCGAGCCACCGGAGGCCGGCCGAGGTCGGCCAGGCGCGCGCCGATGAGGCTGTTGCCGGTGGCAAGGTGATGATCGAGGAAGGTGAGCGGCCGATCGGCCGCGAGGGTCGTCAGCCACAGCGAGAGGCGCGCGAGCTGCACGGCCGTCGGGTTGATGTCCACGCCGTAGAGGCACCGCTCGGCGACCGTGCGCCGGAGTTCCGCCCGATCGGCCTCGGTGATGTCGCGCTCCGTCCATGCCCCCTCGGCCACCAGCGCGCGCTCGGCACGCTCCGCCAGAAACCGGCACGCGGACACCAGGAACGCCCCGCTTCCCATCGCCGGATCGACGACGCGGAGCCGCAGGATGGACTCGGAGGATCGCTCCTCGACCAGCGGCGCCAGCGCGCGCCGCACCACGAAGTCGGTCACCGCGCGCGGTGTGTAGAAGCTGCCGGTGGTCTTCCGCTCCGTCGAGGTGGGACGCAGCCCCAGTGACCGTCCCGCACGCACCGGCTCGTACTCGAGCACGCGCTCGTAGACCGCGCCCAGCTGCTCGACGCCCAGGTCGTGAAAGGCGATGCGCTGCCGGCCGGCCTTCGACGGCGCGGTGGCCAGCGACTGGAGCGCGCCGGCGGCCGCCTCGTCCGGGACGCGCCTGCGCTCCGCCAGGGGCGTCCGCGCGGGCGCGAACAGCCGGCCGTTGAACGCCGTCACCCGGAGGTCGTCCGCCTGGCACCCCGCATGCGCCAGCCGCGACATGGCCTGCATGGTGGCCCAGACGCCGCGGGCCCGATCGTCTTCGAGGACGCGCCGGCAGAGGGCTTCCATGCTGTAGGCCTGGCGATAGACCCGGTGCCAGGTTGGCACGAGGCCCCGGGCTTCCGCGAAGAGCAGGAAGAGCAGGCGGAACACGACCGTGAGCGACTGTTCGAAGATGCGGGCGTCAGAGCGGGGATCGGCCTGGCGAGAGCGCGCCGCCGATCGATCGAGGACCGCCACGAGTCGTCCCAGCGCGTCGAGCACGCCGCCACCGAGCGCGGTGCACACGTCCACCCCGTGCTGATCCGAGGCCGCGGCCACGCGTGCGAGCTCGGATGCACCTTCGAGGCCGACGGCGTCGGCGCGCGCGAGCAGCCACAACGCGTGCATGCCCGCCGCGCTGTGACACACGGCTTCGAGATCGAAGCCCAGGGAGCGTCGGGTCCACGGCCGTGACGCGTCGATGAGCGTGAGGTGCGAGCCGTTGAAGATCAGGGCCCAGGGCAGGCGAGCCGCCAGGCTCGTCCTGAGCGCGGTCCGCCATGCGCCCTCCGGCGAGACGCCCCAGCGCGTGGAGATGAACACCGTGGACGGCCCGGCCTGGCCGGCGAGCACGCCGACGTGCCCCCACGGCGCGGGCTCGAGGCCGCGGACGGTGTACCCGAGCAGGGACACGAGCGGGATTGCGCCGATGTCGAGCACGGCCCGCGGGGCCGACGCGGGGCCGAGCGACTGCCGTAGGTGACGCCACCATCGCACCACGCCGCGGGCCCAGGCGTCGGGCCGCGGGACCCTGGCCTCGTGCTCCTCGAGGTAACGCGCGAGGTACGCGCTCGACAGCAGCTCGCCGGTGACTCCCGGAATCATGGTGCGTCCTCCGTCACGCGACGGGGATCACGGCCAGCACGCGCGCGTCACGCTCGCCGCCCGGCGCTGACAGCTCGCGTGTCTTCCGCTCGAGATGCGCCTGCAGCCTGGCCGTCACTGCCTCGCGGGCGTGAGCCTCGCGCACGGCGCGCCTGTCGAACAGCGAAGGCTGGACCGCCGGCGGTCGCGTGGCGTCGACCGCGGCGCGGATGGCCAGGAGCCTCCCGACCGCATCGGTCCAGGGCGATTCGGTGCCGGCCCGCGCCGGCGCTGCGGCCAGCGCGGCCTCGCGCACACGGCGATCGCGTGCGACGGCGCGGCAGGCCTCCCGCCATTCGCGCCGGTTCGACGGCTCGCGCGAGAGCGTGACCTCCATGGCGATGACCGCGGAGGCCTCGATCCGGCCGAGGCGCGACCGGTCGGTGACTTCGAACACGACCGCGACCCGCCCGCGCTCGCGCGCCGGGTCCGGCGACCATCGGCGCGGCAAGCCCGTCCGCACCTCCCCGCACCGCTCCGCACCTGCCCGCACCTCCCCGCACCGCTCCGCACCTGCCCGCACCTGTCCGGACCTGCCCGCGCCCGCCCGCACCCGTCCCCTCCCCGGGAGACACCACGCGGGCAGCGGCATCCCGGGACGCGCGTGCGCCAGGAGCCGGCGCTGCTCCAGAACCCGGAGGACCTCGCCGGCCGCCGTGGCGTCCGCCGGGGATGACGCGGGCGGGGAGCCTGTCGCGGCCCCGGCCCGTGCCGCGCCTCCGAGGACGGCAGCCTCGATCGCGCGTTCCCCGATCAGCCCGCCCTCACACCACCCGAGATCCTCGGCCGCCGTCCTCGCGCGCTCCATCAGTCGCGCCACCACCGTGTCCTCGAACGTCCCTCTCGACGTGAGGTGCACCGCGTGCACGCGCCGAGCCTGCCCCATCCTGTCCACGCGACCCACGCGCTGCTCGAGCCGCGGCGGGCTCCAGGGCCACTCGATGGTGATCACGAGCCGCGCCCGCTCGTGCAGGTTCAGTCCCTCGCCTGCCACGTCGGTGGCCAGCAGCAGGTGGGCACGGCCCTGGAGGAAGTCGGCCACGGCGTGGCGACGATCCCGCGCGTCCATCGATCCGTGCAGGCATCGGGTGGACGCCACGTCCTGCACGAAGGGCAGGCAGGCGTCGATCGTGTCGCGAAACTCCGTGAACACGATGGCCGGCTCACCCGCGCGGGCCAGCAGCCTCCGCAGCCGGAGCAGCTTCGAGGGCCGCGCGGATGCCTCGACTGCCAGCGCGATGAGCTCCCGGAGCCGCGCGCACTCGTCGGCGGTGCTGCCGGGCCCCGGCAACGCCAGCCACGACGGGGCCAGGCCTTCGTCGTCTTCGACCTCCGACCAGGGCAGCGGCGCCTGCTGTTCGACGCGTGTCATCGGGCGGCCCGACAGCGCAGCCAGGCGTCTCTCCAGCGTCCGGCGGGCCGCCAGCGCGCTGGACGTCGCGCGCCGGGCCAGCACACCGCAGACGAGCCTCAGGCCGGGTGTGTCCCGCGTCGGGCCCTCGCAGAGCTCGCGCGCGTACGCGTGGACGGCACTCTGCAGCCGCCGCTCGGCGGCCGTGGGGGTGACGGCGAGCACGTGCGTGGAGCGGCGTCCAGCGAGGCCTGCCTCGCCATGCGACCGGCGAAACACCCGCATGGCGGGCTCCTTGCGGCCGGCGCGCCCGAGGTCCAGGAGGAAGCGAAAGGCGCGCGGGTCTCCCGCATGTGGCGTGGCCGTGGCCAGGATCAGCCACGGCACCGCGCGCGCGAGTCGCGCGACGGCGATCCCGCGATCGCTGCCGGGCGTGCAGTGGTGCGCCTCGTCCACGATGACCAGGTCGATGGGCTGATCGTCCACGGCGGCGCGCACCTCAGGGCGCTTCACCAGGTCGATGGACGACACCACGACCGGCACGCGCATCCACGGGTTGGCCCCCGCCTCGCGCGTTGGGCCTTCGGCAAGCGTCGCCTGATCGAGTGCCTCGGCGGCCAGGTCGAACCGCGCGCGCAGTTCCTCGACCCAGGCGTCACGCAGGCCCGCCGGCGTGAGCACGAGCGCCCGCTCGACGATCCCACGCGCCATCAGCTCGGCGATGATCAGCCCCGCCTGCACGGTCTTCCCCAGACCGACGGCATCGGCCAGCAGCACCCTCGTCGCGCCTCGGAGCACGGCGAGCGCCGGCGCGAGCTGCCAGGCGAGCGGGGTGAACCGTGCCTCCGCGGCGGTCCAGAGGGCGTGCGAGGGCCGCTCGCGCCCGATGGCGCCGAGCACGCTTCCGGCCACGCGCGCGCGCCGGCGGCGCGAGAGCTTCTCGCGAGGCGCAGGGGCTATCTCGTCGAACGGTGAGATCAGGGTGGTGCGGTGTCCGCTCCGCGCCGGGCCGGCAGCTTCGAGCGCGACGAGGGCGCAGCTCTCGAAGCGGCGTACCTCGGCGATTGTCCAGGTGTCTCCGCGCGCATGCACCGTTGTGCCCGCGCGCACACCACCACGCAGATCCTCCATCGCTCTCCCCGGGCGCATGTGGCAGAAACCGCGAGGATCGCGGGTCGCTCATCGCGCAGTACGGGGAAAAGGCAAGCGGGGTGCCGGATCGCTCCGCCACCCCGCCCCATCACGCTGAACGAATTCGGTGTGTGTGTCGCTTCCCTGCGGCGCCCTACTTGCGCGCGCCCGGGGACGTGGCCGCATGCCCGGGCTCGAGGATGCGCGTTCGGGAGAGGTCGATGCCGTCGGCTCGGGGCTCGGGCACGCCGGCCAACCGTGTAAATAGTGCCGCGAGGCCGGCCTGCTGAGGGTCGTACACGCCCCACTCGTCCACGGTGGGGCGCGGCGGAGCGGCGGACGTCGGTGGCATGGGCATCGTCTCTGGCTCCTCTGGGAAGTGGTGGTGGCAGACTCCGAGCAAGTGGCGTACCGCAACTGCACCCGGGCGAGTCGCGTGAATTTGGCCGGAAACCGCGTGCCTGGCGAACCGGCCGCGTTCAGCGCGAGCCCGGTGCCGACGAAAGTCCGTCCCGGGCTTACGTTTCTGCAACGCGGCGCGCTGAGTCGGGACGTTGATTCCCCGCGAAAACCCACGGCGCCGGGACGCGGCCTCGGGTGGCACAGGGGTTGCCTCTCCCCGAGCGCATGATCGTCAGTTTCCTTGGAACAAAGGGCGGAACCGGCACCACGACGATGGCCGTGAACGTGGGTGCCGAGGCGCGGCGTGTCACCGATCGGGCCACCGTGGTGATGGACCTGAAACCCGCGCCCGGTGACGTCGCGTTGTTCCTGGGCGTGCGGCCGCGCTTCACGCTCACGCACCTGCTGGACCGCCTGGCGTGGCGCGACCCCGGCCTGATGGCCGCTTACCTGACGGCCCATGCCTGTGGCGTCGACGTCCTGGCTGCCGGGGACGAATGGGGCCGTCCCTCGGTACGCGATGCCGAAGGCATCGAGGCGACGCTGCAGTGCCTCCGCTCGACGTACGAGTTCGTGCTGGTGGATGCGGGGAGCGCCCTCACCCCGACGACGGCGGTTGCCCTGCAGGCGTCGGACCTGGTGGTGCTGGTGGCAAACCCGGACGTGCCCTGCCTGCGCAACCTGCAACGGCTCATCGACGCCGTCCGGCTGTCGGGCGTCTCCACCGATCAGCTGCGCGTCCTGCTCAATCGCGCCTCGGAGTTCGGGGCGGTCTCGGTGAAGCAGATCGAGAGCGTGCTCCGGATGACGATCGACTGGACGGTGCCGAGCGACTACCGCACGGTGGCCGCTGCCGTCACGTCCGGCGTGCCCGTGCGGGCGCTGCGCGTCACCGGGCTGCAGGACCACATCGAGGCCGTGGCGCGCGCCATCGCCGGCGATGGCTACGAGCCGCCGGCCTTCTCGACCAGCACGGCCACCGTGGCGCCCAGGGAAGACTCGGGCGCATCCCAGTAGCGATCGACGAGCGGGTGCGAGGCGAGCAGCCGCTGCACCGCCGCGCGCTGTGCCCCGATGCCGCGGCCGTGGATGAGCCGCACCCGCCGATGCCCGGCCCGCCACGCCGCCCGGAGGTACTCGTCCACGACCGACAGCACGTCGCGCGGCGCGAACGCGTGCAGGTCGATCGCGTCCTCGATGGGCACGACGACGGGCTCGTCGCTCTCATCCATGGCTGGCGTCATCGTCCGCACCTGCTCGCACCCGCCCGCACCCGTCGGCACCCGCCCGCACCCGTCGGCACCCGCGACGCCCTACCTGACGTATTCCGCCGTCACCTTCGTCGTGATCCCGCCGCGCGCCGAGAAGTCGCCGACCACGGTCATGCGTCTGGGTTGGCACGCGCCGACGAGGTCGTCGAGGATCTGGTTGGTCGCGGCCTCGTAGAAGATGCCGCGGTTGCGGTACGCGAGCAGGTAGTACTTCAGCGACTTGAGCTCGACGCACGCCGCGTCGGGCACGTAGCGGATGTGGATGGCGCCGAAATCGGGCAGGCCCGTCTTCGGGCACACCGAGGTGAACTCGGGACAGTCGATGGTGATCTCGTAGTCGCGCTCGGGGCGCGGGTTGGGGAACGTCTCGAGCAGGGCGGCGGGTGTGTCGGTCACCCTGTGATCATGCACCGCGGCTGGCGGCCTGTCACCTGCCCGGGACGTCAACTGCGGCACCTGGCCGTCCGGGAAATCAGATAAGATCCGGACGTTCTGTGTTTGACAGGTCAGAGCGACGGCGTTAGGATGCACGTCGCTTTTCCGCCTTTTCCCGCTGGCAGCCGTTCGCGTGCGGTGGCGCCATCGGCGGACATTCGTACAACACGCGCGCGCACCACACTCGACCGGGGGGACACGATGCCAGAAGCCCGCAGGATGGGCAAGTCGGAACTCTTCTCACACTTCGCCGAGCGGTTCGACGTCAAGCGGACGCAGGCTCGCGATTTCTTCGACGAGCTCGCCATGCTCTGCGAGAAGGAGCTGAAGCGCACGGGCGAGTTCGTGCTGCCCGGCATGGTCAAGCTCGTCGTGCAGAAGCGCAAGGCCCGCACCGGCCGCAATCCCGCGACCGGCGAGCCAATCAAGATCGCCGCCAAGACCGTCGTCAAGGCGCGCATCGTGAAGCAGCTGAAGGATTCCGTCCTTCCGAAGAAGTAGCGACACGGCGCCTGGAGATCTGCCCCCCGAACGGGTCTCCAGGCCGCCGCCCGCGCGGCCGGCGCGTCAGTTCCCTCTCAGCTTCTTCGCCAGCTCGCGGATGTCCAGCCGTTCCATCTTGAACTTCATGGTGCTCAGCGGCACGCCCAGGTAGCGCGCCGTCTGCGAGACGTTCCAGCCGCTGCGCTCCAGCGCGCGCACGATGAAGTTGCGCTCGAACGTGGTGAGCGCCCGGTCGAGGAGGCTCGTGTCCGACGCGGTCCGGTCCAGCTCCGCGGCGTGGAACTCGAAGGGCAGGTCCTCGTCGGTGATCCACTCGTGCGGCGCCGTCGCGACGAGCCGCTCGACCAGGTTCTCCAGCTCGCGGATGTTGCCCGGCCACCAGTAGTGCGAGAGCATCTTCATCGTGGAGGCGGCCATCCCGGCCACCTGCTTCTTGAAGCGCGCGTTGTAGCGCCGGATGAAGAAGTCGATGAGGACCGGCAGGTCCTCGATGCGCTCGCGGAGCGGCGGCAGCCGGACCGGGATCACGTTGAGCCGGTAGTAGAGGTCCTCGCGGAACGTCCCCTGCTTCACGGCCTGGGCGAGGTCCACGTTGGTGGCAGCGATCAGGCGGAACGACGTGCGGATGGGCCGCATGCCGCCGACCCGCTCGATCTCGCCCTCCTGGATGGCGCGGAGGAGCTTGGCCTGGAGATCGATCTTGAGGTCGCCCACCTCGTCCAGGAACAGCGTGCCGCCGGCGGCCAGCTCGAACTTGCCGAGGCGCTGCTGCACGGCGCCGGTGAAGGCGCCCTTCTCGTGGCCGAAGAGCGTGCTCTCGACCAGCTCGCGCGGGATGGCCGCCATGTTCACGGCCACGAAGGGGCCTTCGGGATGCTCGGACCAGCGGTGCAGGTGCCGCGCCAGCAGCTCCTTGCCCGTGCCGCTCTCGCCGAGGATGAGCACCGTCGCCGAGAGCCTCGCCACCTTCTGCACGGTGTCGAGCACGTCGCGGAGCGCCGGGCTCGGGCCGGTGATGAACTCGCGATGGCCGAGCTCGTCCACCTCCTGCTCGAGCCGGAGCACGCGGCGGTTCAGCTCCTGCCGCTCGTCCGCGTGCGCCGCCACGTTCCTCAGCTGGTCCGGGCTGACCGGCTTGGCGAGGAAGTGGTACGCGCCCAGCTTGATGGCCTGCACGGCCTGTTCCACGTCCGCGGCCTCCGAGGTCATCACGACCTCGACGAGCGGGAAGTTCTCGCGGACCACCTGCAGGAGCTCGAAGCCCGTGATGCCCGGCAGCGACGCCTCGGCGATGACGACGTCCACGTCCTCGCGGTCCATGAGGGCGAGCGCCGCTTCGCCCGACGCGGCCCGCAGCAGGCGGTAGTCGCGCTTGAGCGGTGCCGAGAGCGCCTCGCGCGCGGTATCGTCCTCGTCCACGACGAGGATGGTCTTGCGGCGGAGGGACATCGAGGGGCAGTATAGCTGGACTGCAGGCCCCATCATGTCCACAGCCGTCGCCGCCGTCGCGCTCGTCGTCGCGCTCGTCGCGCTGGCCCTGGTGCGCCGGCAGGCTCGCCGGATTGCGGAGCTCACCGACCTGTACTGGCAGCTGCGCTACGACCACGGCGAGCTGAAGGCCACCGTCACCCCCCCGCCTCCGGAGCCGCCGCCCCCCACCTCGGCCTTCGTGCCCCTGGAATCCATCAAGCGCTCCGGCCACCGGGCCTGAACGGGCGGCCGCGCGCAGCACGTCCTTGACGCTGTCGGCGGTTCCAAGCGACAGTGGGAGGTTGTTGTTTGTCGTTATATGTGGAACGCATCGCACTTATGAGGAGCAGTCTTGGCTAACGGATACGACGTCGTGGTCATCGGGGCCGGAACCGGCGGGTACGTGGCCGCCATCCGCGCCGCGCAGCTCGGGTTGAAGGTGGCCGTGGTCGAGCGCCAGAAGGCGCTCGGGGGCACCTGTCTCATCTGGGGCTGCATCCCCACCAAGGCCCTGCTCGAGCACGCGCACGCCCTGAAGGTGGCGCAGGGCGCCGCCGAGTGGGGGCTCACCGGCGTCGACGGGAAGGCCGTCGGCATCAACATGCCGGCCGTGCACGCGCGCAAGGACAAGATGATCACCGGGCTCACCGGCGGCATCGAGATGCTCTTCAAGAAGAACAAGATCGACTGGATCAAGGGCACCGCGCGGCTGGTGGGCGCGCTCGGCGTCGAGGTGACGCTGCACGACGGCGCGAAGCAGCACCTGACGGCGAAGAAGGAGATCATCATCGCCACCGGTTCTGCGGCCCGCAGCGTGCCGGGCATCGAGGTGGACCGCAAGCGGATCATCTTCAGCGACGAGGCCATCCACCTCGCCGACGTGCCGAAGTCGATCGCCATCATGGGCAGCGGCGCCGTCGGCGTGGAGTTCGCGTCCATCTTCCGCAGCTACGGCAGCGAGGTGACCATCATCGAGCTGCTCCCCCGCCTGGTGCCCGGCGAGGACGAGGCCGTGTCGGCCGAGCTCGAGAAGACGTTCAAGCGCCGCGGGATCAAGGTGCACACCGGGACGAAGGTCACCAGCGCGAAGGCCGGCGCGAAGGGCGTCGACGTGGAGATGGTGGGCTCGGCGCAGGGGGCGGCGCCGCAGCAGGCCGCCTTCGACCTGCTGCTGGTCGCGACCGGCCGCGGCCCCGTCACCGAGGGGCTCGGCGTCGAGGAACTCGGCGTCAGGATGGACCGCGGCTACATCGTCGTGGATCCGCTGTTCCACACCAGCGTCCCGGGCCTCTCGGCCGTCGGCGACGTCATCACGATGGGCGGGCCCCACTACCAGCTGGCGCACGTGGCGTCCATGGAGGGCATCGCGCTGGCCGAGCGCATCGCCGGGCAGCACGTCGAGCCCATCAACTACGACCACGTGCCGCGGTGCACCTACTGCGAGCCGGAGATCGGCAGCGTGGGCCTGACCGAGGCGCAGGCGAAGGCGCAGGGATACGACGTGCGCACCGGCTCGTTCCCGTTCAAGGCGCTGGCGCGCGCGCGCATGGCGGGCGAGACCGAGGGCTTCGTGAAGATCGTGGCGGAGAAGAAGTACGACGAGGTGCTGGGTGTGCACATCATCGGCCCGCGCGCCACGGAGCTCGTGGCCGAGGCCGTCATGATGCTGCGCATGGAGTGCACGGTCGAGGAGCTGGTGAAGACCATTCACGCGCACCCGACCATGTCGGAAGCGGTGGGCGAGGCGGCACACGCGGCGCACGGCGCCGCCATACACATCTGAGTCAGGAACCAGGAACCGGGAACCAGGGATCAGGGAGCAGGGATCAGGGAGCAGGGAGCAGAACCCACGACCCACGACCCAAGGCCAACCCCCAAGCCCCAAGAGAAACGACCCATGTCTACACCCGTAGTGATGCCCCAGATGGGCGAGTCGATTGCCGAGGGCACGATCGTCCGATGGATCAAGAAGGTTGGCGACGCGGTGGATCGCGACGAGCCGCTGTTCGAGATCTCCACCGACAAGGTGGATGCCGAGATCCCCTCGCCCGCCGCTGGCGTGGTGCTGGACATCTCGGTGAAGGAAGGCGAGACGGTCCCGGTGAACAGCGTCGTGGCCATGATCGGCGAAGCCGGATCGGCCGTGGCCGCGCCGGCCCCGCTCGAGCCGGCAGCAGCTGCGCCATCTGTGTCAACCGCCGCCCCTGCACCATCTGCGGCCTCTGCACCATCTGCGGCCTCTGCGCCATCTGCGGCCTCTGCGCCATCCGCGGCCTCTGAGCCATCTGCGCCATCTGTGTCATCTGCGGCTTCTGCGGCCTCTGCGGCCCCTGCGCCATCTGCGTCCCCATCGGCGTCCGAGCGTCAGCGTTCGTCCCCGTTGGTGCGCCGCATCGCGAAGGAGCACCACGTCGACGTCTCGCAAATCGCCGGGTCGGGCATCGGCGGGCGCGTCACGAAGGCCGATATCCTGTCGTTCATCGAGCGTGGCGGGGCTGCCGCCGGGGCTGAAGCCCCGGCGCTCCAGGGGGCAGCCCGGGCGCGCGCGGAGGCGCCGGCGCTCCGGGCCCCCGTCCCCGCGCCGCACGCGCCCGCCGTGTTCCGCCTGCCGTCGGATCGCGTCGAGCCGATGTCGGTGATGCGGAAGAAGATCGCCGAGCACATGGTGCTCAGCAAGCACACGTCCGCACACGTGTACTCCGTGTTCGAGGTCAACTACAGCCGTGTGGATCACATCCGCAAGGCGAAGAAGGCCGAGTACGAGGCCGCGGGCGTCAAGCTCACCTTCACCTCGTTCATCGCCAAGGCGGCGGTGGACTGCCTCCGCCGCCACCCCGTGATCAACGCGTCCATCGACGGCGACAGCGTCATCTACCGCGGCACGGTGAACCTCGGCATCGCCGTCGCCCTCGAGAACGGCCTCATCGTCCCGGTGGTGAAGGGGGCCGAGGAGAAGAACATCCTCGGACTGTCGCGGTCCATCCAGGACATCGCGGACCGCGCCCGGGCGAAGAAGCTGAGCCCCGAAGAAGTGCAGGGCGGGACGTTCACCATCACCAATCCCGGGAACTTCGGCGCGCAGTTCGGCCTGCCGGTCATCAACCAGCCTCAGGTGGCCATCCTCGGCGTGGGCACCATCGAGAAGCGACCGGTCGTCATCGACGACATGATCGGCATCCGGACGATGGGCTACCTCACGCTCGGCTACGACCACCGGCTGGTGGACGGCGCGGTCGCCGACCAGTTCATGGCCGACCTGAAGAAGTCGATCGAGCACTTCGATCCCGCACAGGTGTAGGCGGAGAGACCTCAAGACCACAGGTCCCAAGCCCCAGGCCCCAAGCCCCAAGCCCCAAGCCATGCGACCACTTGACGTCCGACGGCCTGGCGTCGTGCCGTATGCGGAGGCGCTCGAGCTGCAGAAGCAGCTCGTCGAAGAGCGACGCGCGGGGCATATCCCCGACACGCTGTTGCTGCTGCAGCACCCGCACGTGCTCACGGTGGGCGTGAAGAAGGAGGGCCGCAGCCACATCCTGGCGTCGCCGGATCGATTGCGGGCGCTCGGCGTCGAGGTGTTCGACACCGGGCGCGGCGGCGACGTCACCTATCACGGCCCCGGGCAGGTCGTCGGCTATCCCATCCTGGACCTCAATCCCGACCGGCGCGACGTGCACCGCTACGTGCGCGACATCGAAGAGGTGATGATCCGCGCCTGTGCGCGATACGGCGTCGAGGCCGGCCGCATCCAGGGCCTGTCGGGCGCCTGGGTGACCCACCCGGCGCGCGGGCCCGAGAAGATCGGGGCCATCGGTGTCCGCATCTCGCGCTGGATCACCAGCCACGGGTTCGCCTTCAACGTGAGCACGGCCCTGGATTTCTTCGGCCTGATCGTCCCCTGCGGTATCAGCGACCGCGGCGTCACCTCGCTCGAAAAGGCCGCCGGCCGCCCCTGCGCCATCCCCGACGTGGAGGGGGTCCTCATGGATGAGTTCGCGGCCGTTTTCGAGCGAGAGGTAACCGACACGGTCTCAAAGAGTTAGCGCGCTTCGCGCCTGCCCGCACCTGCCCGCACCTGTTCGCACCTGCCCGCACCTGGTCGCACCTGTTCGCACCTGCCCGCACCCGGGAATAACCGCCTCACCCCTGGGGTTCTTATCCCATGAGAGATGCAGGAAAGGTTGTTGCCGATGCGCGAACAGGTTACCGACACTCACCTCGTGGAACGGCTCCGCCAGGGCGACGACACCGCCCTCGGGGAGCTGGCCGCGGCCTACGGGTCGAAGATTTTCCAGCTGGCGTTTCGTTACGTGAAGAACCGCGAGGATGCCGAGGAGATCACCCAGGACGTCCTGATGAAGGTGTACCGGAAGATCGATGCCTTCCGGGGCGACGCGGCGCTGTCGTCGTGGATCTACCGCATTACCTTCAACACCGCGATGTCGCGGCTGCGCCACACACGAGCTGCGCGGATGGCCGAGCTCGCCGACGTCCCCGTCGGCCCGGGCCATGACGATGGGGTGGGCGGGCCGCGCCCGCACGACCCGGCCGACTGGTCGTCGCTGGCCGACGAGCAGATGCTCCGCCAGCAGATGCGCGAGCGCCTCGCCGAGGCCGTGGACGCGCTGCCCTCCATCTACCGCACGCCCGTCATCCTGCGCGACCTGCAGGGGCTCAGCACAGAGGAAGCCAGCCGGCGGCTCAAGGTGAAGGATCAGACGCTGAAGTCGCGGCTGCACCGCGGCCGGCTGCTTCTTCGCAAGCGCCTAGCCGTGTTTGCCGACGGCCTCACGCTTCACCGTCCCGTCGAAGCCTTCTGACGTGCCAGTTCCTCCACGACCCTGAGGGCGAGCCGGGCCACCTCGGCTCCGCCCTGGGCGTCGATGCGCCCCCAGTCGTCGGAGGGCCGGTGATAGTCGGCATGGAATCCTGTGAAGAACGCAATCGCCGGCACGCCGCGCGCGGCGAAGGGCGCCCCGTCCGACTGATCCGCCTGGTAGCCGCCGCCGCGGAGGAAATCCTCCAGCCGGAGGCGCGTCCAGGACCGCATGCGACGGAAGAACGCCGGGAAGCCCTCCCGCCAGCCGAACGCGCCGACCAGCACGCGGCCGCGCGCCCGCCCGACCATGTCGAGGTTCACCATGGCCACCGTCCGGTCCAGTGGCACGGCGGGGTGCTGCACGTAGTGCCGTGATCCCCTCAGGCCCAGCTCCTCGCCCGCGAAGGCGACGAAGACCACGGTCCGGCGGAACCGTTCCCGCGTGGCTCCCGCCACGCGCGCCATCTCGATGAGGGCCGCCGTGCCCGATGCGTTGTCGTCCGCGCCGTTGTGGATGTCGCCGGTGGCCTCCGGCGCCTGTGAGAACTCGCCGCCCGTCCCCACGTGGTCGTAATGGGCCCCCACGACGACGGCCTCGTGCGCCAGTGACGGATCCGCCCCGCGCAGCACGCCCACGACGTTCCTGACGCGTGCCGTGAACTGCGCCCGGTGCTCGACGTAGTCCAGTGTCAGGCCGTCCAGCCGCCGGGATGCCGGCGCGAGCGTGCGATCGATCGCGTAGGCCGCGGCGTCGAGGTCCAGCGCCGGCACGGCCCTGGCGAGCCGCTCGCGGGCCACGCGGAGGACGGGGATGCCCATGGTGTCGCGCTGCGGATCGGCCCACCACACGCCGCGCATCGCCCGATCGTCCACATGGGAGGGGTCCTCCACCACGAGCAAGAGCCGCGCGCCGCGCTCCCGCGCCTCGCGGGCCTTTTCCGAGATGGATGCCGACGGGGTGAGGTTCCTCCCGTCGAAGATGCTGCGCTCGTCGTTCTCCTGCGGCTCGTGCGTCAACACCAGCACCGCGGCGCCGCGCACGTCGATGCCGGCGTAGTCGTCGTAGCCGAGGCCCGGCGCCGAGATGCCGTAGCCCGCGAATACCAGCGGCACGTCGTCGAACGTGGGCGGTGGCGCGCCCGGGAGGCGATCCAGGGTCGACAACGGGTAGTAGTCCACGCCGAGACCGAAGGTGTGCGTGGTGCCTCCGGCGTCGAGCAGCAGCGCCGCGGTTGACGGCGGCTCGATCTGGACCTCGGTGTCGAAGGCCTGGTCGAATGACTCGGGCCCGGCTCCGCCGGCGAGGCCTGCCGCGCGGAACTGCGCGGCGATGTAGTCGGCCGCGCGCTCGAGATCGGGGGTGCCGTTGCCCCGCCCGTTGAACTGATCCGACGAGAGGTACCGCACGTGCGAGAGGTAGGTGGACGCCGTCGGGCGGGCCGGCGCCTGGGCCTCCAGTGCCGCGGCCCAGAGCAGCACGAGCGGCAGGACGCGGCACATGTGTTCAGCGCGCCAGCGCCGTCTCGAGCCGCACGCGATCGCGCGACGACAGGGGCGCGGGCTCCATCCGAAGGATGCCCTGGGGATACACGCGCGCGGGCAGCATCGCCGACCGGCCGGGCGCCGAGGGACCCAGGGCGACCGCCACCTGCAGCGCGTGTGCGCGGGGTGCGCGCGTGATCATCGACCGCATCACCCGGGCCGCTGCGCTGCCAAGGGCCGTCGCGGCCGCGGGCCACAGGCGCGGGAGGCGATCCTCGATGCGCGTGATGGCCGGCGGCGCCAGGACGTCGACGGCGCGGCGCCCGCTGATGCTGGCCGACTCCCACGGCACGATGATCTCGCGCGGCGCGCGACCGACCACCATCAGTGAGATGTCAGCGGGCGACGTCTCGGCTTCGAGCGCGACCAGCGACAGCGCCGCCGCGCGCAGGGCCTCCGGCGCCGTGCCGAACAGGCGTGTCCGTGCCACGCCCAGCTCGTGCACGCCCCGGTCGATCAGCGTTGCCTGGTGGGGGCCGGCGCAGAGGATGGGCGCTGCCTGGTTGAGGCCCGTCATGCGCGCGAGCAGCCCGAGCCCCACGTCGCCATCCCACTCGCCGGCGCCGACGCGATCGGCGATGACGATGATGGCCGCCCCCATGACCGCCGACTCATCTGCGGTGCCCGAGACGCTCGTGGCGTAGCGATCCACCGGCCCGGCCTGCGCGATGTCGAGCGCCTTCCCCGCAGCCACCGCGCCGGCATCGTCCACCAGCACGACGCGCGCCGCGATGTCGGCGGCCGCGGCCTGACGGGCCACGGTGGCGCCGAGGTCGCCAGCGCCGAGAATGACGATGGTCACAGTAGGATTGTAGCCGGTGCGTTCAACCCAGGCGGCAGGAGGCCTTACATGTCCCTCATCTCCCTTGTCACCGGCGGCACGCGCGGCATCGGCTTCGCCGTCGCCGAACGTCTGCTGGCCCGCGGGCATCGTGTCGCGGTCACCGGCACCACGCCGAGCGGCGCGTCACGCGCGGAGCACGCGCTGGCCGAGCGGTGCGGCGACCCGGGGCGCGTGCTCAGCCTCGTCTGTGATGTGAGGGACCCGGCGGCCGTGGACCTGGCCTTGCAGACGGTAGTGGCGAGGTTCGGCGGGCTCGACGTGCTGGTGAACAACGCGGGCGTCGGCGTGGGCGCGCCGGTGTCGGAGCTGCCCCACGACGAGTGGCGGCGCATCATCGACACGAACCTCTCCGGCGTCTTCTTCTGCTGCCGCGCTGCCCTCCCACACCTGAAGGCCCGCGGCGGCGGGTGGATCATCAATCTCAGCAGCCTGGCCAGCAAGAACGCCTTCGTCGGCGGCGCCGCCTACTGCGCGTCGAAGGCGGGCCTGAACGCGTTCAGCGAGGCGCTGATGCAGGAGGTGCGGCACGACAACATCCGCGTCAGCTACATCCTGCCCGGATCGGTGGCCACCGGCTTCTCAGGGCGCGAGCCCGAAACGGGCGCCGACTGGAAGCTGAGCCCTGACGACGTGGCCCGGGTCGTGGAGGACCTGCTGGACCATCCTGGCCGCAGCTTGCCGAGCCGCATTGAAATAAGGCCGTCGCGGCCGCCGAAATAGCACGGCCACGTCCATTGACGATTGCCGATTGCTGATTGGGCGATTCATTGACGATCGGGCGACTTCGGCATTGCGCATTGGATTGGGGTGATTGGGTGATTCGGCGATTTGGGCATTCTCGAACGCGTCGTGCCTTCCGGGTGCTGCGCAGCACATCGCCCCCAATGCCCCAATGCCCCAATGCCCCAATTCGCCAATCCCAACGCCCAATGTGCCATTCGCCAATCGCCCAATGAATCGCTCAATCGCCAATTGGCAATCATCAATGGGCCCCCGGCGCCCCTACAGCGGCGACGAATGTCGCGAGGTCGATGTTGGCGCCGGTGACGATGGCGACCGCCGGGGCAGCGGCCCTCTCCAGGCGGCCTGAGGCGAGCGCGGCGACCGACACCGCGGCCGCCCCCTCCACCATGAGATGCTCTTCGGCGGCGAGCGCGCGCATGGCGGCGCGCAGCTCGCCCTCGCTGATGGTCACCACCTCGTCCACCACCTGCTGCACGAGCGGGAAAGTGATGGCGCCGGCCTCGAGGTTGCCCGCGAGCCCGTCGGCCAGCGTGTCCTTCGGCTCGATGGCGGTGATGGCGCCGCGGGCGAGGCTGGCCGTGAAGGGGGTGGACGCCTCTGCCTCGACGCCAACGACCCGAGCGGCGGACGCGGCCGCGCGGATTGCCAGCCCGACGCCGCTGCCCAGCCCTCCGCCGCCGAGCGGCACCACGACGGTGGCGAGGTCGGGGCAGGCCTCCACGATCTCCAGTCCCACCGTCCCGGCGCCGGCGATGACGTCCGGATGGTTGTACGGTGAGATGAACACGCCGCCGGTCTCACGCGCGCAGGCGTGTGCGAGGCGCTCCGCCGCATCGTAGCCGGGCGCCTGGTCGTGCAGCTCGGCGCCGTGATGCCGGATGGCCTCGCGCTTTGCGAGTGGCGCGTTCGCGGGCGTGAAGATCACGACGCGCAGGCCCAGTCGTTCGGCGGCGCAGGCCATCGCCCGCCCGTGGTTGCCCGCCGAGGCCGTGACCACCGCGGGCCTCGCCGCCGGGTCGGGATACGTGTCGATGAGGCGGAGGAGCGCGTTGAACGCGCCGCGGATCTCGAACGAGTTCGTCTGGTTCAGCGATTCGAGCTTCAGCAGCGCGCGGCCGCCGGCACGCGACGAGAGCCACGCCGACTCGCGGATGGGGGTCGGTTGCAGCCAGGGCCGCAGTCGGCGGCGTGCGCGGAGGATGTCGAGGACGCTGGGGGACATGGGGGTCTCGGGTTCTCGGGTTCTCGGGTTCGGCAGTGGACCCTGGACGCTGCAATTCTCCGACTCCCGACTCCCGACGTCGGCTCCTGGTCCTATCCCCGCAGCAGTTGCGGCAGCTGCTCCATGAACGCCGAGCGGGCGAGGATGCGGTCCACGCCGGCCTGGCGTGCGGCCTCAATGGTGGTGGTATCGACGTGAGACACGAAGCCCACCGTCGGAATGGCGGCAAGGGCGGGATCGCTCCCGAGCGCGGCGATGGTCTCCAGCGGCTTCGCGCGCGCGTTGTTCAGGTCCAGGATGACGAGTGCCGGTGGCGGCGTGGCACGGGCCGCCGCGAGCGTCGCATCCATCGAGCGCGCATATTTCACCTCGACGCCCACGCCCTTCGCCGCCGTCGAGATGCGCGAGCGGAGCATGAGGTCGTCCACGACCGCTAGTACGCTGCGCGTGTTCATCCGAGTACGCTGCGCGGGTCCATTGATGATTGCCGATTGGCGATTGTGCGATTCATTGATGATTGGGCGATTGGGGCATTTTGCATTGGATTGGGTGATTGGGTGATCGGGCGATTGGGGCATTCCGGTCGCCGCGCGGACAAATCGCTCCCCGCACCCAATGCCTCAATGCCCCAATCCTCCAATCATCAATCCCAATGCTCAATGCCCCAATCACCAATCGCCCAATGAATCGCTCAATCACCAATCGGCAATCGCCAATGGTCAGCGGCCGCGCTGTGCCAGCCATTCCTGGACGAACGGGTTGGTCGAGCGCTCGCGGCCGATAGTCGTGGCAGGCCCGTGGCCGGAGAACACGGCGGCCTCATCCGGGAAGCGGAAGAGCACCTCGGTGATGGAGCGCATGAGCGTCTCGTAGTGGCCCCCCGGAAGGTCGGTGCGGCCGATGGAGCCCGCAAACAGCGTGTCACCGACGAACAGGCCCTCCAGCCCGGCGGGCTCGGCCACGCGGGTGACCGCCAGGCACACGCCACCCGGGCAGTGTCCCGGCGTGTGGTGCACGCTGACCGCGTAGTCCCCGAATCGGCCCCAGGGGCCGTCGCCCTCGTAGTAGTGATCCACCGGCGGCGGTTGCTCGATGCGCAGGCCGAACATCACGCCCTGGGCTGCCGCGCGCTCGTACAGCGGCTGATCGTCCCGGTGCAGCCACACCGGCGCGCCGAGGGCCCGGACCGCTCGGCCCACCCCGGACACGTGATCCAGGTGCGCGTGGGTCAGCAGAATCGCCGTCACCTTCAGCTGATGCTCGGCAATCACCGCCAGCAGATCGCCCACCTCGTCGCCGGGATCGATGAGCACGGCCTCCCTGGTCCGTTCACAGGCGAGGACGAAGCCGTTCTTCATGAAGGGCGGCGCGGCGGCGGTGAAGAGCAGCATCAGGTCAAGGATAGCGTCGGGAGCCGGGAACGAGCACGACGGGAGTCGGGAACCGGGAACGGGGAGTCGGGAATCGGGAGTCGGGAGTCGAAACCCGAGAACCCGAGAACCCGAGAACCCGAGAACCCCAGACCTCAAGCCCTCAAGACCTCGAACGCCACCCTCCCCACGCGCAGCGTGTCGGAGGGCGCCAGCGTCGTGGGGTGGTCGACACGACGCTCGTTGACGTAGGTGCCATTGGTGCTGCCCAGGTCCTCCACGGTCAGCGTGCCCTCGGGCGACAGGGTCAGGCGGCAGTGCACGCGGGACACCAGCGGGGCGTCCACGACGAACTGCGCGCCTGTGGCACGGCCGATGGTGCGAATCTCGCCCGGGAGGAGACGAAAAGAGAAATCTGGCTCGGTCGACCGGAGAATCCACATAGACGAGGTAAGTGTACCGGTCTCCCGTTTCCGCGGGAACCCTGCCCGTCCCGGCGTCGTAACACGTCAATGTCATGACCAAATCCCGGAAGTGGACGCTGGGCGCGGTGGCGCTCGGCATTCTCGGCGCCGCCGCCTACGGCGTGACCACCGCCAATGGGGCCTCGACCAACATCGACCCCTCGCGCCTCGCCACGGTCGAGCGTGGGCCGATGGTGCGATCGGTGGTCGCCACCGGCAAGATCGAGCCCATCACCAAGGTAGAGATCAAGTCGAAGGCCAACGGCATCATCGAGCGCCTGGCCGTGGACGTCGACTACGTGGTCGAGGCCGGGCAGGTGCTGGCCGAGCTGGACAAGGAGAATCTGCGTGCCCGCCTCCGCGAGGCGCGCGCCAACCTCGACGCGGCGCGGGCCGCCCTGACGGCCGCCGAGGCTCAGGCGGCCAAGCACGAGATCGAGGCCGAGGCCCCGGACGTGGCCTTTGCCAAGGCGGCCTATGACCGCGCCCGATCGCTCAACGAGCAGAAGCTGGTGTCGCAGGAAGCGCTCGACCAGGCGAAGACCACTTACGACCAGGCCGTCAACCGGCAGCGCGCCGCCGGCTCGCAGGCCCTGATCGGCCGCGCGAAGGTGAACGAGGCGCGGGCCCAGGGGGCCCAGGCCGCCGCCGCCGTCGAGCGCGCCGAGGAAGAGCTGGCCAACGCCACCATCAAGGCACCCATCCGCGGCACCGTGCTCACCCGTGACGTCGAAATCGGCAGCCCCGTTTCGTCCATCCTCAACCTCGGCGCCAATGCCTCGCTGGTGATGACGCTCGGCGACATCGAGAAGGTCTTCGTGCGCGGAAAGGTGGACGAGGCCGACATCGGGCAGGTGCGGCTCGGCATGCCCGCGCGCATCACGACCGAGAGCTTCAAGGACAAGGTCTTCGGCGGCCGCGTCACCCAGATCTCGCCCATCGGCGTCGAGAAGGACAACGTCACCACCTTCGAGGTGGAGGTGTCCATCGACAACCCCGGGAAGGAGCTGAAGGCGAACATGACGGCGAATGCCGAAATCGTGCTCGAGGAGCACGCCGACGCGCTCATCATCCCCGAGGCCGCCATCACCTACGATGCCGACCGGAACGCCTCGGTCGAGGTCGCGGACCCCGCCGCCGACGAGGGTCGCCGCCGCACCACCGTGAAGGTGGGCATCGGCAACGGCACCAGGACGGAAGTGCTGGAAGGGTTGAAGCAGGGCGAGAAGGTCATCCTGCCCGGCTAGCCCCAAAGCCCCAAGCCCCAAGCCCCCGATGCGCGAAGCGTTCATCCAGGCGCTCGACAACCTCCGCGCGAACAAGCTGCGGAGCTTCCTGACCATGTTCGGGATCCTGTGGGGCGTCATCGCCGTGGTGGTGCTGGCGGCCACCGGCGAGGGCTTCCAGCGCGGCAACCAGGTCGTCCTCGAAGAGCTCGGCAAGAACATCGCCATCGTCTGGGGCGGGCGGACGACCATGCAGGCGGGCGGCGAGCGCGCGGGCCGGCGCGTGCTGCTCACTGTCGACGATGCGCGCGCCATCGAGCGGGAGGCGCCGCTCGTGGCCGTGGTCAGCGCCGAGATCAACCGCGGCCTCCGCATCAAGAGCCGCTACAACGCTGCGTCCCTCTCCGTGCACGGCATCGAGCCGCAGTACCAGGCCATCCGCACCCTCGACATCGAGCAGGGGCGCGATTTCGTGCCCGCCGACGATGAGCAGGTGCGGCGCGTGGCCATCATCGGCGCGGATGCGTGGGCGCAGCTGTTCGGCGCGCGCGACGGGATGGGCGAGACGGTGGAGCTCAACGGCATCCCGTACACCGTCGTCGGCCGGATCCGGAAGAAGAACCAGGACAGCAACTACAGCGGGCCCGACAACGACAAGGTCTTCGTGCCGTTCCAGGCGATGGCGCGGGACTTCCCGCGCACCGATGTGCCCCCTGGGACGGTTTCGCAGCTCATCGTCGCGCCGAAGGCCTGGGTGGTGGCGGATCTTCCCCGTGTGCTCGATCAGCGGACGGGCCGCATTCAGGACGTGGACTGGCCGCTGGAGCGCGACGTGCGCCACGTGCTGGCGCGCCGCAAGGGCTTCAACCCGGACGATCGCGACGCCCTCTCGGTCTGGGACACCTCGCTCGAGAGCCTCATGTTCGGCCGGATGATCGGCACCATGAAGCAGTTCTTCAGCATCGTCGGCTTCATCACCCTCGCGCTCGGCGGGCTGGGCGTGATGAACATCATGCTGGTGGCCGTGCGCGAGCGCACGCGCGAGATCGGCGTCCGCAAGGCACTCGGCGCAACCACCAGCGCCGTGCAGCGGCAATTCTTCCTGGAAGGCTTCTTCCTCACCATGCTGAGCGGCACGATCGGCTTTGCCGTCGCCCTCGGCCTGTGCGGCCTGGTGAACATGCTCCCCATGCCCGAGCGGTTCCAGGGCATGGTGATGACGTGGCAGTCCGGCGCCATCGCGCTGGCAACGCTGGTGCTGGTGGGCGTCGTCACGTCGACGTACCCCGCCCGCCGTGCCGCGCAGCTTCCGCCGGTGGAAGCGTTGCGGTACGAAACGTGACGGGAGTCGGGACGCGGATCGAGTCGGGAGTCGGGAGTCGGGAACCGGGAGCCGGACCACGACGGGAGTGAACTGCGACGGGAGAACCCGAGAACCTGAGAACCTGAGAACCTGAGAACCCAGAACCCGAGAACCTGAGAACCCGAGAACCCGAGAACCCAAGTCCCAAGCCATGCAACTCCTGACCGAGATCATCCGAGAAGCCTTCACCGGCCTGGCGCGCAACCGGACACGCGCGCTGCTGTCGATGCTCGGCATCTCGTGGGGCATCGTCTCGGTGGTGATGCTGCTCTCCTACGGCAACGGCTTCCGCGACGCGTTGGCGCGCGGCTTCCGGGGCGCGTTCGGCGACGGCGTGGTCATCGTCTGGCCGGGGCAGACGAGCCAGCAGGCGGGCGGTGAACGCGCGGGCAAGCGCATCCGGCTGAAGGAAGCCGACGTGCTGGCCGTCCGCGAGGCGCCGCTGGTGAAGTTCGTCAGCCCCGAGTTCGCGCGCGACTTCCCGTTGAGCTGGGAAACGAAACAGGGCTCCTACATGGTCCGGGGCGTGGCCCCCGAGTACGCCATCATGCGCAGCCAGTGGGTGGCGGCCGGCCGGTTCCCCGACGCCGAGGACGTGCGGCTGCAGCGCCGCGTGGCGTTCATCGGCAGCGAGGTGGCACGTAAGATGTTCGGCAACGTGCCGCCAGTGGGCCAGCGCATCCGCATCGGCGGCATGGCCTTCGAGGTGGTGGGCGTGCAGAAGGAGAAGGTGCAGCTCTCCAACTACCTGCGCCCCGACCGCGAGTCGATCTTCATCCCGTACACGACCGCCGGCCAGCTCTGGAACACCGAGTACACGACGGTGTTCGTCTACCAGGCCGTGGACGCCACCAAGGAAGAGCAGGCCACCGCACAGGTGAAGGAACTGCTCGGCAAGCGCCTGGGTTTCAACCCGCAGGACGAGCGGGCGCTCCGCATGTTCGGCTCGACCCAGACCGCCGAGATCACGGCGGGCATCGTCCTCGGCCTGAAGCTGGTGCTCGGTTTCATCGGCGTGCTCACGCTGGCCATCGGCGGCGTGGGTGTGATGAACATCATGTTCGTGTCGGTCACCGAGCGCACGCGCGAGATCGGCATCCGCAAGGCGCTCGGCGCTCGGCGGCAGGCCATCCTGCTGCAATTCCTGCTCGAGGGTCTCGTCACCGCCTTCGCGGGCGGCGCGGCGGGCGTCGCGTTGTCGTGGGTGCTCGTTCTCCTCTTCAGCCCTCAGCCCTTCCTCTCCGAGCTGCTGGACGATGCGAGCCGGACGGCCGACATCCACATGGCGCTGTCACTGGAGCTGCTGGCGGTGTGCAGCGGCATCCTGATGGTCGTCGGCCTGGTGAGCGCGCTCGTTCCCGCGATGCGCGCGTCGCGGATGGATCCGATCGAAGCCCTCCGGTACGAGTAGGGTGTTCCGGAGGTCTGCGAGGCTGGACATCTCGCGCGCGATGTTGCATGGTGACCGGCCCGCCTGGCCCTCCTCTCGATGCCGGATGAACCACGCGTTCTCCGCGAAGCGGCGCGCGTCCGGAAGAACGGGTTGCCGTGGATGCTGCTGGCCTCTCCAGGGGAACGCCCGTGCAGCCGCTTCTCCGGGGCCGAGCCCCCAGCTTTCGATCTGCGCTGTGTTCGTGTTCCTTCGACTACGGCCTGTGATTCCGCTGGCGATGCCGCGGAGCCGGCTACCGTCTGGAGCAAACACTTCCATCGTGTCGGCGGCGGCCGAAGATCGCGCTGCGCGGAGCAGGGCCGCGAGCGTCAGTCCTTGGCGACCGACTCGAGCCCACGGAAGGCGTTGCGCACCAGGATCAAGCGGCTCTCGCGTCCCGTGGCGACCTTTCGAATCATGAGGAATCGCTGGCCGTCCGGCGTCACATCGTACTGGCGAACGACGCCGAAGCGCAGGTAGTCCCGGTCGGGGAACAGCACACTCGTTGCGCCGATGGAGAAGGTACCCGTGGTCTGGACGCGGGCCGACACCAGCTCGCCCTTTCCGTTCCGGTAGAAAAGCTCGCCGCCGTCGCGCGACCACAGCGGCTCCGAACCGCCACCGACCGACACGGGCCATTTCGCATCGCTCGCGTTGGGGAACGGTACAACGACGATCTCGCGCCGGCCCGTCTCAGACGACGCGTAGGCCATCCAGCGGCCGTTGGGCGAGATGGCTGGTGTGACCTCGGTGAAGCGCGACGCGACAATGGGTACCGGCTTCACGTCCCGGTCCGTCCGGCGCGCCAGGATGTCTCCCGCGCCCGTGACGTTGGTGGATGTGCGGTGGACGAACCACGCGCCATCCGGAGACCACAGGGCTTCGGCGATGGCCCACTCCTCGTCGATCTCCAGCACGGGCTCCCCGCTGCCGTCGCTGCGCTTCGTCCACAGGTCGAACGACGGTCCAGCTCTGTCGGACGCAAAGGTGACCGATCCTCCATCGGGCGTCCACGTCGGGTAGTCGTTTCGAGCGCCGTCCAGCGTCAAGCGGAGCTTCGAGCCCCGGTCGACCTGCATGACCCAGATGTCCTTGGACTCCTGGCCCTGGATGGCCACCGCCAGCCGCGTCCCGTCCGGCGAGAGCACGGGTGACCCGAACTCGCCGGTCCACGAGGCGTCAACGGGCGCGACGACGCCTGCGCGCGTGACCCAGACGAGTTCGGACAGCGACCCGGTGCCGGTGGTGTACACGAGCGAGCCCGACCGCGATACCGCGAACTCCGTCGTCCCGCTGCTGTCCATCTCGACGCCTTCGGCGAGCGGCACCGATGGTCCGGTGATCTCGAGGCGCCGCACGTCGAAGGGCGCTGCCAGCAGTGTGCCGTCTGCGGTTGCGTAGACGAGGTGGCCGGTGGCGGCGTAGCGGGCCATGGTGCCCGCGAGGAGGACGCGCGGGGCACCGCCCTCGGGACCGACCACGGCCAGCTGAGCCTGCGCGGGAGTACCCGTCAAGAGAGTGAGCAATAGCCCGCGTCCGTCCGGGAGCGCGTCCACATGCAGCTGAAGCACGTTCGGCAACGGTGTGGTGACGATGACTGGCTCGCCGCCCTGCGCAGACACGCGATAGGTGAGGTTGCCCCGCCCGTAGTAGATCATGCCGTCTTCGCCCCAGGTTGGGGCGCCACCCGCGGTGGCGACCGTGAACGGCGGCCCACCTTCGACGGGAAGCGTGCGGATCGCACCGTTGGCCACGAACGCGACCGACCGGCCGTCCGGCGACACGACCGGTGCCGCGGCGCCCTCGCTGCCCGGCACGGCCACGGCGTCGAGATCGTTGAGGTCGCGTCGAAGGAGCATCGTACCCCCGCCGGGTGCCCTGCCGACGTAGACCATCCACGAGCCGTCGGGTGAGAGCGCAACATCGACGCCGCCCGCCTGCACCACCGACTGATGTTCGGCGGGTGTGACGGTATGCCGCGTGACGCCTATCGGTTCCGAGCGAAGTTGCGTCCACAGCCATGCGAGGCCGAGCAGCGCGAGCAGGACCGTGCTGGCCGCGAGCGCCATCGACCAGCGGCGTGAGGCTCCACGCGTCGCGGCGGGAGCCGCGAGGCTGGGCGCGGAATCGATGGCAAAACGCGCGGTCGAGATGTCGGCCACCCGCCGGGCGCGATCCTTCTGGAGACACCCGTGGAGCAAGGTGCGGATCACGGGCGGGACGTCGGGCGGGAGCGCATTCCAGTCCGGGTCGAGATGGACCACCGCACCCAGCACGTCGGTGACGTTCTTGCCGTCGAAGGCGCGCCGCCCGGTCAGCATTTCGTAGACCACGGCGCCAAACGCCCAGATGTCGCTGCGCCGGTCGACGGCATCGCCTCTGGCCTGCTCCGGCGACATGTAGGCTGCCGTCCCGAGAATCATGCCGCGCATCGTGGCGGCGGGTGAGGTCACCGTCGGTGAGTCGGCGAGCTGCTGGGAGCCTGACGTCCTGAGGGGCTGAACCTTGGCCAGTCCGAAGTCGAGCACCTTGACCGTGCCATCGGGCCTCACTTTGATGTTCGCCGGTTTCAAGTCCCGATGGACAATCCCTGCGTCGTGCGCGGCTTCGAGTGCATTGACGACTTGCGCCGCGATCGTGAGGGCGTCGGCGACGGGCAGTGGCCCGCGCGCGATCAGCGCCGACAGGTCGTCGCCTGCCACCAGCTCCATGACGATGTACGAGGTGGCACCCGACGTGCCCGTGTCGTAAACGTGCGCGATGTTCGGATGATTGAGGGCCGCCAGCGCCTGGGCTTCTCGTTCGAACCGGGCCAGACGGTCCGCGTCACCGGCAAAGGCCTCCGGCAGGATCTTCAGCGCGACATCGCGATTCAGTTTCGTGTCGTGGGCGCGATAGACCTCGCCCATGCCGCCAGCACCGAGGCGTGCCACGATCGCGTAGGTGTCGAGGCGGGTTCCGATGGTGATGGACATCGGCGCCACAGTATGGATCAAGTCGTCACAGCCGAGGACTGCGTTTCCGATGTGCACCAGGACCTCGAGGCCGGGAACGGGAGGCGTCGATTCGGGCACCCTGCCGGGCACGCTGGAGCCGACTCCAAGCGGTCCGACATGTCGTCCGTCACCGTCCCTGCCGTGTACTGGCGCGGTGCGGAGCACCGCGGCTCGGGCCCTGTCGGAGGAATAGCGCGGACAACTGACGGCGATGACACCCCGCCGATCGCGTCACACTGGCGGTGCGGCTGAGCGAAGAAGGTCTGGCCTCGTTCATGGCAACGCATCGGGTCGATCGGCAGACCGCGGTGGCACGCATCAGGGCGACCCGTCGCTTCGGCCGTCGACCATCGGCCTCCGCGGATGCCGATGACGATTGAACCGGTCACCCGCGTCCTCGACGCCGCTGGCATCACCTACGCCCTCATTGGCGCACACGCGATGGCGGCGCGCGGCTACCCCCGATTCACCATCGACATCGACCGGCGCCGCGGCGACGATGACGAGCACGAGCTGGTCGCGCGGGCCGAGGCGATGACCGTACTCGGCGTCACCATCGGGGTGCCGGCGACGAGCGACCTGATCCTGCTGAAGCTGGCCGCCGGTGGTCACCTCGACCTTCACGATGCGGCAGTGCTCCTCGAGCTAGAGGAGCGCGAGCGCATCGTCGCCGAAGTCGAGGCCCGCCTCGATGACGTGCGGCCGGACGTGCGGTCACGCTGGCGCGATCTCCTGGGCCGCTGGATCAGGCGCGCAAGACCAGTGGCGCGAGGCGCGCGACGTCGGCGGCCGCCAGGTCGCTGCCGGGCGGCCGGGGAACGCCGACGTCCACGCCCTTCGCGCGCAGGCCGGCCTTGATGACGCCGGTGGGATTGCTGGTCTCGAACATCAGGTCGACGAGCGGGAGCACGCGCTCGTAGTAGATGGTCCGGGCCCGCTGGAGATCGCCGCCGCGCGTCACCGCGTGCAGCATCGCGCGGGCCTCACGCGGCACGACGTTCAGGATGCCGGTGATCCACAGGCGGCAGCCGAGGGCCATCGACTCCAGCGCCGCGTTCGGGTTGCCGCAGATGACCTCGATGCGGCCCTCGCACCTCCGGTGGATGGCGTGCACCCGCCGGCTGTCGCCGGTGCTCTCCTTGACGTACGCGACCCGTGGGATGTCGGCCAGTTCCTCGAGGAAGTCCGGTGTCAGGTCGACGCCGGTGAGCGATGGGTAGTTGAAGAGGATCACCGGCAGCGGCGTGGCGTCGGCCACGGCCTCGATGAACCCGCGCACGTCCGACCGCGACCGACCCGCATAGAGCTCGGGCACGATCGGCGCGGTCATGACGGCGGCCGCGCCCATCGCGTGCGCCCGGCTGGCGAGCCGCACCGCCTCGCGGGTGGTGGTTGCGATGACGGCCGGCACGACGGGGACGCGCCCCGCGGTGGCGGTGAAGGTGGCCTCCCACATCGCTTCGGTCTCCGCGCCCGTCAGCAGCGGGCCCTCTCCGGTGAGCGCGGTCGGCATGAGCGCGTTGGCGCCTTCCTCGAGGATGTGAGCGACCAGCCGCCCGACCGCAGCGGAGTCGATGCGGTCCCCGGCGTCGAATGGTGTGACGAGGGGCACGATGGTGCCTTCGGCGGGAAGCATGGGCGGGCCGGGACGATCGTAGCAGACCGCGCGCGGGTGAATCGGCGATCCGATATCCTTGCACCCGTCTTTGCGTCCGGCGACGTTCGGGCGAGACAGGAGGCATCATCGATGGAGGTGTTCACCATCGCGCCGGCGGGAGCGCGCCCGCTGTGGGTCCTGCTCCCCGTCGCGCTGCTGCTCGCCGTGGTCTTCGGCGTCATCCTGGCGTCGATCTTCGGCGCGAGAAGCGCGCGGTTCGAGGTGTCGCCAGCCGGCCTCAGGCTGAGCGGCGATTTCTACGGGCGGTTCATTCCCGTCGAGAGCCTGCGTGCCGCCGACGCGCGGCGCGTGGATCTGGGCCGGGAGCCGGGCCTGCGGCCGCGGTGGCGGACGATGGGCACCGGCCTGCCCGGCTACCAGGCAGGGTGGTTCCGGCTCGCGAACGGTGAGAAGGCGCTGCTCTACCTGACGGACCGGTCCAAGGCCGTCCACATCCCGACCACGCTCGGCTACAGCCTCTTGGTCAGCCCCGACAACCCGGAGCGGTTCCTCTCGGCCCTCGCGGCCACCGGCGCGGGACGTTGATCCGGCGCTCCGCGACCGTGGTCATCAATCGCATCTGAGCGTGGTCGCCGGGTCGACACCGAGGATGCGTCTGGCGGGAATCGCCGCGGCGATGAGTGCCACGACAATGAGCAGGCCGCCGACGATGGCCACGGCGACAGGGTCCCGCGGGCTCACGCCATAGAGCTGGCCGGCCATGAGCGGCGAGAGCGCCAGCGCGAGTGCCATGCCGCCGGCGCCGCCGGCGCCGGCCAGCGCCAGCGCCTGCCGGAGCACCATGCCCATCAGGCGGCGGCGGTGCGCGCCGAGCGCGAGGCGAATGCCCATCTCGCGTCGACGCTCGGCGACGGAGAGCGCCATGACGCCGTAGACGCCGACCGCCGCCAGCACGAGCGCCAGCAGCGCGAACGATCCGACCAGGCGAACCACGAAGCGTCGGTCGGCCACCGACGCCGATCGCAGATCCGCCATCGTCCTGATGTTGTACGGCGATAGCGCGCTGTCCACTTCCCGCAGGGCCGCCCGCACGGCGGGCGCCAGTGCCGCGGGATCGTCCGACGTCCGAAGCACGATGAGCGGCGCCACCGGCGGAGCCTGCAGGGAGGACACATACACTTCCGGCGCCGGGCTCACATCGAGGCCCTCATGGTGGAGGTCGCCGATCACGCCGACGATGACGGCCCGGCGCAGCGGCGCGTTCGCGCCGAGGCGCAGCTGCTGGCCGACCGGATCGGCGCCGCCGAACATCCGCTGGACGAACGTCTCGTTGACAATCGCGACGGGCTGCGCGCCGGCCCGATCCCGGTCGTCGAACCACCGGCCTCGCAGCAACGGGATGTCCATGGCCTGGAAGTAGGCGTGCAGGGCCCTCCGGAGATCGGCGCGGGGCCACTGGCCTTCCGGCGGCACGCGCCCTTCCACGGCGACTTCCGTCGTGGAGTTGGCGCCGCCGAGCGGCAGGCGCGTCGTGCCGCCGGCCGCCTCGACGCCCGGAATGGCTTCGAGCCTGGAGAACAGCCGCTCGTAGAACGTCGAGCGCTTCGTTGCGGTGTCGAACTGGCCCGGCACGTTGATGGCGAGCGTGAGGAGGCGGTCGGATCGAAAGCCGGCATCGACGTTGAGCACCGCGGTGAAGCTCCGGGCGAGCAAGGTCGCGCCAACCGCCAGCACGACCGCCAGCGCGACTTCGACGGCCACCAGTGCGCCGCGGAGGCGGCGACGCCCGGCGGTTGCCCCCCGGCCCCTCTCGGCAAGGGCCGTGCGAGCCTCGACGCGCGCGGATCCAATGGCCGGCGCAAGCCCGACCAGGACGCCAGAGAGGACCGCCAGCGCCGCAGCGAAGACGGCGACCCGCGCATCGAGCGACACCTCATGCAGCCGTGGCGTCGAGGTCGGCGCCCACCGGACGAGCACGGGTGTGGCCCACCTCGCCAGCAAGAGGCCGGCGCCCGCGCCGATGGACGACAAGACGAGGCTTTCGACGAGCCCCTGCTGCAGGAGCCGGCCGGGCCCGGCGCCCAGCGCGGCCCGGAGCGAGAGCTCGTGCTGGCGGGCGAGGCCGCGGCCGAGCAGCATCCCGGCCACGTTGACGCATGCGATCAGCAGGATGACACCCACGCCGGCGAGCAGGAGGACCAGCGTGGACTGCACGGGCGCCACCGCCTGCTCGTGGAGCGGCACGACGCGCGGCTGCCACCCGGCGTTGGCCTCCGGTGAGGCCAGCGCAATCCGGCGCCATGCGACCTCCACATCCGCCCGCGCCCGGTCGAGCGCCACGTCCTCGCGCAGGCGGGCGACCGCCGCCAGCAGGTGATCGACCCCGGTGGACGTGCCCGGCTCGCGGACGGCGGACAAAGGGGGAAGCGCGACCCAGAAGTCCACCTCGGTGGCCCGGGTGAAGCTGATGGGGGCGCGCAGCATCGATGCGTAGGGGAACGTGAAGGTCGGCGGCATGACGCCGATGACGGTCAGTGCCGACGCCCCCTGGCCCAGCGTGCGGCCAATCGCCGACGGATCCGCTCCGAACTCGCGCTGCCAGAACCCGTGGCTCAACACCACCCCATCGGGAGCGTCCGCCGTGATGACCCGACCGACGAGCGCGTCGGTGCCAAGCAACTGGAACAGGCCGGAGGACACGCGCACGCCATTGGCCGCGACCGTTCGCCCGCCCACGGAGATCGTCGAGGGAATGATGTTCGCCTGGAGCGCCTCCACGCCCTGCATCGTCGTCAGGGAGCGGGCGAGGTCCGTCACGTCCGCCGGCGACAGCGCGTCGGGCCCCCCGCCCAGCGTCGGGTGCTGCCGCCAGATCGCCACCAGGCGATCCGCCTGCCGGTAGGGCAGCGGTGCGAGAAGAATGCCGTCGACCACGCTGAAGATGGCGCTGTTGGCGCCGATGCCGAGGGCCAGCGTGGCGATGCAGGCGACGGCGAAGCCCGGATTTCGCCGCAATCCGCGCAGCGCGTACCGGGCGTCCTGGACGACCGACTCCAGCCGGGGGAGCCCATGTTGCTCGCGCCAGGCCTCCCGCACGCCGGCGATGCTGCCCAGCTTCATCAACGCGTCTCGCCGCGCTTCGTCCGGCGACATGCCCGCTCGCAGGTTGTCGTCGATGTGCAGCTCGAGATGGCTCTCGACCTCGTGGATGAACTCACGCTCGTCGCGTGCGCGGCGAAACAACCCCAGGACGCGGACGACAACGGCGCGGAGTGCTCTCACGAGGCCCCCTCGTTCTTCAGGAACCGCATCATGATCGCGGCCGTCGCCTCCCACTGCCTGGCGTCCTGCCCGGCGCGGCGGCGTCCGGCCCGTGTCAGCTTGTAGAACTTCGCCCGGCGGTTGTTCTCGGAGACGCCCCAGGCCGAGGCGATCAGCCCCTCCTGCTCGAGCTTGACCAGCGCGGGGTAGAGGGTGCCGTAGTTGATCGACAGCCGGCCCCCGCTCACCTGCTCGATGCGTCGTGCGATGCCGTAGCCGTGCTGCTCGCCCATTGTCAGCAGGGTCCGCAGCACCATCAGCGACAGCGTGCCCTGCCATACGGCGGTCCGGTCGGGCTGGTTCATATGGGAAACCCATAGGAGAATATCGCGCCTCCCCCGGATGATGCAACCGTCGGGCCCGGCGGCGGCCGGCCCGGCGCCGGCGCGGATCCGCGATCCGCAAACGCGGGTAGAATCGGCAGTCGTCCCGATGGAACGTCAGGAGGTTCACATGGTTCGCGCACGAATTGCCGCAATCGCCGTGCTGGCGCTGGCGGTGTCCAGCGTCCCCGCACTGGCCCAGGAGAACGCGAGGTTGACGGCCCAGAAGGCCGATGCCGTGCGCGGCGTGGACGAGCTGGCGAAGATGGCCCAGGAGATGGTCGACTCGGTGTTCAGCTTCGGGGAGCTGGGCTTCCAGGAGTTCGAGACCTCGAAGTACCTCACCGGCATCCTGGAGCAGAACGGCTTCAAGGTCGAGCGCGGCGTGTCCGGCATCCCGACGGCCTGGGTGGCCCGGTGGGGATCGGGCAAGCCGGTCATCGCGCTCGGCTCCGACATCGACGGGATCCCGCAGGCGTCGCAGAAGCCCGGCGTGGCCTATCCGGATCCCATCATCGCGGGCGCGCCCGGCCACGGCGAGGGGCACAACACCGGCATGCCGATGCAGGTCGTCGCGGCGCTCGCCGTGAAGCGTGTCATGGAGCGCGACAAGCTGCCCGGCACCCTGATGCTCTGGCCGGGCGTGGCCGAAGAGCAGCTGGCGTCGAAGGCGTGGTACGTCCGCGACGGCATGTTCAAGGACGTCGACGTCACCATCTTCGCCCACGTGGGCAACAACCTCGGCGTGTCCTGGGGGGACGGCGGCGGCAACGGCATGGTCTCCATCGAGTACACCTTCGAGGGCGAGACGGCGCACAGCGCCGGTGCGCCCTGGCGAGGGCGGTCGGCCCTCGATGCCGTGGAGCTGATGAACGCCGGCTGGAACTATCGTCGCGAGCACCTGCGCCTCTCGCAGCGCTCGCACTACGTCATCACCAACGGCGGCGACCAGCCCAACGTCGTCCCGCGCAACGCGAGCGTCTGGTACTACTTCCGCGAGAACGACCAGCCGCACATCCAGGAGCTGTGGGACATCGGCAACAAGATGGCCGAGGGCGCGGCGCTGATGACCAACACGAAGTGGAGCTCGCGCATCCTGGGCGCCGCCTATCCGCAGCACATGAACAAGACCGTGGCCGAAGTGGTCTACGAGAACATCAAGAAGGTGGGCCTGCCCACGTGGAGCGAGGCCGACCAGGCCCTGGCCCGCGGCCTGCAGAAGGAGCTGGGCAACCCGCGGCAGGAGGGCCTGGCCACCGAGCTGGAGGAACTGCGCGGGCCCGTCCGCAACGAGGACAACTACGGCGGCGGCTCGGACGACATCGGCGACGTCTCCTGGACCGTCCCCACGGTCACGCTACGCTATCCCTCGAACATCCCGGGGCTGCCGGGCCACAACTGGTCCAGCGCCATCGCCAGCGCCACGCCCATCGCGCACAAGGGCGTCGTCGCGGGCGCCAAGGTCATGGCCATGTCGGTGCTCGATCTGATGACGCGCCCGGAGCTGGTGCAGCAGGCGTGGGACTACTTCAGGAACGTGCAGACGAAGGATCGGAAGTACATCCCGCTCATCAAGCCCGACACGCCGCCGGCCATTCACCTGAACACGGAGATCCTGGCGAAGTACCGCGAGGAGATGAAGAAGTACTACTACGACCCGACCAGATACGGGACGTACCTCGAGCAGCTCGGCATCACGTACCCGACGCTGCGCCCGCAGCAATAGGGCCCGGAAGCGCGCCTCGAGCACCAGCCGCGACGCGGTCCGTGTGGCACGTCAGTCCTCGTCCGCGATCGACACGGTGGCGCTTGCCGACGGCCCGACGACAACCGAGCCGCTGGCGTTCACGGTGAGGATCACCGTCTCGGTGCCCTCGACCGCCGAGTCGGCGTGTGGCGTGATGGTGAGCGTCATCGACGCCTGCCCCGCCGGGATGGTGATGCTCGACGGAATCGTGACGAAGTCCGAGATGTTGGTGGCGGTGCCGGTCCGGGTGAAGCTGACGGTCAGCGAGGCCGACAGGTTGCCGCCGCTGCGCGTGAACGTGAACACGCCCGGATCCGGCCCGGCCTCCGACGCATCCGGGTCCGTGGCCGCCACGTTCACCACCGGCGGATCGTCGGCGACAACTACCGACGCACTGCCGGACGCACCAATGATGTAGCCGCCGTTGGGCGCCAACGTCAGGACCGCCGTCTCAGGCCCTTCGACGAGGTTATCGGCCAGCGGCGCAATGGCGACGCTCACCGAGAGCTGACCGGCCGGAATCACGGCCAGCGACAGGGCCCCGCCAAGGCTCTGGTAATCCGCGCCGTTGGTGGCGGTGCCGGCCTTGCTGAAGAACACGTTGAGGGCGCTTGCGACGTCACCTCCCGTGCGCGTGAACGTCACGGCTCCAGGATCGAGGCCCGATTCGGCCGCGTCGCCATCCGTCGTCGCTGCCTCCACGACGGGAGGATCGTCCGTGATGGTGACGGATGCCGCGGAGGGCGAGCCAATCGCGTAGGTCTGGCCGCCGGCGGGCGCGATCGTCACCACGATCGTCTCGTCCGGCTCCACCAGGTTGTCCGGCAGCGGCGTCACCGCCAGCGTGACGCTGGTCTGCCCGGCGGGAATGGTCGCCAGGCCGCTCATGACAACGTAGTCACGGTTGGCGATGGCCGTCCCGCCGATGGTGACCGACACGTTGAGCGATGCCGCGATGTTCCCTCCGGTGCGCGACAACAGAAACGCGCCCGGCTCGAGCCCGGCTTCGCGCGCAGCCGGCGTGGACGCCACGAGGCTCACCGTCGCCGGGTCGTCGGCAATCGTCACCGTCGCTGCCGCGGGGCTGCCGACGACGTAGTCGAGGTTGGGCTGGATGGTCAACGTCAGCGCTTCGGGCCCTTCGACGAGATTGTCGGCCCTCGGCGTGACCGGAATCGGCAGTTCCGCGGCGCCAGCCGGGATGGTCAGGAGCTGGAGGATGGTGAGGTAGTCGGCGTCTTCCACGGTGCCGCCCATGGCGACCACGACGGTGAGCGGACTGGCCGTGTCGCCGGTTCGCCTCAGCGTGAAGAGGCCCGGATCCAGGCTCGCCTCGCTCGCCGTGGAATCGGTCGCCTCGATCGTGACGGCCGCGAGGTCGTTATCGGCAATCGCAAGACCCGCGATGCCGGGAATCACGACCTGGTAGTCCGGACCCGGCTCGAGGCTGAGAACGACGTTCTCCGCGCCCTCGATGAAGCCATCGTCGACCGGGACGATCGCGATGCTCGCGCTGGCGGCGCCGGCGGGGATCGTGACGGTCGCGCCGAGGCTCTGGTAGTCCAGCCCGTCAATCGCCCCTCCAGAAGTGGTGAAGGACACTGTGAGCGGGCTCGTCGTCGGACCCGTGCGCGACACGAGGAACGCCCCGGCCTCGGGGCCCTCCTCGGCTGCCGTATCGTCACTCACCACGATCGTGACCGCCGGCCGCTCATCGTCCTGGATCGTGATGTTCGCCTGGCCGACCGCGCTCACCTGGTAGCCGGGGCCGGCGTCGAGCCTCAGGGTGACGGTCTCCGGACCTTCGATGAGCGCATCGTCGATCGGCGTCACCGTCACCGCGACCTCCTCGTCGCCTGCGGCAATGGTGACGCTCCCCGGCAGCGCCACGTAGTCGAGCCCTGCCTGGGCGGCGCCCACGAGTGAGTAGAAGACCGTCAGCGAATCGTCGGCCGGGCCGAGACGCGACACGGTGAACGTACCTGCATCCGGCCCCGCCTCGGACGCGACTGCGTCGGAGGGCACCACCGACACCAGCGTGTCATCGTCCTCGATAATCACGACGGCGCGATCCGGCGCGCCCACCACGTAGCCGGCACCCGGGCCCAGCTGAAGCACGACGCCCTCGCGGCCTTCGAGGTCGGCGTCGTCGATGGGAACGACCGTGAGGGTCAACGCGCTGGAACCGGCTGGAATGGTCACCGTTGACGGCAGGGTCTCGTAGTCCACGCCGTTCGATGCGGTGCCCAGCGCGGTCACGTTGACCTCGAGCGGTGACGAGACGTCGCCCGTGCGTGCGACGGTGAACGTGCCCACGTCACCGGCCTCGGTCGCCGTGTCGTCGCTTGCGTCGATCGTGACCGATGCCGCCGCCTCTGCGGTCACCCGCACCGTGTCTGGCGCACCGTCGACGAACCCGTCGTTGACGATGAGCTGGGCCAGGTAGTCGCCGGCCAGGTCGGGGACGAACGAGGGCATGGGCGTGGTGGCATCCGTCAAGGCCGCGAGACTGCCAGGTGGCCGGGAGATGAGCGCCCACGAGAACGTCAGGGGGTGCCCGTCGGCGTCGTTCGACGCGCTGCCATCCAGGGCGACCGTGCTGCCGGTGGCGACGCCGGCCTGATCGGGTCCCGCATCGGCCACGGGCGCGGAGTTGACGGTCGACACGACCGCGGTATCCGGCGTGCTGTCGAGCGCGTCGTCGTTCACGACGAGCTGCACGACGTACTCACCGGGCTGGTCGGCCACAAACGAGGTGATCGCGGCCCCGGCGTCGGCAATGGCCGTCGTGCTGCCCTGTGGCCGGGCCGTGAGCATCCAGTGATACGACAGCGGGTCGCCGTCCGGATCGCTCGAGCCGCTGCCGTCGAGCACCACGACCTGTCCGGCCACCACCGTCTGATCCGGGCCGGCATGCGCCACCGGGGCGCTGTTGGTGGTCGAGATGGTCACCGTATCCGGCGCACTGTCGGCCGAGCCGTCGTTGACGATGAGCTGCGCGACGTAGGTGCCCGGCAGATCGGCCACGAACGACGGGGCCACGGCCGTGGCGTCCTGCAGTACCGCGAGGCTGCCCGGAGGGGAGGCGACGAGCGACCAGGCCCAGGTGAGCGGATCGCCGTCCGCATCGGTGGAACCGCTCCCGTCGAGCGTCACGGACTGCCCGACCTGCACGGTCTGGTCCGGGCCCGCATTCGCCAGCGGCAGCGAGTTGTCGGTGCGAAGGACCACCGTGTCAGGCGCGCTCGACACGTGTCCGTCGTGTACGACGAGCTGCAGGAGGTAGATGCCGGGCGCATCGATCAGGAGCGTCGGCCGAACCGCCGCGGCGTCGTCGAGCGTCGCCTGGCTGGCGGCGGGCCTGCCGGCAATGGCCCAGGCGAACGCCAGCGCGTCTCCATCGGCGTCGGAGGAGCCGCTGCCATCGAGCTGCGCGAGGGCGCCGATGGGCACGGTGCGATCATCGCCGGCATCCGCGACCGGGGGCGTGTTCTCGGTGGTCACCTCAACCGAATCAGGGCCGCTCGATGTCGTCCCGTCGGATACGACGAGGGAGAGGACGTAGCGGCCGGGCACGTCGACGATGAAGTCCGGCCGGACGGCAGAGGGGTCCGACAGCTCGGCCACGCTTCCCGTCGGGCGCAGATCGACGGACCATCGATAGGTGAGCGGATCGCCGTCCGGGTCGCTCGAGCCGCTGCCGTCCAGCACCACGCGATCGGCCACATGCGCCGAACGGTCGGGACCGGCGTCGGCGGTGGGGGGCTGGTTCACCGACACGACCTTGATCGACCAGCGGAGCGTGGCAAGCAGCTCGAGCCAGGTGCCATGCCGGCGGACGGCGGCGGTATCGAGGCTCCACGCGGAATGCAGATGACCGACCGGACCGAACGAGACCGCATCGTCCAGAATCGTCACGGCGCTCGATGCGCCCTTCAGCGTGGCGAGCGCTCCGGGGATGGGCGGCCCGAGGTTCAGGAGCCTGGCGCGAAAGACGTAGTCGGTGCCATCGGCGTGCGGCGTGGCGTCGACCAGCCAGTAGCCGATGATGGCGAGCCTGGGCAGGTTCCACGAGGCCAGGACCGTGCCATTGCCCGCGGTCAGGATCAATGCGGCCGCGAGGCAGAGGCCGGCGATGGGGCGCGACAGGATTCCTCGTCTCGAGATCGGCGTGGCCATGGCGCATGCGCTCCTTGCTGACAGGGGCTGCCCGAGTCGGGCGACCTATCCTCAAGAACGCAAGACGCCGGTCGAAACCGGACATGGGGGCGCGAGCCGTGATAGCGTTCGCGGCTGGGAGGCAGGCATGGATCGCAGAGAGATGTTGCAGGCCGGGCTGGCCGCGCTGGCCGGTGCGGTGGCCGTGGGGGAGAGCGCCGTCGCCGCGGGGGACCGCGCAGCCCCGGCCGGGGCCGGGTGGCAGGCGAAGCCACCCGCCACGCAATCGAAGGCGCTCGGCGCCCACCCGCTGGGTCCGGCCTTCGAGGGTTGGCAGGGCACCATCCTCGAGGTCACCTATCCGCCGGGCATGGTCGGCGCCTCGCACCAGCACCCCGGGCCCACCTTCGGCTACGTGGTGCGCGGTCGCATCCGCTGGGCCATCAACGGCCAGCCGGAGAAAATCCTGGGACCGGGCGAGTCGTTCTTCGAGCCGATGGGGTCGGTGCACAGCACGTCGGCGAACGCGAGCGACACCGAGCCGGCGACGATTGCCGTCGTGATCCTCGGCAGGACCGGCGAAGCGCTGTCGAAACCCGCGACGCCGCCAGTGAAGTGAGTCGCTGCGTGCTACGGCACGACGAAGGTCGCCTCGCCCGAAGGGGCACTGAGGCCGAACGCGTTCCGTGCGCGGATGCGGACGTAGTACGTCCCAGGCGCGACCCGGGCGGAGAAGCCGGTGTCGAGCACGCCAGTGTCGAACGACGCCAGGTTCGCCTGGCCTGGCAGTGTTCCCGCCTCGATCACGTACGACTCCGCATTGCCCGCGGCGGCGGTCCACGACAGTGACACAGTGCCCCCGCCCACGGACGCGGCGAGCCCCGCTGGCGCCGAGGGCGGCACGGGCGCAGCGGGGATCGTGAGCACCACCTCGCTCGACGCCTGTCCCTCCACGCCGTTCACGACCGCGCGCACGCGCACGTAGAACGTCCCGGGGGGCAAGGCTCCCGAAATGCCGTTCGACGGGACCGGAAAGCGCCCGACGTTGGTGGCGCCTTGAGCGGTCCCCGCCTCGACGACGTAAGCCGAGGGCACGGTGCCCGCGGGCGCCGTCCAGCCGAGCGTCGCCAGGTTCCCCGTCACGCGTGCCCGCATCGCGGTCGGCGGGCCCGCGCCTGGCGCCGGGAAGATCGCGAGGTTCAGCACGCGCCGGCCCTCCACGAGGGAGAACTCGCCGCCCGCCACCAGGATGTCGGGATATCGTGCCAGGACGGTCACCTGACCGGCATAGTGGTTGTTGTCCTCGACCACGGGATTCCAGGCGAGCAACCCCGACTGCGTCGAGACCGCGAAGAGGCTGCGGAATTCAGTGCCGCCGGTGAAGAAGCGGCCGCCGACGATCACCTGGTGGCCGATGCTGGCCACGGCACGTGCGCCGATGGTGGAGAAGGGCAGCCTGAGCGCGAGCGGCGCGCCATTGCCGTCGACCACGCCGAAATCGGATCGTGGTTGTCCGCCAAGCGTGGTGAAATCGCCGACGAGCGCCGTGATGTCGCCGGCCATCGCCAGGTCCTGGATCCGCCCGTTGGCCTGAGGGTCCCAGGCCGTGAGGGTCCCGGTACCGAGGGCAAACGCGGCGCCTGCGCCGCGGGGGCCGCCCGCCATGGCCGTGAACTCGCCGCCGGCGATCAGCCTGTCGCCGCTGGCCGTGAGGGCCCAGACGGCCGCATCAGGGACGGGCAGCCACGTCGACACGGCACCCGTCGAGAGCGGGATGCCAGCGAGGTTGGGGCGGGAGAATCCGTTTACGGCCAGGAAGCGCCCACCCACGAAGAGCGTGTCGCTCCCGACGGCGAGCGAGTACACGCTGCCATCCTGCAGCGGCGCCCACGGCAGGAGCGCACCCGTGTCGCCCGCCATCGCCGCCAGGCCACGCTGGTCGACGCCGTTGACCCGGTAGAACGAGCCACCCGCCACGACGATGCGACCGACCGTGGCCACGGCATACACGTCCCCGTCGATCGAGGGAGCGAACGGGGTGGGGCGCCCGCTGGGCACATCGAGCGCGAAGAGGTTGCGCCGTGGGACGCCGCCGGCCGACGTGAATTCCCCACCGATGGCCAGCCGCCCGTCGCGAACCTGGATGGAGTCGACGATCCGATCGGCCGCGAAGGACCAGGGACGTGAATGGCCCGTGGTGGCGTCGAAGGTGACGACACGGTGCCTCGTGAAGGGGGTGTGCTCGGTCAGGGCAACGGCCAGGACCGAGCCGCCGGCGGCCATGGTCCTGACGAACGCGCCGGAGACCAGCGGCGGCCCAATGGCGGCACCGGTGATGGGGTCGAGCGCCCGCACCGCATCGTCGGTCGCCACGAACACGCGGGCAGGCGCGACGACGAGGCTGACCGCTCTCGAATACCCGGGGGGCATCGCCCATGGCAGCAGTTGGCCCGTGGCGATGGACAGGGCGACCCCTCCTTCCTGAAGAGAGGGCAGTCGACCTGCAAGGTACAGGGTGTCCCCGCTGGCCGCCATCGCGGACACGTCTGCCAGTCCCAGCAGTGTTGTTGGAAGAGTCGCCGCCGTGGCGGCATCGAGAGCGGCGAAGCCGGTCCGCGCCGCGTCGTTGACCTCCGTGAACGTTCCGGCGACGTACAGCGCGCCCTGGTGTGCCAGCATGCCCGTCACCGTCGGGATGCCATAGGGGCTGATCTCGAGCACTGGATTCCAGGGCAACAGCGCGCCGGTCATCGCGTCGACTGCCGCCAGGCCCCTTCGCGCCGTGCCGTTCACCGTCGAGAAGTATCCGCCGATGAACACACGCGTGCCATCCGTGGCCAGCGCATCGACCGGTCCGCCGACATCGACGAACCACGCCGGATCGAACCGGCCCTGATCGTCGAGGCGGGCGATGTTCCGGTAGGCTCCCGACGGATCCCGGATCGAACCGGCGACAATCCAGCCGCCGTCGGGCATCGCCAGGATCCGGTCGAGGGAGCCGCCGAATCCGCCGGCGGTGAGGCCGGGCTCGGGGCTGTCGATGTCGAAGACGGCGAACGGGCCCGTACCCGGCCCGACGTAGTCGAAGAGCCCTCCCACGTAGAGCGTGTCGCCATGTCGGGCGACCGCATGGACGGTCCCCGCCGGTCCCCAGGTGTCGAGCGGCACGCTCTCGGGAAGCGGCTGTGCGCCCGCCGCGGCTGCCGCGACGAGCCATGCGGTGGCGACCATGGGCCACGACAGGCGCCGTGCGGACACGGCAGGCAACCCGGACAGAAGGGCTGGCGCCCTCAGGAACGTACACGTCACGACAGTTCGGGACGGACGCACGAAAAGAAATCCCGCGGGCCCCTACAGGTGCGCCGTGAGCGCCGGATGCATCCGCCGCCCCTCGGTGATGGAGGTCAGCACGAGATCCGCCGTCACGGGGGTGCGGCGGAACGTGTCGTAGCCGATGGCGTCGGCGATGGCGGCGAGCACCGCGCCGAAGCCGGCGCCGACGGGCGGCTCGCCCACGCCGCGTGCGCCGATCGGGCCGTCCGGGTCGCGGATGTCGAGCGCCTCGGTGTGAAAGCCTTCGGGCGGCAGATCGAGCATGGTGACAGGCCGCACGTGATGGAAGCGCCGTGTGACCGGCATGCCGTAGTGCTGATCGAACGCCCATCGCTGGGTGAGCGCGTGGCCGATGCCCATCGCGGCGCCTCCCAGGACCTGTCCCGACAGGCTGCGCGGGTTGATCACCTTGCCGACGTCGGCGATGGCCGTGAACTCGATGAGGGCGATGGCCCCGGTCTCGATGTCGACCTCGACCTCGGCGAAGCCCACCACGTAGGAGTGCGTGCTCCCGTCGTGCGGGTAGGTGTCCTTCGCCACGCCCATCACGCCAAGCCCCGCCAGCGCCGACGCGGACGCTTTCGTCAGCGGGGGGATGTCGTCCGGCACCTCATGTCCGTCGATGGCGCCGCCGTGCGCGATCGCGCGGGTGGCCGCCTGCGCGTCGTCCTTGCCGCGTCCCGGAGCGCCGCGGCGGAACACGCGCCCGCCGGCCACGTCGTAACCGTCCGGCGCGCCGCCGAGATCGCGTGCGGCGATGGCCTGCAGCTTCCGCCTCGCGTCCATCGCGGCCGCATGGTTCGCGCGCGACATGGCCTGGGTTGTCTGGCTGCCGTCCGAGGTGCACGTCCACGGCACGTGTCGGGACGTGTTTCCGAACACCACCTCGACGCGGTCCCAGGGCATCCCCAGCACGTCGGCGGCCACCCGCGCCGTGTCCATCACCGAGTGCGTGCCGTGGTTGCCGATGCCCGACTGCACGTAGAGCCGGCCGTCCGGGCGAATGGTGAGCAGGCCGTCGTATCCAACGGAGTAGCCGCCGCTGTAGGGACTGACCGCCACGCCGACGCCGCGTCGCTTCGGGCCGCGCCGCTGCGCGCTCCGGGCCTTGCGCGTGGGCCAGTCGAAGGCGGCCGCACCTCGGTCCAGCGCCTCGCGCACGAAGGCGCTGGTCACATAGCCGCGCTGCCCCTTGTCGTCGGCCGGTCCGAACGGCGCGCGGCCCGCCGGTGCGTTGACGCGGTGGATGTCCACCTGGTCGATCTCCAGCTGGCGGGCCGCCTTCGCCAGGATGGGCTCCATGATGGCGTTCTGCTGCATGCCGCCGGGCGACCGCTGGTAGGTGCGCGGCGGCGTGTTGGTGAGCACCGAGATCCCGCGGAACCGCATCGCCTCGGGCTGGTAGGCCAGCGAGCAGATGCTGGCCGCGGAGTCGTGATCCCACTGCTTCTCGTACGGCCCGTTGTCCTGGACGATGAAGAGATCCACGGCGGTGAGGCGGCCATCGGCCCTGAAGCCGGCCTTGACGCGCGCCAGCAGGCCCGCGCGCGCCCGGCCGATGAAGAGTTCCTCCTCCCGGCTGATGCGCATCATCACGGGGGTGCCCGTCATCCTGGAGAGCAGCGCCGGGATGGCCATGCTCTGCGCGCCGGGGATCTTGCTCCCGAAGCCGCCGCCCGTGTACTCGCTGATGATCACCACGTCGGACGCCGGGACGCCAATCCACTGCGCGGCCATCTCCACGGTCTGCGCGACGCTCTGCGTGGAGCAGTGCAGGTAGACCTTGCCGTTCTGCCAGTACGCCATCGCCGAGCGCGTCTCGAGCGGCATGTGCCCGGACGACTGCGTCATGAAGGTCTCGTCGAGGACGAGCGTGGCGGCCTTGAAGGCCGCGTCGAGGTCCCCGTACTGCCAGGTGTCCCCGGCCTCGCCCATCGGCAGCATGCCGTCCGGTGCAGCGGCGAAGTCCTCCGCGGTCCACTTGATGGTTTTCACCTCCTGGCCGACGTACACGTTGCCCTCGAGGCGTGCGTTCGGGCCGAGCGGTCTCAGACTCTCCAGCGGATCGACGACGAAGGGCAGCGGCTCGAGGTCCAGGTGGATGCGGTCGATGGCTTCGGCGGCGGTGAGCTCGTCCACCGCGGCCACCGCCAGGATCGGCTCGCCTTCGTAGACGGGCTCGTCGGTGAGCGCCACTTCGGGGCGGAGGATCACCGCGTCCTCGTGCCCCTTCAGGGAGGGGGGCGGCGCCGCGGGCAGGTCGCTGGCGCGGAGGATGGCCTTCACGCCCGGCATGGCGAGCGCGGCGCTCGCGTCCACGCCGCGGACGCGGCAGTGAGGCCGCGGGCTCGGCAGCAGCTTGCAGAACAGCATGCCCTCCGCGCGGAAGTCCTCGGCATACTTCGCGCGCCCTGTGACCTTCGCGACCAGGTCCGCCGTGCTGTAGTTCTGACCGAGCAGGCTGTCGTCTGCCATGGACGTCTCCCTGGAAGTGCGGCGTGGGCGAATCTACCACGACGGCGAGACAGGACGCACGTCGTAGCGCGGTTCAGCGGCCCTGCTCGAAGCCGGTCAGGACATTGACGGCGTTCGCGCCGATGTCCTCAACCGCGTAGCCCCCCTCCATGACGAACAGCGTCGGCAGGTCCAGCGCGGCGATATGCGTGCCGATCCGTGGGAAGTCCTCCGCGCGCAGGCGGAACTTCGAGATGGGGTCGTGCTCGTAGGTGTCGACGCCGAGCGAAACGACGAGTGCGTCGGGCCGGAAAGCGCGCACCTGGCCGCACGCGTCGGCCAGGGCGGGGCCGTAGCCGTCCCACGTGGTCCCATGGGGCAGCGGGTAGTTGTGCGTGAAACCGAAGCCCGGACCCGCGCCGAGCTCGTCCGCGTAGCCGAGGAAGTAGGGATACTCGACCCGCGGATCCGCGTGCAGCGAGAGGAACAACACGTCACGCCGCGCGTAGAAGATCTCCTGCGTGCCGTTGCCGTGGTGGTAGTCCACGTCGAGGATGGCGACGCGCGTGCACCCGTGGTCGAGCAGGTACTGGGCGGCGATTGCCGCGTTGTTGAGGTAGCAGTAGCCGCCCATCGCCGCCGAGGCCGCGTGATGGCCCGGCGGGCGGCACAGCGCGAAGGCGCTGGAGGCGCCGTCGGCGACGAGCCGCGCGCCGGTGAGCGCGACGTCGGCACTCGCCGTAATCGCCTCCCAGGTGCCGGCGGTGATGGGCACGCCGGCATCCAGCGAGTAGTAGCCCAGCTTGCCGTCGATGTACTCCGGCACGCGATCGCCGCGCAGGCTGCGGACGGGCCACACCAGCGGCAGCGCGTCGTGTCTCCGGCCCTCGGCAGTCCACTCGGCCCAGGCCGTCGCCAGGAAGTCCACGAACCCATCGTCGTGCACGCGCCGGATGGGGTCCACCCCGAAGGCGTCGGGAGCGACGATGTCGCCCAGGCCCACCTCGCGCACCCGCGCGAGCACCATCTCGGCGCGGCGGGGCATCTCGAAACACGGCAGGAGCTTGCCGTCGATGAGCTCGGCGTTGCCATGGTGACTGTGGTGCAGGTCGGAGTAGATAGTGACCATTGTTGGCGCTCATTGAGCGATTGCTGATTGACGATTGACGATTCATCGAGCGATTGACGATTGGGTCAATGGCGCATTCGGATTGCGCGATTTGCGTGATTGCGTCAATCACCGATTTGCCAATGCCCCGATTGAATACCGCAATCACCCAATCGTCAATCACCCAATGAATCGTCAATCATCAATCAGCAATCACCAATGGGTACCTCCTCCCCACCCTCCACCAGCGGCGGCTGGCGCGTGAAGCCGCGGGTGAGCCAGGCCAGGTAGAGCGCGCCCGCGGCCAGCCAGCGGAGGCCAATGGTGAGGCTTTCTCCCGACAGGCTGGTCCACAGCCACGCGGTCAGGACGCAGCCAATCGCGGGGAGCACGCCGTGGCGCACGTAATCCGGCCTCCGGTTCGCGGCTCCCGGTTCCCGGCGCGCATCCAGCAGATGGTGCTTGATCACCGCCAGGTTGACCACCGAGAACGCGACCAGCGCGCCGAAGCTGATCATCGACGCCAGCAGGGCCAGCGACAGCCACGCCGCGAGCAGCGAGACGGCCGAGACCAGCAGGATGGCCGGCACCGGTGTGCCGAAGCGCGGCGCCAGGCGGCCGAAGAACGTGCGAGGCAGCGCGCCGACGCGCCCCATCGTGTAGAGGATGCGGGACACAGAGGCCTGGGACGTGAGGGCCGAGCCGAACGCGCCGGCCACGTACGCCGCGATGAAGAAGGCGCCGAGCCCGCGCCCGCCCGCGCGCGCCATCAGGTCCAGCGCCGCCGTATCCGCGAACGTGCACGAGGGGTCCACGGCCGGCAGGCACCGCGGCTCGCGCATCACGAGGTGCGCGACGTATGACACCAGCGTGAACAGGAGCCCGCCGGTCAGGGTCACCCAGAGGATGGCGCGCGGGATGTCCCGCCTCGGCTCCGGGGTCTCCTCCGCCATCGTGGACACGGCATCGAAGCCGAGGAACGACAGGCACAACACTGCCGCGCCCCCGAGCAGCGGGCCGAGGCCCACCGACGGATCGACTCCGCCGGCCGCGTACGACGGGTTGCCCGTGAACGGCTCCCACGCGCTTGCGAGAGGATCCACGGCGCCGATCGCCATCACGAGGAACGTGAGGACGAAAACGGACTGGGCGCCGATGATGGCGACGTTGGCCCGCGCGATGGACTCGACGCCGGCCACGTTGAGGACGGTCGCCGCGACGATGGCCGCCACGATGAACACCCAGGGCGGCACGGCCGGAAACTGCGTGTTGAGGTACAGCCCGATGACCAGGTAGTTGATCATCGGCAGGAAGAGGTAATCGAGCAGCAGCGACCATCCCGCGAGGAAGCCGATGCGCGGGCCGAACACGGCCTTCGCGTAGGTGAACGTCGAGCCGGCGGCGGGGAACGCCCGGACCATCGCGCCGTACGAGAGCGCCGTGAACGTCATCGCCACCAGCGTGATGAGATACGTCGTGGGAAGCCGTCCGCCGGTCTGCACCGTTACCAGGCCGTAGGTGGTGAAGACGGTCATCGGCACCAGGTACACGAGGCCGAAGAGGACGAGGGCGGGAAGCGACAGCACCCGCCGCAGCGACGCGGCGGTCCCGGCGTGGCGCTCGTGGGGCGGCATGTCTACTCGCAGATCCAGAGCGAGCCGACCTGCACGCCGCCCGGGCACCGGCCGGTCAGGATGTTGGCGCGGCGCTCGGCCCGCGACACCTCGGTGTCGTAGATCAGAATCCGCGCGGGGTAGTCGGAGGCCAGCCGGACGCGCTCGCCCGTCACGAACGTGACGTAGTGGGCCACCCAGTACCCGGCGCGGCCGTGCCGGATGTCCCGGCGCTCCAGTTCCGCGGCCACGCGAGACTGGGGCGTCTCCGGCGCGCGGTCGAGATACTCGGCCATCACGGCCCAGTGCCGCGCTCCCGACCACGTCATCCAGGCCAGCAGGAGCACGAGGGTCAATCGGCGCAGGGCACGGATGGGCTCGACGGAGAGGTGCCAGGACGCCACGGCCACCGGGATCAGCAGCGCCAGCAGGGTGTACCGGATGAGCGTGGGATCACGGGCGCCACAGCTGCCGGTGTAGGCGACGAGGGCCTGCCCGCCGACGAGCGCGAGGAACACCAGGAACGCCGGCACCGGGGTGCGCATGCGCCACGTCACGGCCCCTGAGCGCGCGAACGCCAGCAGGAGCCCGACCGCAAGGCCCGTCCACACGAGGGGCGCGGCCGTCGCCGGACGTCCGACGTAGTACTCGTCGAGCCCGCGCTCGCGCGTGCCGGCCAGCGTGGGAAGGTTGTGGCTGACCAGCCACGACAGGTTGGGCGCGACTTCGGCGACGACGTCGCACCGCGCGCGCGCGGCGACGGCGGCCACGCTCGACGGCTGGGCAGGCAGCTCGAAGCGCGGCATCTCCGGGCCGAACAGGTCGCCGTACCGGATGGCCGCGTTGCCCAGGGCCAGCACCGTCGCGAAGGCGGCCAGCGTGGCGAGCGTGCGCGGCAGCAGCGCGCGCCACTCCCGCCACTCGCGCCCGACGGCGATGGCGATGACCGCCGTCAAGCCGTAGAGGCTGAATTCGCGGTGCAGGAAGCCCAACCCCGCCACCGCTCCGCAGAGGAGCGGCCGGCGGCGCGTCATCCAGATGAGCAGCACGTACAGGAACGGCTCGACGCTGCCGCCCATGGCGGCCACGAGATACGCGCTCGTGATCGGCGTGGAGAGCGTGAAGAACCCGCTCGCGGCCAGCGCCCCGGCCGGGTGCAGCCGGGCCTCCCGCGCGAGCAGGACCACCAGGAGTGCGGCGACCGCGGCGTTGATCGCCAGGAGCGGCAGCTTCAGGAGCGGCACCGACGCGCCGCCAATCGCGAACAGCGGCGCCGCGAGATACGCCTCGACCGCGAGCATGTAGGTCTGGCCGTAGAAGGTCACGGGCAGGGCGCGGCCCTCGGCCAGGTGCTTCGCCATCAGCCCGACAATGGCCTGGTCGGAGTCGAAGGCGGCATGAGGCCAGACGACGAACGCGGCCGAGCGCGCCGCGGCCACCAGCGCCGCGGCAAGCGCCGCCGCCGCGAGGGACGCCGGGGCTGAAACCCCGGCACTCCGTACGGGCTGGAAGGGCGGCAGCGACGCGCGCGCGGCGAAGGGCACGGCTGGGGGCGGATTATAATCGCGGCCCATGACGGCACGGAGCGCCGCCGCCGTGAGCGGCGGCCTGGCGCTGGCCGGCATGGCGGCGGTGGTGCTGTCGTCGGCGAACCTGGCGCCGGCCTGGCCTTCCGCGGTTCCAACCGCCATCGGCCTGAGGTCGATCGACGTCTTCTCGTCTGCCCCGATTGGCAATCCTCTCCATCGCGCCGCGGCCGCGGCCGCGTGCCTCTCGGCCATCGCCGGCGCGCTCACCGCGATGCTGCTGGCTCGGCTCGGGTATGGCCCGGTGGCAGCCGTCGGCGCGGCCTTCACGATCGGATTGCTCTCGTACGCGAAGCCTGCGCTCGCCACGCACTTGCCTTCGAGCCTGGCGGCGGCGTTGACCGTGGGCGCAGTGCTGGTGGCATCTGGCCGAGGGCCGTTGCGGGCGGGAGACCGGGAGCCGGGCCGGAGCCTCCGCGCGCGTGTCATGGCAGCGGCGGTGCAGC
>JBFWQE010000015.1:0-61029 GCA_050249615.1 Vicinamibacterales bacterium
AATCCCCCCTCGGAGGCCCTGCCATGCGTGTTCTTCTCACCAGCGTTGCTGCCCTGATCCTGGGCGTTGCTTCGCTCTCGGCCCAGTCCGGTCCGACCGTGCCGCCGCCGACGCAGGTAGCCGATGACGCGACCCACAACTCGCGGCTCAGTCACGAGAACTACAAGGCCACCGTCAAATGCCTGACCCAGTTCGGGGATCGCCGACAGGGTACGGAGCGGAACCGGAAGGCCGAGGACTGGATCGAGGCGCAGCTGAAAAGCTACGGTTGCCCGACCGAGCGGATGCAGTACGTCTACGACCCGCCTCCGCCGCAGCCGCGCACGGGCGGCGGCGGGGGCCAGCCGCCGCCGCCACCCGGCAGCGTGCCTCGCATCTCCGGCGGCGGCCGGCCCCGCGGCCAGCGCGCGCCCACCGGCGTGAACAACGACCCGATGAAGCAGCCCGACGAGAAGTTGCGCGCGCTCAACTCCGAGCCAGCGAAGAACGGCCCGCGTGAGCAGGTCTACTGCACCAAGGTCGGCTCGAAATTCCCGAACGAGATGTACATCATCGGCGCCCACATGGACGGCCACGGCTGGGGCGAGGCGGCCAACGACAACGGATCGGGCACGGCGCTGGTGATGGAGCTTGCGCGCATCTTCAGCATGCCGGACGTCGTCACCGAGCGCACCATCCGTTTCGCATTGTGGAACAACGAGGAGACGGGCCTGAACGGCGCGCGCGCGTACGTGGAGCAGCGCCGCGCGCTGCAGGGCAAGGAGGACCCGCCTGGATCCGGCCGGTACCCCGAACCGAAGTGGCTCGGGATGATCCAGCACGACATGATGATGTGGGACCACGGCATGCCACGCGCCGATGGCACGCTCAACCCCGAGCAGCGTCCCGAGGCCGACGTGAACATCGAGTTCCAGTCCACGGCGAAGCTCGCGGACGAAGCGATGAAGCTGGCGTTCTTCTTCCACCGCGCCAACGAGCTGTACGCCACGGACTACCCCGCGCAGGTCGGCCCGCACATGACCAACACCGACTCCACGCCGTTCATGGACCTGGTGCCCGCCATCAGCCTCCGGGAGAACGAGCGCGGCGTCCACACCGGCAACGGATGGAACCCGCACTGGCATCAGCCGACCGACGTGTTTGCCACGTACAGCGACAAGGATTTTCGTCTCGGGTTGAATGCTGCGCAGACCACGGGGGGTGCGGTGGCCGAGTTGGCGGGGCTGACGCTCAGGAAGTAGCGAAGTCACTTACGGCCGAGACTTTTGGGAGCGGCCCGGTCGAACACACCCATAAATGGAGATCACGAGCGGTGTGTGCAGAAACGTGCGTGTAACGCGCAAGTGATTGCAATAGCGGGATCTAGAGCGCAGGGTCAATACGGCAAGGGCAGGTGGCGGTGGGTTTGCACCGTCGTCACCGCGCACCGCCGATGGAGAAGGGTTTCGCTGCTGCCGAGCTGTATGACTGTGTGCCCGAACCGGACACACCGTCCGTGCTTCCCCCTCTCATCGGGCACAGCGCCGCTTTCAGCCGCGTGCGGCACGACATCGCGTGCCTGGCGGCGACCGACGCGCCAGCGGTGATCTCCGGCGAGCCGGGGACGGGCAAATCGCTCCTGGCCAGGGCCGTGCACGCGGCCAGCGGCCGCGCCTCGGGCCCCTTCGTCGCGGTGCCGTGCGCGCGCCTCCCCGAAACGCTCCTCGAAACCGAGCTCTTCGGCTGCGTCAAGGGCAGCGTCGTCGGCGCGTCAAGCGACCGGATGGGCGTACTGGATATCGCGCACGGCGGAACGGTGCTGCTCGAGGACGTGGAGGAAATGACGCCGCGCACGCAGGGCCTCCTCCTTCGCTTCCTCGAGAGCGGCGAGGTGCATCGCGTGGGGACGTTCGGCGCAGGCACGCCCTCGGACGTGCGCATCCTGGCGACGACGAGCGCGCGGCTCGATGCGCGGGTGGGCGAGGGGCTGTTCCGGGAGGAACTGCGATCGTGCCTCGGGGCGAGCGAGATGTTCGCACCCTCCCTGAGGGAGCGTCGCGACGACATCCCCGTCCTGGTGGACTACTTCGCGCGGGTGGCGATCACGGGCAGCGACAGGCGTGCCGTGACGTTCACGCTCGAGGCACACAACGCGCTGGAGTCGTACTCGTGGCCCGGCAACGTGCGGGAGCTCCGCCAGGTCGTCGAGCGCCTGGTGATGTCGGCGCGCTCGGAGGTGATTGGCGCCGAGGACCTGCCGGTGGGCATCCGCCCACGGCGCCCGGGCGCCAGGGCTGCCCGGCAACGGCGCCTGACGGTCGGCGAGGACCTGTTCATGCGGCTCGTGCAGAGCGGCGAGAGCTTCTGGTCCGCCGTCTACCCGATGTTCATGCAGCGGGAGATCACGCGGACCGACGTGCGCGACCTGGTACGCCGCGGGCTGGACGCCGCGCGGGGCAACTACGCCACGCTGGTGCGCCTGCTGAACATGCCGGCGTCGGATCAGCGAAAGTTCATCAGCTTCCTCCGGCGGTACGGGTGCGAGCTGACCTCCCGAGAACGATGAGGTTCGAGGGGTCCGCTTGGCTTGGCCAGCAACCAGTCTGCTGGAAGGGTGACTAAAGGCTTCCAAATGAACGAAGTCAAGCGTTCGAGAGTTACCCGTACCCGACCGCTTAGTCGCGTGCTGTCATAGCGATCGGCGGAATCGTCCGAGGAGATGCTTCCTCTTTCCCGGGCCTCGGAGCGCATCGCGATCTCCCGCCGGCGCTGGATCGGCGATTGCTATCGAGCCGGGTGTAGGTCAAAGGACAATGCTTCCCCCATTTGCCGAATCAGTGCGTCCGTGGCTCGACGTGGCATCTCAGGCTTCTGAGCCGTCGGCACTCCTGGGTCTCGGCGCCGTGCTCATCGCACTCAGCTTCCGCTTCCGCTCTCGCAAGGCGGGACGGGCGGTGACGGAGTCCGCGCCAGCTGAATCGAAGTCGCAGTCCCGCATTCCGGCCAGAACCTCTCTTGCCACCACGCAAGGGCGGAACTGACATCGTTGTTTCGACCGCCACGGACAAAAGTCCTCGATCGAGACGGCATTTCGGCCTGCTCCCCCCTTGGCTCCGCCCCGGTGTGCGCTCCATAAGTTGTTTCAGAACAACGACTTGTCGGCAATGTCCTCCCGTGCCTGAACGGCCGCGCACGGGAAAGGGAATTGCTCTGTGAGTGAGGGGGCGAAGCTGTGCCTTCCACCTGGATCCATCATCCGTGATTCGCAGATTCCGCGACCGCCGCTCCGCGCATCGCTGAAAAGGCTTCCGTGTCCAACTTCTCCGCCTCCGTTCTGGCCATCGATCCCCAGAAGACAGCCGAAGCCATCGAGCAGGCGATCCGCCGCCAGGTGACCGAGCTCCGGCGCCGCGGCGTCGTGGTCGGGCTGTCGGGCGGCATCGACAGCTCGGTCGTGACGTGTCTGTGCGCACGGGCGCTTGGCCCGGACCGTGTTCAGGTGCTGCTGATGCCGGAACGCGCCTCGTCTCCGGAGTCGGAACAGCTCGGGCGCATGCTCAGCTCGAAGCTTGGCGTGCCCACGCTGCTGGAGGACATCGCGCCCATTCTCGAGGCGGCTGGCTGCTACCGGCGGCAGATCGAGGCGATCCGCATGGTGTTCCCGGACTATGGCGAGCACGACCGTCACAAGATCACGCTGCCGTCGATTCTCGAGAACGACCGGCTGAACGTGTCGGAGCTGACGGTGGAGAGCCCGGGCGGCGAACGGCGCACCTCGCGCATGTCGCCGGCGGCGTACCTGCAGATCATCGCTGCCACCAACTTCAAGCAGCGCGTGCGGAAGATGATGGAGTACTACCACGCGGACCGGTTGAACTACGCCGTTGCCGGCACGCCGAACCGGCTCGAGTACGACCAGGGATTCTTCGTGAAGCTCGGTGACGGCGCAGCGGACCTGAAACCCATCGCGCACCTCTACAAGTCGCAGGTCTACGCGCTGGCCGAGTACGTCGGTGTCCCGGAGGAGATCCGTCGTCGCCCGCCGACGACCGACACGTTCTCGCTGCCGCAGACACAAGAGGAGTTCTACTTCGCGCTGCCGTATTCGCAAATGGATCTGTGCCTGTACGGCCGCAACCACAGTGTCCCCGCCGCGGATGTCGCCGCGGCAATTGGCCTGACAGCCGAGCAGGTGGACCGCGTGTATCGTGACATCGACCAGAAGCGCCGGACGACGGCGTACCTGCATGCGAGGCCGCTGCTGGTGGAGCCTGTTACCGAGATCAAAGGCTAGAAGGGTGCCGACGCACGAGCCGTCCCCCGCAGACCGGTCGGTTGGCCGGTCAAACGCGCCTCTGGCGTTCACAGGCACCGAGGCCAACTCGCCTGCATTCGCGAGCTCAAACAGGCCGAGTGGCGGCCGACGGCGCGTTTGTCGGCATGCTGCCACGGCCGACCTCCAGCGATCTGCGAGTGACGGTTCGTGCGCCAGCACCCTGCGCACCTGCCCGCACCTGCCCGCACCTGTCCGCACCCGTCCGCACCTGCCGCACCTGTCCGCACCCGTTCGCACCTGACCTGACATGTGCGGCATCGCCGGCGTGATGAATCGGCGCGCGGATCTCCCGCCGCCTGACCTCGATCAGCTCGGGGTGATGGCGGGCGCGCTGCGCCATCGCGGCCCGGACGAGTTCGGCCTCTACCGCGACCGCCGTGCGGGCCTCGCACATGCGCGCCTGTCAATCATCGACCTGGTCACGGGACAGCAGCCCCTCACAAGCGAGCGCGGCGTCCTCTGGATTGCCTTCAACGGCGAGATCTTCAACTATGTCGAGCTGCGGGACGAGCTCGTCCTCCGCGGCCACACCTTCAGCACCCGCAGCGACACCGAGGTCATCGTTCACGCGTACGAGGAGTGGGGCGCGGACGCGTTTCGCCGTTTCAATGGCCAGTGGGCGGTGGGCCTCTGGGACAGCGAGCGAAGCGAGCTGGTGCTGGCCCGCGACCCGTTCGGCGTGCGTCCGCTCTACGTGACCGAGCACGACGGGCGCGTGCTGTTCGCCAGCGAGGTGAAGGCGCTCTTCGCGGCGGTTCCGTCCCTGCCGCGGCGCTTCGACCCGGCCGGGCTGGATCAGGTGTTCACGTTCTGGTGTCCCGTCGCCCCGCAGACGGTGTTCGAGGGCATCCAGGAGATCGAGCCAGGCACGGTGTGCGTCTACACGCCGACGAGCGTCCGCCGCTACAGCTCCTACGAGCCGGGCTTCCCGCTGGGGGAACTGGGCTGCTACACGGGCACGCTGGACGATGCCGCGGAGGAAGTGCGGGAGGCGCTGTCGGAGGCGACGAGCCTGCGGATGCTGCGTGCCGACGTGCCCGTCGGGAGCTACCTTTCCGGCGGGCTGGACAGCTCGCTGACGGCGGCGCTGGGCCTGCGCGCCAAGGGCTCGAAGTTCTCCACCTTCTCGTTGCGCTTCGAGGACGCCGAGTACGACGAGACCACGTTCCAGCGGGCGATGGCCGAGCGGCTGGGGAGCGCGCACCACGAGGTCGTGGTATCGCGGAGCGACATCGCCCGCGTGTTTCCCGACGTCGTCAGGCACACGGAGCGCCCCGTGCTCCGCACGGCGCCGGCGCCCCTGTACCTCCTCTCGAAGCTGGTGCGCGACGCCGGCATCAAGGTCGTGCTCACCGGCGAAGGCGCCGACGAGATGTTCGCGGGATACGACCTGTTCCGCGAGGCGAAGATTCGCCGCTTCTGGGGCGCACGACCGGCGTCGAAGTGGCGGTCGCGGCTCCTGGCGCGTCTCTACCCGTATCTGGAGCGTTCGCCGGTGGCGCAGCTGGCCGTCGCGCGCCAGTTCTTCGGTCGAGGGCTCGAGAGGCGCTTCGCCCCCGGCTTCGGTCACGAGCCCCGGTGGAGCAGCACGAGTGCCCTGAAGCGACTCTTCTCACCTGACCTGCGCGAGCGTGCGGCGCACGTGGACGCGCGAGGCGCGCTCCTGTCGAGGCTTCCGCCCGAGTTCTCGCGATGGACACCGCTGGCACAGGATCAGTATCTCGAGGTTCACACCCTGCTATCGGGTTATCTCCTCTCGTCGCAGGGTGATCGCATGCTGATGGCCCACTCGGTGGAGGGACGCTTCCCCTTCCTCGATCGGCGCGTGGCAGCCCTGGCCGAGTCGCTGCCGCCGGCCTACAAGCTTCGGGTGCTGGACGAGAAGCACGTGCTGAAGCGCGCGGCGTCCGACCTGCTGCCGCCGTCCATCCTCGAACGGCCCAAGCAGCCCTATCGCGCGCCGGACGCGTTGTCGTTTGCGACCGCGGAGGCGCAGGCGTGGCTGGCGGAGGTTACCACTCCGGCGGCGGTGAGGGACGCGGGCTGCTTCGACCCCAACGCGGTGCAGCAGCTCATGGCCAAGTGCGCGTCGCGCGCGGCGAATGGACAGTTCTCGAACGCCGACAACATGGGCGTGGTTGGAGTGGTGTCCACGCAGCTGGTGCACGAGCAGTTCATCCGGCGAAGGCCGCAGGCGGCGGCGCCGCCGGTGATCCGGACCGTGGTCGACCGCGTGTCCACCGAGGTGAACGCGTCCTGACCATGCTGCTGCACCAGTTCGTCGAGGAGTGGGCCGCCCGCACGCCGCAGGCCCCGGCGCTGATCGAGCCTGCGCGCTGGACGACCTACGCGGAGCTGGACCGGAGCGCCAATCGCTTCGGGCACCTGTTCCATCGCAACGGCGTGGCAGCCGGGGACCGGGTTGTCATCGCACTCGACAACGGCGTCGACATGGTGGCGGCCTATCTGGGCGCGCTGAAGGCCGGCGCGGTCGCCGTGCCGCTCCCCGGCGGAGCGCGGAGCGACCGCCTGCAACATGCCATCGACGACTGCACGCCGCGGCTGTGCGTCGTCGATGCCGGTGCCGCCCGCGCGATGGGGAGGACTGATGCGCTACCCGTGCGGAGCGCCGGGACTTCCGCCGCCGCTGATGCTTCGGCCGACCGCCGTAGCCCTGGCGAAGGCTGGTCAGCCCCGGCGTCAGCGCCCGTGCCGGCCATGTTCGTCGCCAGCCCGGCTCACGCAACCGGCCCCGAGGGCCTGCACCGCGCGCTCCTCGATTGCCCGACCGAGCCGTTACCCCCTGGCGGCATTGAGACGGACCTTGCCGCGATCATCTACACCTCGGGCAGCACCGGTGTTCCCCGCGGCGTGATGCTCTCGCACCGCAACTTCGTGTCCAATGCGCGTTCCATCGTCAGCTATCTGAGACTGACGGCCAAGGACCGCGTGATGTGCGTGTTGCCATTCCACTACGTTTACGGCCTGTCGCTCCTGCACACGCACCTGGCGGTCGGCGGATCGCTCGCGATCGAGAACCGCGCGGCTTTTGCGAACGTGGTGCTCGAGGGCATGCGCGAACACGAGGTGACTGGTTTTGCGGGCGTGCCGTCCACCTTCGCGCTGTTGCTCCACCGCTCGAACCTGGAGGAGGTGCCGCTGCCGCATCTTCGCTACGTGACCCAGGCGGGAGGCGGGATGTCGCCAGCGCAGATCGCCCAATGGCTCGAGCGGGGCCCGAAGGCCGACTTCTACGTGATGTACGGCGCCACGGAGGCGGCGGCCCGGCTCACCTATCTTCCGCCCGCGGACCTGTTGCGCAAGCTCGGCTCCGTTGGGCGCGCGATTCCTGGCGTCGAAGTCGTGGTGATGAGCGAGTCGGGCGAGGAGGCGAAGCCTGGCGAGACGGGCGAGCTCGTCGCGCGCGGCGAGAACATCTCGGCCGGGTACTGGAACAACCCGGAGGAAACGGCCGAGCGGTTCGGTCCCGAGGGCTACCGGACCGGAGACCTCGGATACGCGGACGAAGAGGGGTATCTCTACCTCGTCGGGCGCCGGCACGACATGATCAAGATTGGGGCCCATCGCGTGGGCGCGAAGGAGATCGAGGACGTGCTGCACGAGCATCCCGCCGTGATCGAAGCGGCGGTCGTGGCGGCGCAGCATCCCCTCCTGGGCGAGGCGCCGGTGGCGTTCGTGGCGCTTCGGGAGCCGGTGGCGGAGAGTGCCCTGCGCGCGTTCTGCGCCGCCCGACTCGCGGTCTACAAGGTCCCGGCGCGGGTCATCGGGCAGAAGGAGCTGCCAAAGCTGCCGGGGGCCGGGAAGGTGGACCGGGGCGTGCTCCGTGCGCTGGCCGGGGAGATGCGGGTCGAGGCGGTGTCGTGACCAGCGTGGCGGAGCCGCAGACGATGGCGAAGCGACCGCGCTCCCTGGGCGCGCGTGCCGTCACCGCGCTTCTGACGAACCCCGTGACCATGGCACTCAAGCGTCCCCTCCGGGATCTCGCGTGGAGCCTGAGGGGCGCCGCGCTGAACAACCCCCCGCTGCCCGACAGGGTGGAGTCCGTTCTGTTCGTCTGCCTTGGTAACATCTGCCGCAGTCCGTTCGCGGCCGTGCTCGCTGCACGCCGGCTCGACGATGCCAACCTGGCCGGAGTCCGGTGCGCCTCGGCCGGTATTCGGACCACACAGGGGGCGCGGCCCCCGGAGAACGCCTGTGACGTCGCGGCAGCCTATGGGCTGTCGCTGTCCGCTCATCGTCCGCAGACGTTGACCCGCGACCTCGTCGAGCGGCACGACCTGATCGTTGTCATGGAGGCGGCGCAGCTCGAGGCGCTGCGCGCATCGTACCCGGACGCGGCTCGTCGGCTGGTGCTGCTGTCGCTGCTCGACGGCCGGGCAGCGAAGGGGTACGAGAGGTACAACATCGCCGATCCCTTCTCGAGGCCGCGCGCAGACTTCGAAGCCTGCTACGAGCGCATCGACCGAGCCGTGACGAGTCTGGTTTCCAGGATTCGCGCGCAGAGCGCTCCGCACGCGCGGAACGAGGCGTAAGGGAATCCCGCGGTGATGACGAGGCGCATCCCGGGAGACCAGGGCCGCGCGGCCCGATGGCGCGCCAGCCTGGAAGAGGCCGGCGAGGCCGGCAGGCGGGACGATGAGCTGCAGGTTGCGTGGCGCGGACGGCAGCGGCGAGCGGGCGTTGGCGCAAGTGCGCCGAGCGGCGCTCGCCGCCCGATGCGAAGGGACGTGCTGACATGCTCGGACGGCTTGGCGTCGCGTGCGGGTTGACCCTGGTCGGGCTCGCCCTCGGCCAGGGGGGCGCGGATACGTCAGTGCTGGGTCGGATCGACTTCGATGCTCCACCGTACCAGCTGGCGACCTGGCGCGGCACGAAGGTGGACCTGCGTCAGCACGACCGGCGAGGCCCGAAGGCCCGCGGCCACCTGTGGGACTGGGAGCCCCAGGCTGGCCTGCCGGGCGCGGGCGGACACGTGCGGTTTCATTGGTGGGAGTACAAGGTGGCCAACTCGGGCCCTCCAGGAGAGAAGTGGGAGGACAACGCCGGCTTCTACTTCCGCGGGTCGGGCATCGAGCCGCCAGACGAGTGGCAGGAAGAAGCGGAGTACTTCGGCCGGGTGCGCATTCGAATCGTGCAACCGATGCGGCCGGACCCGGAGATGACGGGGAACACCGCCACCAACAAGTGGCTCATCACGAATGGCGGGCACCACGACGGCGACCACCGGCTCATGCTTCACCTGACGAACACGGGTGCCAGCGAGCCCTGTGTCGCCAGCAGCCGGCGCTTCCCTCAGGCGCGGTACACGGCCGTGCGCATCTCCAAGAACATCGGAGATCAGTGTGCAGGCTCCGTCCTGCGGACCGGGGAGTGGGAAGACGTGCAGTGGTCGTGGAGGATGGGACCGGCTGGCCGGGCGTTCGTGAGGCTCTGGGTGAACAACAACGACTACGCGCGGCCGACGAGCCAACATGTCTTCTCGGAGCCCTGGATCATGGAGCGCGGGGGGATGAACAGCGAGTGGCACGTCGGCGGGTACTACTCGGACGAACTCGAGGCCGACGCGTCGTGGGATCTCGACGACTTCGAGATTGCCACCAGTTTCGACGCGACGTGGTCGAGGCAACGGTGACCGCGGAACGGGCATTCTTCATGGGTGACTCACAGACGGGGTGGAGAGCGAAAATGGCAGAGGAAACCCGCGCCGGGTTGACGATTGCACAGGGCCGGCGCTTCGCGTTCACGGTTGGTGGTGCGTTTCTGGTCTTTTCGGGAATCGCATGGTGGAGGGATCATGGGCCCGTCGCCGCCGTGCTGGCGGCCCTGGGCCTGACGCTGGCCGCGGCCGGAGTGTTCGTGCCTGCGAGCCTTGGTCCGGTCGAGCGCGCGTGGATGCGCCTCGCGCACCTCATCTCGAAGGTCACAACCCCGATCGTGATGGGCGTCATGTATCTCCTGGTGATCACGCCGGTCGGGGCGGTCAAGCGGGCAATGAGCGGAGATTCGCTGCGGCACGAGCGCGGCGCGACAGGATTCTGGAGGGAGCGCGCCGAAGGCCACCGGCGCACCACCAGCATGCGCCGGCAGTTCTGAAGGCTGAGATGGGCACACGACGGATTCTCGGGAATCTCGTCGCGCTCGTCGTGGCCGGCGTGGTCTCGGTCACGGTCGGCGAGCTGGTGCTGCGGGCGTTCGTCACGTTGCCGCTCCGCAGGACCGCGCCCGAGGTCCGATATCTTCCCCATCCCGAGCGGCGCTTCACGCTGATGCCCGGGCAGGCGGCGTACAGCTACGGGGCGCCCGTCACGGTGGACGATCGCGGATTCCGCCGGAACGACGCCGGTGATCAGGCCCGGGGCGAGGGCCCGGTTGTGCTCGCCCTCGGTGATTCGTTCACCTTCGGTCTGGGAGTCCGGGACACGGAAACCTGGCCAGCCCGGCTGGAAACGCGGCTGCGGGAACGGGCCGGACAGGCCGTGTCGGTCATCAACGCCGGCACCATCAGCTACGGCGTCTCGCAGGAGCTCGATCTGTTGCGGGCTTCGGTTTCACGGTTGAAGCCGGCGATCGTCGTGCACGGCCTGTACTGGAACGATTTCATGACGACCGGGACGGCGGCCGAGGCCCCGAGCGTGCTCACTCCGGACGGGTACTTCGTGTGGGATCGTATGGACGACAACCGAGGCGTCGTCCGAAGGCTGGCCTCCTGGACCTCGTCACGGTCAGCCTTCCTGTTCTCCCTTCGGCGGTTGGTCAGCCGGGCCACCACTGCCGACGGCACGAGCGCCTACGGCCGCGCGTACGACGAGATGCTCGAGCGGGGTCTGGCGCCCGAGGAATGGAGGCCGATCGAGGAATTCTACCGGGCCGTGCTGGCGCTGGGCAGGGAGCACGGGTTCTCGACCTTCGTCGTCATTCTCCCCGTGAATTCGATCGTGAATCGCCCGAGATCCAGCGAGCATCCGTTTGCCGTCGCTGCGCGGCGATACCTGGATGCGCTCGGGATCTCGTATGTGGATGGCTTCCGGCTCTGGGAAGAGCGGGGGAGCGGCGATCGCGATCTCTTTCTGCCGCAGGGTCCCGACGCACACCTCAATCCCGAGGGCTATCGGCTCGTCGCCGACGCCGTGGCTGACGGCCTTCTGCAGACCGCCAGCACCGCGGACGCACTCCGCACGCCGGGATCAGGGGTGTCTTCAACGAGTGGTGATGAGCGCTGACGTGCAGGCGGCGTTTCGGGATGAGGAGCGTGCGTTGACCTTCGGGCAGCGGCTCAAGTACGCGGTGAAGGCCGTCAGCAACGTTCACCGGCAGGGCGACCAGCCGAACGTGTTCCTGTTCGCGACGGCCCGGGGCGGGTCCACGTGGGTGATGGAGATCATCGCGTCACAGCCCGGCATCAAGTACTACGACGAGCCCCTCAACATCCGGCGGCAGAACGTGCAACGGACGGGATTGTTCCCGGACTGGGAGAGCGTGATGCCCGGCACGGGTGATTCCGACCGAATCGTGCGCTACCTGAACGGCCTGGCGCAGGGTGAGTACCGCTTCATGAACCCGCCGCCGTTCCGGCCCCATCATCGGTGGCTCACGAACCGCATCGTGTTCAAGATCCACGAGATCGAGCATTTGATCGGCCGCATTGCGCGCGAGTGTCGGGGGCAGGTGGTCTACCTGTTGCGGCATCCCATCCCGACCACGGTGTCCCGGCGTGTGTTTCCCCGTCTCGAGCTGTTCCTGGCGTCCGATTACTACGATCGGCTGATCGGCGACGGCCCCGAGCTCCGTGAGCTGAAGCGCATCGGCGCCACGGGCAGCCACCTGCAACGCGGCACGGTGTCCTGGTGCTACGAGAACCTGATCCCACTCAAGCACGCCGACTTCGACGGCCTCTTCGTCACGTACGAAGAGCTGGCACTCAACCCCGATCGGTCGTGTGACCTGCTGATGGAGCGCCTGTCACTGCCCGATCGCGGTGCCATGCTCCGAGCGTTCGGGCAGCCATCGACCAACATCGCCATGTCGTCCGTGGAGACCCGTGCGATGATGACCGAGGCCGACGAACAACGGCGACGGCGGTACCTGGTGACGAAGTGGCAGGCGAAGGTGAGTGCCGAAGACGCGGCTCAGGTGTCCGCGATCATGGCGCTGTTCGGGCTCGACGTCTACACGGGCAAGGGCCTGCTGCCGCACCCGCGGTACCTGCACTTCGAGGACACGCCAGCGCTGTTGGACGGCAAGTCGTCAGGCCCGGACGGTGAGTGACGCCGAACCCGGCGGGCTCAGTCCGGGGGCGGATTGACGCGCAGGTTTCTCGGGGCGGTGGGCCACACGACCGCGCCCGTGGACCATGTGGAATCGAACGTGCCCCCGATCTGGAAGTCCATCATGCGATAGACGAAGTCCTCCGCGAAGCGCGTGCCCTGGTTGGCGGCGTTGCCCAGGTTCAGGCCTTCGTCGTATCCCACATTGTCCTTGACCCATTCCGACGTGCCTCCCGGCCGCGACGGAACGCCCGTGAGAGCGGTGTCCTGCGCCGTCGGATTCGAGAAGTCGTTGTTGTCCCGCCAGACCTTGACATAGGAGACGCCCTGCGGCCCGTGCCTCCAGGAGAACTGGAGATGGTGCCACGTGCCGACCGCCAATGCGACAGTGGCGCTGTCCGTGTAGTGATTGATGTTGCGCTGCAGTGTGAAGCACGAGTGGCTGGCATCGGACTGGCCGCAGTTCTGGCCGTTCTCGAGAAACGCGATCACGCGCTGATCGCCGTCGTAGACATTGGAGTGCCAGAGGAAGAACTTCAACTGCCGGCGGCGCTCCCCGCCGTTCGGGTGGATCAGCATCGGCCGCTCGATGTAGATGCGAAGACGGCCATAGAAGGTCGTGGGCCAGTTGTTCATACCCCGCCGCCCGGTTCCGCCCGGTTCGAAGAGATACCCCGGCCCCACGATGAAGCCCGCGGTCTGGGATGCGTCGCCCGAACGCGAGACATCGTAGTCGCACCACGTGTAGCGGACGTGCCCCCGATTGTTGTAGCCGCCGTTTGCCGGCCCTGGAGCGACGCGGGTGTAATTCCAGAACACACCCGGCGCGCAGGACCCTGGCGAGTTGATGTGGCTGATGTTGTGGCCCGTGTCGCCAGGGGTGTGGACGGTGGCGGTGAACGGCAGGCTGTCCTGGAAGTCCACCGTCAGCCATGTCTGCGCGGATGCGACGGCTGGGATCAGCAGCAAGCCGACCAGGAAACACGGCGTCAAGGGCTTCATGGCAATTACACGTGCTCGAGTTGGTGCGGACAGTTGATCTGGAGAACCCCAGGTCGCCCAATGGCTGTAGCCCGTGGTCCGGGGCCATCGTAAGCGAAAAGCGCGCCATCCCGCCAAGCCGTATTGTTAATCCATCCTGTCGTATAGAGTCGGGTCGAAGACCCCCCGATTCACCCCCATCCGGGCGCACAGGCGAGTCCTCGCCCGCGCAAGTGTGTAAGTTCAGGTCACCGTTCCGACATGGGAGGCGACGGGCGAGCCAGGTGATCGCGGAGCAGCGGCAGCGCGTACTGCGTGAGAGCCTCGTAACCCTCGGCCGTGATGTGGCTGCCGTCGGCGGCCGTGTACGCCCTGCGGCGTTGCCCATTGCCGTTCGACAAGGCTGCCTCCAGGTCCAGGAGCAGGAGACCCCGTGTGAACGCGACCTCGCGGAGCCATTGATTGGTGTCGAGCACGTGCCGGTTGACATAGTCCATATAGGACTGCCTGCCAAGCAGCCGCCCGACCAGGGCCTGGGCGGCCTCCAGTGGGCCAGGCCGCTGCCCCATCGTCACCTCGGTGGCGATGATCGGCGTGACGCCGCGCTCGCGGGACAGGTCCACCATGGTGAGGTAGCTTTCACGCGCCCTGGCCAGGGCCTCGTCGAGGGTCGGCCGCGGTGACCGGAAGACGTCGTTGATGAACCCCCAGAGGATGACGGCGCGGGGCTGGAGCGCGGTCACATCGGCATCGAAGCGCTGGAGCAGCTCGAAGGACTGCTGGCCCTCGACGCCCCTGTTGACGAAGCTGAGGGCGGCATCGCTCGGGGGATTCCATCCCTTGGCGTAGGAAGCGCCGAGTATCACGACCGGACCTTCACGCCGATCGCCACCGGCGGGCGGCCGGACCGTGCCTGGTCGTTCCACCGCGGCCACCTTGGCGCGCGTCTCCGGTCGGCTGCTGACGAATCCGCGAGCCACGTAATACGCAAGGGCCGCTGCCTCCCGCAGGCCCATCTGCAGCAGCGCCATGTTGTCCGCATGCCCGAGCTGCACGGGCACGGACGCCCGCTCGACCTCGTACCCAAACCGAAGGAAGCATGCTTCGGCCCTCCGCGAGTGGACGCGGTCGGTCACGAGCAGGATTCGCCGCGCCCCGAGAACGCTGAGGACGGCGTCGCTCCGCAGCGCGTTCTCCCAGGTCGAGGTGGACGAGGTTTCCACCCTGATGCGGTCGGCGGGCACGCCCAGCCGAATCGCCAGCTGCCGCATGGCCGTGGCGACCGTGCAGGGGGAGCCGCCCGGGCGTCCGCCAGAGATGAGCATCATCGGCGCCCGCCCTTCATGGTAGAGCTGCGCCGCCAGCAGCACGCGCTGCGTGCCGTGCTGGTTGGGCGTGCACAACTGCGTGACGCCGGCCCCGAGCACCACGATCACGTCGGCGCGCCCTTGCGTGTCCGGTCGCTCGAGCGGCCGGACGAGCCGATCGACCACGAGCGTCTGGTTGACGCACGCGCGGAGGGCGAGCAGCAGGCTCATGCCGAGCAGCACGCCGACGACGAGCGGCCGCCTGGCGAGGACCGTCCTGATACGGCTGAAGGGCATCTGCATCGCGCTACCGCGAGCCGGCCAGACGCCTCAGGTCGCGAACGACCTGGGGATCGAGTGTCCAGACACTGGCGAGATGGAGCAGCATCGTCAGCGGGATGATCACGGCCAGGTGCCACGACGATACGATCCCGTGCCACCACTGCCACGCCAGGTACACACCCGGAATCGCCACCGCCGACGCCACCAGCGGTCGGATCATGAGGCCGGCGCTCGACAGCAGGTCCACCCGCAGGAGTCGAGTGATGGTCCACAACTCCATGACGAAGGTCACGGCATAGGTTGCGGCGATCAGGGTGGCGATCCCGACGAGACCGTAGTTGATCAACGCGGGGATGCCGAACACGCCGATCGCCAGCAGCTTGAAGATGGTGAAGCGCATCATCACGTCCGGCCGGCCCATGCCCTTGAAGGCATCGTAGATGATCGAGCTGAAGGACCGGAGCAGGGCGTAGCCGGCGAGCACCTGCATGGGAACGATGGTGGGCTCCCAGCGTGCGCCATAGAAGGTCCGAATGAGCGTCGGGCCGTACACGACGATCCCCAGCGCCATGGGCACGCTGACCAGCCCCGTGTACTTCAGGGTTCTGAACAGGGCGCGCGCGAGCGAGCCATCATCGCGGTTCGTCCTGGCGAAGACGGGGAACATGACGCTGCCGATGATGAAGCTGAACTCCTTGACCGGCATCTCCACGAGCCGCATGGCGAGCTCGAAGGCGCCGAGCGCCGCGATACCCGCGACCCGGCTCACGTAGAACCTGTCGATGTTGTAGAGAGCCACGAGCAGGATCGTCGTGCCGGCGATGAACTTGCCGTAGTGGAACAGGTCGCGCGCCGCGGCGCCGTCGAACCTGAAGCGCGGAGGGCGTTCCAGCAGGCGTCCCATGAGCACGGCTCCGAACAGGCTGTGAATCAGCGTCTTCGCCACCAGGCTCCAGACGCCGAAGCCCGTTACGGCCATCCAGATGCTCACGGCCGACGAGGCCACGACCGGAATCACTTCCGGGAGAACCAGGCGGTGGAACTGGCCGGCCTTCCGCGTCAGGGCTCGCGGGACCGCCCGGGCGGCATCCCAGACCAGATTGGACGACAGCAGGATGATGACGGGTGTCAGGACGGCGCTCTCGTAGAAGCTCGCGGCGAGTGGCGCGAGCCCGGCAGCCAGAAGGAAGAGCACGACGTTCATGCCGACGAGCACCGTGTGTGCCGTGTCGATGGCGGGCCCGTCATCACGCTTCTGATAGATGAGGGCCTCCGAGAAGCCCGCGTCCTTGAGGATCCTGAGGACCTCGATGAGCATCGAGGCGACCGCGACGAGGCCGAAGTCTTCGGGGGCCAGAACCTTGGCCAGCACGAGGGTCGTGACGAACCCGAGTACCCGGTTCGAGTACGTGATGAGGGCCACCCACCGGAGCCCGGACACCACATTCTGTGCGGAAGCGGCCATGGCTAGCCGGCGAGCCTCATGTAGAGTTCCTCGTACGCGGTCGCCATGCGATCCACCGAATAGTGCTGCTCGTATCGGTGCACGGCGGCCTCCCGGAGCGCGCCCAGGAGGGTGGCGTCGTGCACGAGGGTCGAGATCGCGCCCGCCAGGGCACCGGCATCGGCCGGCGGGACCACGAGCCCGCACCGTCCGTCGTCGACGACCCGCCGGTTGTCACCCACGTCCGTCACGACGATTCCGCGTCGAGCGGCCATGGCCTCGAGCAGGGCCATCGGCATGGCTTCCCAGAGCGACGACATCACGAAGAGATCGAGGGCGGTCATCAGTTCGAGGCTGTCCGGTCGCCAGCCCGTGAAGATCACGTCCGAACCCAATCCAAGCGCCCGGGCGTCGGATCGCAGGCTGGACTCGAGCGGTCCTCCGCCCACGATCAGGAATCGTACCCTGGCGCCGCCGTCGAGCACCTGGCGCGCGGCCCGCAGCAGATGGATCACGCCCTTTTGTTCGCTCAGCGCGGCAATCGTGCCGACGACGAAGTCCGATGGTGAGAGCCCGAGCTCGGCGCGCTTCCTGGCCGCGACCTCCGGGTCGGAACGGTACGGATTGGGAAGGACTCCGTTGACGATCGTGGTGATGCAATCGGGATCGATGCCGTGACGGTCGAGCACGGACTGACGCTGCCGGTCGGATACGGCGACCAGGTGCGAGGCGCGACGGGCGAAGAAGCCCTCTGTCGCGACCGCCCTGGGCGACAGGGCGTCGTAGTTGCCGAAATGGAACGTGTGAACCCAGGCTGGCAGCTGCCCCGCGAGCGCCAGCGGTCCCGTGTGGAGCAGGGCGGGGCGCCCGTGTGTGTGAACGATGTCGGGGGAGAACTGCGTGAACACCCGGCGCACGGCCAGGGGCGTGAGGTATCGCAGCGCGTGTGGCGGGGACTTCGCCAGCATGACGTCGACCTCCGGAGCCTCCTGTCGGACGCGCTCGGCCATGACGCCAGATTCCTTCGTGCAGCAGAGGCCGACTGTAAAACGGTTCCGATCGATCGACCCCGCGAGCAGTCGGACGACGTTCTCGGCGCCGCCGATGTGCATGGATCCGATGACTTGCAGCACGCGCACCTTCCGCGTCGCCGGACGGAGGGGCCGCTTCAATTCCGCACCGTCTTGACCCACGAACGCTGCGAAAGCGCCCGGAGGCCCTTGATGCTGACCGCGAGCTTCCAGGCGATGTACCAGGGCACCATCAACAGGGCGAGCCACGTTCGCAAAGGAGGACGCTCGAGGGCAAGGGCGACGAGAAACTGGGTGACCTGCGCTCCCAGGATGACCCCCGCGACCAGCAGCAGGATGTTCGCGCCTTCGAGCCCCCCCATCCGCGCCAGGCCGCAGAGGGTCATGTACATCAGGGTCCACGACATCAGGATGGAGTGGGAGGGCCGGGCGACTTCGACCAGGGCGTCGAGTTTCACCAGGCTGGGTTCACTCAGTCCCTGCCCGAGCAGCGGTCGCCAGTACCGCCGCAGGGTGTCGATCCGGCCTCTCATCCATCGCGATCGCTGCGTCTCTCCCTGTTTCAGGGTCCTTGCGACCTGGGACCAGATGACGGCCTCCGCGGCCGGGGCGACGACGTGGCCCCGCAGCGCGAGCTGGACGTAGTACTCCCAGTTCTCGGTCAGGGAAAACGCCGTCCATCCGTACTTCCTGACGAGATCGACGGCGAAGCACATGCCGTTGCCGGCGAGAGGGCAGGAGAGCCGGAACGCCCACTTGCCCGGGTAGTGCAGGCGGTACTTGATGGTCCCGGGCACGACGGCCAGACGGGTGAGCCAAGTCTCGTCCGGGTTCCGCACGCCGAAGTACCCCTGCACGGCGACCTCGCCGCGCGCCAGGTGCGCGGCCATGGCCGACAGGAAGCCCTTGTCGACGACCGTGTCGGCGTCGATGACGATCAGGCCATCGTAACGATCGAGATCGAGCCGATCGATGATCCAGCGAAGGGCGTAGGGCTTCCCGCGCTCCACCTCGTCGTGCCGTTCGTGGCAGAGTGCCCCCGCGCCGCGCGCCAGAGCGGCCGTGTCGTCGGTGCAGTTGTCCGCGATGACGATCACGTCCCGAAGGGCCGCCGGATAGTCGGCACCAAGAAGGCTGCGGACGGTGGCTTCGATCAACTTGGATTCGTTGTGCGCAGGGATGATGACCGCCAGGCGTACGGTCTGGGGGCCGCCCGTGGGCGCCAGCGCGCGCCCGCGCAGCAGGGAGGGGATGCTCGCGCACGCGAAGAGCACTTCGTAGGCCACGAAGATCGACAGCAAGGCTGCGGGAACCGCAAGGACGATCAGAAGAAGGGGCGCCACGGCGTTACGAGCCCGTGAGCAGTTCGCGGTACAGGTGACAGTAGCGCTCGGCCACAGCTGCGAGCGAGTACGTCGCCTCCACGGTGCGCCGGGCAGCGGCGCCAGCGTGCTCCCGCAGTGCCGGATTGTCCAGCAGACGGGCGGCCGCGCGTGCGAAGGCGGCTTCGTCCTCGATCGCGAACGTGAAGCCGTTCTCGCCGTCGGAAATGAGGGTATTGATGCCAGCCGATCGCGAGGCGAGCACCGGGAGCCCGGTGGCCATGGCTTCGAGCACGACGTTGGGCATCCCCTCCTGCCGGGACGGGAACAGGAAGACGTCCGAGGCCTGGAGGTATCGCACGACATCCTCGACGAAGCCGACGCAGGACACTCGGCCAGCCAGCACCGGATCGGTCTGCGCCGCGCGCAGCTCATGCCCGAACGGGTCGTCGTCCGACGGCGGCGGGCCGACCAGGATCAGGTGGCCGGGCGCGCCGTTGGCGACGACGGACCGCCAGATGCGCAGGATGCCATCCACGTTCTTCCGGCGGTTCAGAATGCCCACGTAGGCAACGAGGGGAGCGTCGGGCAGGCCGAGTTCGCGCCTGAGCCGGGCGCGGTCCCGCTCGGCGACGGGCCGGAACGACTCGGTGTCGACACCGTTCGGGATTCGCCGCACGCGCGACGTGTCGAGGCCCTGGCGCGCGAACTCGCCGGCGATGTCCTCGGTCGTGGCGATGTAACGATCGAACCGGCTCACCATGAGACGATTCAGCGAGCCCATCACGTGGCCCTGGCGATGGAATGCGATATCGCTGTCGGCCATGGCCACCTTCAGGATAGTCGGACGGCCCAGCCACGCGCCAGCCAGCGACGCCGATCCGTGCTGAAGCGTCCCGTGCGCGTGAACGAGGTCGAACCGGTCGCGGTGGCGCACGAGGAACCACCACAGCGACAGCCAGAAGGAAGGAATCTGAACGTCGGGAGAGCGTGCGACTGGAATCCTGAAGACCTGAAGGTCGTCGATCACCTCGGAAGGCGCGCAGCCGTCCAGGTTCGCGGAGACCACGAACGGCTCCACGCCGAACCGTCTCAGATATCGGCTCAAGCTGCGTGCCTGGAGGGCCGAGCCGCTGTAGCGCGGCGCGTAGTAGAAGCTCACCATGCACACACGGATACCGGCCGCCGAACGGCCGCCCGGTGAGGTCAGTGCTTCCACGAGGCCAGGATCTCCCTGCACACCGCTTCTTCCCGTGCCACGCGATGCTGGAAGGTGAAGCGTCGATGCACGGCATCGTGGCCCGCCATGGCGAGCTCGGCCGCCCACTGGGGGCGCTCGAGCAGCGCGCACAGTCCGGCCGCGATCCGGGTGGGCGCGTGCGAGGGCACCAGCAACCCCGTGACGCCGTCGGTGACGATCTCGCGCACCCCGCCGACATCGGTGGCGATGACGGGCGTCTTCATGCACAGCGCCTCGAGGATGACGTTCGGGAATCCCTCCGTGTGCGATGTCAGGGCCACGATGTCGAGGTCGCGGAACACCGGCCGGACATCCGCCAGATGGCCCGTGAAGAGCACACGGTCCTCGATTCCAGTGTCCCGGGCCTGGCGAGCCAGGGTGTCGCGATCCGGCCCGTCGCCGACGAGAACGAACCAGACATCACGATGCGCGCGAAGCACCTCGGCCGCCGCGATGAGCAGATCGCGCTGCCCCTTCTCGGGGCTGAGCCGACCCACGTAGCCCACCAGCCGGGCGTCGCGAGGCAGACGATACCGGTGCCGGAGGAATCCGGGGGCCTGATCCTCCGGCCGGTAGTTCTCCGTGACGATCGCATTGTGGATGACCACCACCTTGTCCTCGGGCACGCCGCAGGCGATCACCGCCGCTCTCGTCTGCTCTGAAACGGCGACCACGCGGTCGAATCGGTCGAGGACCATCTGCCCCGCGCGGATGTAGAGGCGGGTCTTGAGGTTGTGGCGGATCCAGCCATGCACGGTGGACATGATGGGCACGCGATGCACCCTGGACACGGCCCACGCGAGCAGGTCGGACTTGTACTCGTGCGAGTGGATGATGTCGATCCGGCGCTCCTTGACGATGCGGATGATCGTGCGGACGATGCGCGGGTCGAACTGGTGGGGGGAGCGGATCGGCACCACGTCCACGCCGCGCTCTTCCAGCGCCTGGACGTAGGCGTTCGATCGCTCCGCGTGCAGCAGGAACAGGCCCACCGCGTGGTGGAACTCCCGCGGGTTGGCGGCGCAGGCGGTTTCGAGGATGGTCTTCCCCGGCCCGCAGACCCTGTCGGTGTCGCGGAGGTGCAGGACGTTGATCATGCAGGGCGTCGGGGACTCAGGCCTGGGCGCCGAGCGCGCGCAGGCACGCCTGCCGGCGCTCCGGTCTCCCCAGCAGTCGCCTGACCCGTTCCAGCCTCGAGGCTTCGCGCACCACCGCCTGGGTGCGGGGGGCATCGAGGGCGGCAGAGACCAGCCGCAGCCCCTTGCGGTGCACGTTGACGTAGTAGTCGATGGTGAACGGCTCGACCCGTGGCCCCGCCAGCATCAACCTCGACCACGTCGGCACGGCCTCGAGCAGCAGATCGACCGCGGGCGCGCGACCGCTCAGCTCGACCGCGGCCACCCCAGGCCGTTGCCTGAGGCGTCCGGTCAGGTCCCGGGAGGAATCGGCGTCGGCGGCCGCCGGCAGCAGCGTCACGCCGGGGAGCGCCGGCAGGTCCCGGTCGGACAGGAGGAAGACCGGGGACGCGCCGTACCAGGTGCCGGCAAGCGCGACGAGCCGCGAAGATGGATGGCCGTCGGTCACCAGCGCGATCTCGCCGATCTCGAGCGCCAGCGTGTCCCACACCCAGAGGGCCGTGGACACGGCCGACTCGAGCGCGGCCTCATCGGCGGGGTGAGGGGCGGTGGCCAAGGGGGTTCCCGTCGTCATGGCTGGCAGAGCGCAGGCGCGTCGGAGTACGCGGCGATGTCGATCGGGCGCCCGGCCTCGAGCGACCGGTACGCCGCAGTGATGAAGGCCAGGTTCTCCCACCCCTGCCGCGGCCCCACCTCCGGCTCGCGGCCCTCCCGGACGGCGGCCGCGAAGCCACGCACCCACTCGGACGTCCAACTGACGTTCGGGAACTTCTTGATCGCGTGCAGCCGGCCGGGCTTCAGGCCGTCGATGGGACGGGTCGAGTAGACCGACAGGCCGTCAGCGTGCAGGATGAGCGTGCCCTTGGTGCCCCAGATGCGCTCCTCGGCGAGATCCGCGCCGCGCATGATCGAACTGGCGCTGATGCTGCCGACGGCGCGATCCCCCCAGCGACAGGTCAGGCTGAGAATGTCCTCGACGTCACCGGGCGAGGCCGCGTTCTCGTACTCGCAGTACACCCGGGTGCCTCGCATGCCAGTGATGAAGTAGAGATAGTCGATGGTGTGGCAGACGTTCATGATCAGGAAGCCGCCGCCGCACTTCTGCCGTGACGATCGCCAGTCGTCCGGGGAGTTGCTCCGCGCCCCCATCCAGTAGCCGGGATCCTTGAACTGGTGGGCGATCACCTGCACGCCGACGATGTCGCCCAGCGCTCCCGCCGCGACGAGCTCGCGCGCCTTCTGGATCTTCGGGAGGTAGCGGAAGCTGTAGTTGACCGTCAGGGCGACGCCGGCGGCCCGGCAGGCCGCGATCATCGCCTCTCCATCGGCCAGGGTGGTGGCCAGGGGCTTCTCGACCATCACGTGCTTGCCCCTGGCGGCGGCCGCAATGGTCATGCTCTTGTGCACGTGGTGAGGCGTGGACATGAGCACGGCTTCCACGTCCGGCGCGTCGAGGACCTGTTCATACGACGTGAAGACCTGCGCGCCGAGCCGCTTCGCCATGTCGCGCGCCACTTTCACATTGACGTCGTAGACGCCGGCAATCGACGCGGCGCCGGATTGGGCGGCCTCGATCGCGTTGCGCTGCGCGATCGCGCCGGCGCCGACGACTGCTATCCGTAACGGATTCATGATCGATTCATCCTCATCTAAGGGGTCGCGATCGCAGGCTGGTTCGCCCACTGGAACACGATGCCCACCTGGTCACGTCCCCCCTCCGCCAGGATCTCGTAGACCTCGTTGCAGTCCTCCGGCGCGGGTCGCCAGGTGATGAGGTCGCCGAGGTCCAGTGCGCCCGAGGCGAGGAGGTCGAGGAACAGCCGGCCTTCGTCCACGTACGTCCAGCGGCCGGCGCTGGAATCGGCGCCAGGCATGTCGCTGATGTGCGCGCCGACGAGGGTCAGGTTGCGCTCCTGCGCCAGCGTCCACCAGTCGAGGTCGCGTCCGAGGTCACGCGAGCTCCCGAGGAGCACGACCGTGCCGCCGGGCCGGGCGGCCGCCATGGCGCCGGTGATGGCCGCCGCGCTGCCAACGGCTTCGATGACGACGTCGGCCTGGATCGTCGTCAGGCGACTCGCGTCGGTCGACAACGAGACGAACTCGTCCACGCCCCCCGAGGCGAGCGCGGGCCCGGCCCGGCGCCGGCTCGAGGCGACGGCGACGATGGGCTCGGCCCCGACCAGCCTGGCCAGCCTGGCCGCCAGCTGGCCGATGAGCCCCATGCCCACCACGGCGACACGGTCCCCCGGCCTTATGCCGGCCTTCCGGATGCCCTGGAGCGTGATGATGCCGAGCTCGATCATCGAGGCCTGGTCGGGCGCAACGCCCGGGGGCACCTTGAAGCACGTGGCGCCATTCATGAGCCCGCGGGCGGCATGTGGCATGCGCCCGGCGACCAGATCGCCCCTGGCGACGTGCTGGACCTGCGCGCCGGCGCCGGCCACGGTCCCGACCATCGAGTAGCCCGGCACGTAAGGGAACGGGCGGCGCGCTCCAGGCAGACCCATGAGTACGGCGCGCTCGGTCCCCGGGCTGACGCACGAGGCGACAGCGTCGACGAGCACCTCGCGCGGGCCCGGCCCCAGGAACTCGAACGGCTCGAGGTGCGCAATCTCGAAGTCGAGATACTGCACCCGGCGACTCCGCTCAATCGAGCGGCGAGTGGTGATCGCCTCCAGCCGCAGCATCGTCCACTTGAACGCGCGCGTCAGCGGCGGACGCAGCGGGGGTGGCACCTTCTTGTAGACGGCGCCCAGAATGGGGATCAGCCAGGACGGAATCATTCTCGCTCCAACGGATTGGTTGCCGGCGCCGATGCGCCCATGGCGACGGGAGCCTCTCCGTCGCGGCGATACAGCACGCGCGCGGGCACACCGACGGCGACGCTGAACGGGGGAAGGCTCTTGGTGACCACGCTGCCCGCGCCCACGACGCATCCATCGCCAATGACGACGCCATCGACGATCCTCACGCCAGCGCCGATCCACACGTCGCGGCCAATGCGGATTCCAACGGCCGTCTCGCCCTGCGTCCGGATAGGCGCGCGTGGATCCGCGAAGACGTGGTTCATGGGGGTCATGATCGTGTGCGCCGCAATCCGCGAGTCATCGCCAATCTCCAGGCCCCCCACGCCGTAGAGCAGGCACCCGTACTGGATGGTGCAGTTGCGGCCGATGCGAATCCATCCCTGCTGGGGGACGAGCTTCGCGTGCGGCATGATCCTGGTGTTCTCGCCGACGAAGAGGTTTGGTGCCCCGCCGCCGGGGCCCGACCGATAGTTGAGAATGGCGTAGTCGTGGATCTGCGCGTTCCTGCCGAGGACGATGCGTCTCGGGTAGTACACCCTGGCCCGCGGCGACACGTAGGCATCGCTCCGCCACGCGAGACGGAAGCCGGCGATCCTGGACGCGGGGTGGTCCAGGCTCCGGTGGAAGTGCCACTGGTGATAGAGCTTTTTCAGGATCACTGGCGATGACCTGCCCGTCGAACCGCGTCCGACCCCGTGGCGGCACCGGCGGTTTCAGGCATCGGAAAGCGGGTCATGAGCCACGAGCGACTCGTCGCGAGGACCTGGTCCTGCCATGCCCCGAAGGTGAACACATGGTTGGCCTGCTCGACGACAGCGACATCGAGCGATGCGGAACCGGCCGCCTGCGCTTCGTGCCTGGCCAGGAACTTCTCCTTGTACTCGAAGTACAGGCGGTCGGCTCCGCCGAAGACCAGGAGGACCGGCCTGCCGCTCGACACCATCCGAAGCAAGGCGGGGGCGAAGTGCGGGTTGGTGTTGTCCCCGGTCGCCGGGGACGGCGCGACGCCGGCCGGAGCGGCGGATTGAGGTGGAGTCGGGCGCGATGACGACAGCACCCGCGCCAGCAGGCGGAAATCGGTCCTGAACGTCAGCAACCGCCGCCATGCGGCGGGCGAAAGCAGCTTGCGCACATAGCGGCTCCGCATGGCGCCCATCTGGCCGGCAGTCAGGTTCCTGAGCCTGTCGACGTTCGAGCCGTCGAGGATGACCGGGATCCCGAGCCCGAGCAGGCCGGCGACCGCGGCATCGTCGTCGGCCGCCAGCAGGCCCGTGATGGCGCCGCCACACAAGCCGCCCAGCACGAAGCGTGGGATGCCGTATGTCCGGCGCATCCAGTCCATCGCGCATCGCGTGTCATCGACGTAGCGCCCGACCTGGATTGAGGCGTAGAAGTCGGCCAGCAGGGGCTCCACCACCTCGCCCTCGGAATCTCCCAGGCCGTCGAAGTCGAACCGCAGCACCCAGAAACCCAGGGAGGCGCACTCGGCCGCCAACTTGTTGTACAGGCGGTGGGGGCCGACACGATTCTTGACGCCCGGCGACAGGAGGAGAATGCCCACGTCGCGGCGCGCGTGGTCGAGCGGCTCGTGGACGATTCCCACCAGCCTGCGGCCGCCGCGGTTCGGAAACGTCGCGATGTGCTGGCGGTCCATCAGTCGTAGCCCAGCCAGCGCAGGGTGCACTCGAAGAGACTCGGCGCCTTCTGGTAGAAGCGCGGGATCTCCTTCCAGAACGGCTCCTCCTGGACCACGCAGACCGATGCGTTCCGGAGAGGCGCCGTCAGCGCGGCCAACTCGGGGAACGGCTTCGCCGCCGCGGCGCGTTCGATCTGCACGACGAGGCTCCGCTCGGACGCGGCAGGTGGCTCCTTCAGCAGGTCCAGCCCGTCCAGCTGATCGGCCATGGCTTTCGAGAACTCGTACCCGTCGACGTTGACGGTCCCCCCTGCCGCCAGCGTCCGGAGCAGGTCGTCCCGGTCCTCCTGGATCACGCCGTACACGGCCGTCTGGGTCGTGAGGTTGATGCGCAGCAGCTCCTGCAGATAGCGGGGTCCCTTCACGATCGGGCCCCAGAGCACCAGCGACTCGACATCGGCGCGGCGTGCCGCCACGCGATACGCGAGGCTCGCACCCAGCCGCAGCCCGAGCAGCCCCACCGTTGGGGAGCCGGACTGGCCCTTCGCGAACTGCACGGCGGCGTCGATGTCGGCCATGGCGGTTTCGATCGACGACTGGCGGAAGGCCAGATCGCTGTCCCCATTGCCCGCGCAGTCGAAGCGAAGCACGTGATGGCCACGGGAGCACAGTTCCCGAGCGAAACCGACCCACACCCGGTGCGCCCACAACTTCTCCTCGGCCATCGGGTGGCAGAACACGAAGGGGAGTCGTGCCTCCGGACCGGTGTGCTGGTGCCACACGCCGAACAGGCGGACCGAGCCGCGGTCGAAGAACAACGGTGTCTCGAGCATGGGCGAAACCCTACCGGCGCGACGGCGCCCAGATCTCCTGCCGCGTGCCCGTGAGGAACTTCAGCCACGCGACCGCCGTGGCCACGTTCGCCGACGTGAAATACAGGGCCACCCTGCCTGGCATCGATCGCGCGATCCCGCGCGTGCCAGCCCACGCCAACGCGGCCGACACGTAGAAGGCGATTTGCAGGGCCGCCGCGAGCGCATACCAGGCCGACACGAACGACAACAGGACGCTGGTCGCGATCATCGCCATCAGGAACAACGGGATGAGCCACCGCACGAGCTTGTGGGAGAACAGCTCGAACGCGAACCACCCGTAGCGAAGCGGGTTCAGGAGCGCGCGGTGCTCAAAGAGGGTGGACATGCCGCGGAGCAGCGTGCGGACCTTGCGGCTGAACTCGGCGTCCGGGTCGTCCACCGCCGCCATGGTTCCGACCGCCTCGGGTTCCGATACCGCGCGGTAGCCGCGGGCGACGGTCCTCAACACGGACAGGAAGTCGGGTGCAAGCCCCGCCGGGAAGGGATCGCACAGGCTGCGCCGCTGCGCGTAGAACGATCCGCTGGCGCCGACAATGGAATGCAGATCGGACTCCAGGCGCCGAAGGAAGAGCTCGTACCTCCCGTACAGGCCCTCGCCGCCGAGCGACGCGATGCGGTCCTCTCCGGAAACGCATCCGACGTCCGATCGGCGGAACGGCTGCACAATCTTCCGAATCGACCGGGGTTCGAGCGCGATGGAGGCGTCGCTGAACACGACGATGTTGTGTCGGGCGTGCATCAACCCGGTGTTGAGCGCAGACGCCTTCCCACGCCGCTCGGGGAGATCGATCACCGAGGTCCGGTCATCGAGTCCGGCACGGAGGCGTGCGACCGTGTCGTCGGTGGAGCCGTCCGAGATGAACAGGATCTCGAGCCGTCCAGCCGGATAGTCGAGCGCCTTCGTGTTGGCCAGCTTGGCCTCGACGTTGTGCGACTCGTTGTGCACGGGCACGAGCATGCTGACCGTCGGCTCCGGCGTCTCGGCGCCCCGGGGCGTGGAGGCGCGCGAACGGGCGAGCACCCAGAGCAGCAGAGGGTAGCCCACGTAGCCGTACACCACCCCCGCGGCCGACAGCCAGAAGACGGATTCGAGCACAGCGGCCATGCTCACGCGTGTCCCTTCACCAGGCTTCGCAACTCGTGGAAGAACGGGCCGAGGTCGTCCCGTTTCGGGTTCTCGTAGTGGAGATCCCGTCCCCAGAGGGCGAGGAAGTCCCGAACGGCGGTCAGCCGGCCGGTCGCTCCCGCCCGGCCCGGCAGGGGACTTCTCCCGAAGAGGCGAATCATCAGGGATTCGAGGTCGCCGACCAGCCATCGATTGCGCACGCCGACCTTGTAGGCTGGGGGTGCGGCAGGGGGATCGCCTGCAAGCGTCCGCAGAAGGATGTTCGGGAAGTCGACGCCGGCATCGATGGCCAGTTGCAGGGACCCCCAGAAGCGGCCATTGATCTCCATCAGCTTCGGGATCCCATCACGCTCGTCCACCTTGAACTCGACCATGGCAACGCCGAACCAGTCGAGGTCGCGCAACAGGGCTTCGGCGTGCGCCAGGGCGCCGTCGTGAATCGGGATGCTTTCGGAGAGGACGCTGACACCGCCGGTGGGCGGCTTCTCGCGCAGCCGCCGATGGCAGAACCGCGCGACGATGACGCCCCGGTCGACACAGAGGAACAAGCCGAGTCCCGGACCCACGATGCGTTCCTGGAGCGCCAGCGGAAACTCCGCGTCGTGCCTGGCCGCCAGCTGCGCGCCGAGGTCCTGCGGATCGCGCGCGTAGCTCACCGTCGTGCCCCTCCATCCCTGAGGTGTCCGTGTCCTCGACCGATGGGGCTTGATCACTACGGGATAGGACAGGTCCAGCGTCGCGGGCGCGTCGGGGCGCGCGTTGACGAACACCGTCCGCGGCACGGGGACACCCAGCCGAAGCGCCGTCTTGAGCACGTCGACCTTGTCGGCTGCCCGGGCGATCGCGGCGGCGGGTGCAAACGGGATTTGACATCGGGCATCGAACCGATCCCGGTGCTGGGTGACGAGCAGCGTCGTGATGTCGGCGACGGGGAGCAGCGCATCGATCCCGAGCTCGGCCACGCTGCTCACGAGCGCGTGTACGAAGGCCTGGTCCTGGCTGGCCGGGTCGGGGTACTCGAGGCGGTGCGAGCAGTAACGTGAGGCCTGAGCCAGGGCCGGAGTTCGCGAATGCCCCACGGCGACCCAGTGGCCAGCCCGGCCCAACGCGCGAACGATGGCGAGCGCCGATCGGGAGTCGCCGTCGGTGACGAGGACTCTCATCGATTGGAGGCGGCCGCAGCCGGACGGGGTCGCCGGGCCACGGGCATGGCCCAGGGCGTCGGCTGCCGCCGTCCCGCGGAGGGCGGCGCTGGCGCGGTCGCCGCGGCGCTGACGCTTTCGGCCACCGCCACCCGCCTGGCGGTGCCGACCGTGAGGCCGCTCAGAATGTACAAGTACGGGTACGTGAGGCCGCCGAGGAACGTCCCTGCCACCGCGTAGCCAACGAGGCTCATGTTGATGATGCCCGGCAGCGATTCAGGCACGCCGTCCACTCCGCCTGCGGCCCGAATCGCGGCCCGCGTCCGGAAGTTCTGGCGGACGTTGGCGAACAGGATGGCCAGGATCATCAGCAGTCCGATGAACCCGTACTCGCCGAGCACACGGAAGTAGACGCTGTGGGCCGAGAGCCATCGACCCTGTGCCCACGCGATCATCGAGTCTTCCGCTCCCGGGCGGTAGAACCTGCCGTAAGCCGCGCTGAAGTTGCCGGCGCCGACCCCGAAGGGGTGATCGAGCGCCATCTTGAGCGATGCCCCCCAGACCTGCAGGCGCGCCATCGAGGAGCTGTCCTCGCGGTAATCGGAAATCGTCTGCAGCCGGGCCGAGTACTCCGGTGGCGCGAACCACACCACGCCGATTGCCAGCGAGGCGACGACGATGGCCCCCAGCATCTTCCGCCGGGCTACGACGACCCAGAAGAAGAGCATCTCCGCACCCAGGGCGAGTGCGGCTCCCCGGGACTGAGTGGCCACGATGCCGGAAATCGCGAGGAGCACGCCGATGACGCCGAACAACCTGGTGCCCAGGCGGTGCCGCTCGAGGGCCAGGAACAGGATGAAGGGCAGCAGGACGTTCAGACCCCACGCGAAGTCGTTGCCATCCCCGAGGAAGTACGCGGCCTGAAAGCCACCTTCGCGCGACAACGAGGTGAGCCTGTCGAGGTTGCGGACGATCAGGACCAGGACCGTGAGGCCGAGCACGGCGCCCAGCTTCCTGATCCGGCTCGGCCGGTCGAGGAGGCATGCCGTGGCGAGGAACAGCCCGAGATAGTCGAGGTGGGCGCGAAAGGCCTGAAACGCGGGTGTCTGGACGTACGCGAAGAGGACCGACACCGCCGTGAAGACGAGGAACGCAGCCAGCAGGGCCCCCTGCCGGCTGTCCAGGAGGCGGCGTGGCCCGAAGTGCAGCAGCGTCCCTGCAAACAGCAGCCAGGCCAGAATCGTCGTGAACCTCGTGACCTTCAGCAGCGGGATCGTGTTCGAGAAGCCCGTGAACTCGAGGAACAGGAGGAGGAGCAGGGCAAAGAACAGCAGGTTGGTACCCTGCTCGCGAGCCGCCGGCTGCTGGCTGGGCGGCGCGAGGGCGCGCACACCCGGAACGCGACCGTCCGGCGGGGTCCGCAACGTGGCGGGCACGCGTGTCGGTCGTGGCATCACGATCAGATCAGCCCCAGCACTCGTGCGAGAAACATCGGTGTCGTTCCCGTCATGTCCTCGTGCATGTTAATGCGCCTGATGGAATGCGGGCTGTCACCGGTGCTGACGTGCCCGGGCCGGGTCGAGAAGGCGATCGAGAACCGGCCATCACGAACCGCGGCGGCCACGGTCTCGTTCCAGTCGCCATTCGGGTACGCAAAGGCCGACGGGCGCTCGCCGAGCTCCGCTTCAATCTTCTGTCGCGACGACTCGACCTCCTGCACGACCTGGTCCGCTGCCAGCGTCGTGAGCTGCCTGTGGGTATCGCCATGACCCCCGAACGTGACACCCGCCGCCCGCATCTCGCGCACCTGGTCCCAGTTCATGAAGCGGTCCACACTGTCCGCCGGGTCCACCTCCAGCCCCGGGATCGCCGAAAGCACGCGAACCGGCCAGCTCGGGTCCTGACCCCAGACACCCTTCTTCTGCCGAACCAGATCCATGATCTGCTCGCGCGCGCGGGAATCGGACAGGCCGAGCACCGAGTCGAGGCCGACCTCCCCCAGGCGGCCGCGGGCCGCCGCCACGAATTCCGGATCGCGGCGAGCCTGCTTCCAGACGGCGTACACCACGGCCCCCAGGCGCTCCTGCCAGAAGACCTCACTCGTGCCGATGAAGCTCGTCGGGAGGAAGACCACCGCCGGTATGCCGTGGCGCCGGAGCGCCGGCAGCGCCTCTTCGTATGTATCCACCCATCCATCGTCGAAGGTGACGAGACAGGATCCGGGCTCGAAGCGGCCCTCGCGCCCGAGGGCGCGCTCGAAGGCGGACGCCGTCAGGGGGGTGAAGTCCTTCTTCAGCACGGCCATGTGCCGATCGAATGTCTCGCGCGTCACGATGATGCCGGGGTGGGACCAGGTCTGGCCGAGTGCCCCTGATGGAAGGACGCGGTGGTACATCAGCACCACGGCGCGGCGCTGCAACAGGATGCGCCGGCAGAGGTGAAGGACGCCGAGCGCATGCAGGCCGTGTATGGCCAGCCGCTTCGCGTGAAGGGCGAGCCGGCGCGTCATCGCGCTCCCAGGGTCACGAGCGTCAGTTGCCGGTCGGCCGTGCTGACGAACGGATGCGTCGGGAGCGTGGCGATGGTGCTGGCCACGCGCCGTCCTCCTGCGGCCAATCGGTCGCCCACGATGAGGTGCTGCAGCTCCGGGACGTCGGCCAGGGATGCCGGATACGAGCGCGTGGAGCCGATCCCGACCGCGTTGAGGGCCTCGACCGCCGCGTCCCGGGCCCCGGCCGAATCGAAGAGCACGGGCAAACGGAGGTAGACAGGGAGGGAGCCGGCGAGGGGCTGGATCACGCGAATGCCCGCGAGGCCCGCGAGCCCCTCGATGAGCGCCGTGGCGTTGGCCACCCGCGCCCGCGTGAACTCATCCAGCCGACGAATCATCGTCAGGCCGAGGGCGACCAGTGCCCGGTCGGACACCTCGAGCGGGAAGTCGGTGCTGAAGACGGTCTTGCCCAGTCCAAGGCCCGGGAGGCGAGTGGCGAAGCCGTAGAGCCAGGGCCGCAAGAGCACCGAGTAGGCCAGGGCCTTCACGATGTGCAGCGCCGAAGCGGCCACGCCGGGCGCCGACAGGCCGGCCATTTCCTGCCGGAGCGCCCTGGCCAGCTCGTCCGAGCCCGTGAGGATTACACCGCCATCGACCGCGGCGACGTTCTTGCCCTTGTCGAAACTGAACAGTCCCGCGTCGCCCCACGTCCCGGACCAGCGGCCCTGCACCTGGGCGCCCATGGCCTGCGCCGCATCGTCTATCAGGAAGACGCCGCGCTCGCGGGCCAGGCGGCTGATGGAGGGCAGGTCTCCCGGCAGTCCGTAGAGGCTCGTCGTGACGACCGCCAGAACGCGGGAAAAATCGGTGCGGGCCAGCTCGTGCGCCGACAGGTCCAGAGTCTCCGGCACGATGTCGACCAGGCGCGGCCGCAAGCCGGCCTTTACCACAGACGCCGCGACCGAGTAGCACGTGTACGAGGGGAGGACGACCTCGTCACGGTCGGCCGGCGCGCAACGCCGCATCGCCCTCAGCAGCAGCGTCATCCCTGCCCGGCCTGTACTCACCAGGACGCTGTGGCGCACCTGGAAGCGGTCGGCAATCTCCTGCCGAAGGGCGTCGCCGACGTCGGTCGTCGATACGCTCACGCTCGCCCATTGGGCCAGGTCCGCGAGCTTGATTGGCGCTCCAGCCGGCGCCAGCCGGCGAGGCATCACCACGGCTACGGGATTCCTCTCGCGATGAAGGGGCCCAGGAACTGGGTGATCCCAAGGGGGAGCTTCTGCCATGCCTTGATGGCGAGCCCGTACCTTGGATGCGCTGGATTGAGGGACGGGACGTCCCGCCTCGTGCGAAGGATGTACTGCCAGTAGAGCGGCACGGAGTCGGCGTTCCACTTCTTCTTGAACTGCTCGCCGCCGGAGTCCTTCGACGATCGGCCCAGGTGGTAGAGCTGAAAGCCGCGGTCGGACGCGTCCTTGATCAGCTCCCAGTAGAGAACGTAGCCGACCAACTGCTGCCGGAACTCGGGCCGCATGCCCAACCACATGCCTTCGACGATCCCCCCGTGCAGGCCGTCGAGCGCACCGGCCGCGGGGCGCCCGTCCGCGGCATAGACCATGGTCAGCCGCGTGGAATCGGCGAACGAGGACAGCACCGTCCTCAAGTAGTCGGGCGCATAGATCGGCGTGCCGAGCTCGCGCCAGCTCTCGGACAGGACCGCGTAGAAGTCGTCCAGGAGTTGCGGACCCTGCCTGACCGTGAAGCCCTTGTTGGAGGCTCGCCGCACCTCCTTGCGCGTCCCGACCTTCAGGGCGTTCCAGAGTCCCTCGGTGTCACCGTCGAGCGCCACCGTCATGCTGACCTTGTGTTCGGAACACGGATACTCGCCGCCGAGCCGACGCTTGCTCCGGATTTCCAGGTAGGCCACGCCCCATTGGTCTGCCACGCGGGCCGCCTCGGCCAGCAGTGCCCGTTCGATGTCATCCGAGTCGCCGCACGGGCCGCCATAGTTGACGAAGGGCATCGAACAGCCGATGGTGCCGAACAGGAGCGTCTTGAGGCGGACCAGCGGGAAGACGCCAACGAAGCGGTCGCCATCGACGGCGGCCAGGTACTCCGTCTGGTGGCCGAAGCACCGCTGATTGATGTCACGCCACTCCCATCGGTGATAGAACGAGGCCCGCGGACACGCATGCACGAACGCGTTCCACTGCTCTTGATGGGAAGAATCGCAGCGGATGACGCGCATGACGCGAGACTACAGTGCGCCGGTGAGCGCTTCGACCGGCGCGGCGGGAGCCGATCGATCCGCCTCCGCGATGACCCGGGCCGCCAGATCGGTCCGATAGCGTTCGCTCGCGAACGCCGCTGCCACGTCGAGGGGCTGCTGGCTTCCGAGGAGCAGCCGCTGGGCGAGCCTGGCGGGACCGTTGAGCATGCGGAGCAGCCACGCCGGGAACCAGAACACCTTCAGGTCCGGGCGCTCGTGCCGATAGCGTTGCACGATATCGCGCCGTGACGGAGGAGGGGCCTCGACCAGGTTCAAAACGGGGGGCGCGGCGTCGAAGTCGGAGAGATAGGAACGAATGACGCGCGCGACGGTGGAGACGTCGCAGACGCTCAGGGGGCCGCGCTTCGGCCCGATGGCCACGAAGAGGGGGCCGAGCTCGCGGCCCAGCCGGCCCGGCGGATGGAACGCCGTCCAATCGACCAGCGGACCGGGCCGTATCACACGAAGGGGCAGGCCGTGTCGTGCGGCGAGGCGCTGGGCCAGGATCTCGGATTCCGCCTTGCCCCAGACATACGGACCACGGTTGAGATTGCCGGCGTCCACCGGTGCCGCCTCATCCAGCGGATGTCCGACCTCGCGCGAGGTCTTGAGGACGGCCAGGCTGCTGACGTGGACCACGCCCTTGACGCCGGCACGCGCCGCGGCTTCGATGACGTGCTCGGTGGCCGCCACCGAGTTCCGGCGGTGTTCCTCCTGGCCGCCTGCCGTCTCGGCGGCACAATGGGCGACGAACCCGACGCCCTGCATGAGGCCGGGGTCCAACGGGCGCGCCAAGTCGGCGACGGCGTAGTCGACGCCCGGCACGCGTCGGGAGAACGGGGGCAGACGCCGGCCCACGGATCGGACCGGGAAGCCTGCGGCCCGCAGCACCTCGAGGACGCGTCGCCCCAGCAGGCCTGTGCCGCCAGTCACGAGCACCGCAGGTGCGCCCGGCCGGGGGGGAGGCAGCGCGTCGACGGCGGCCTGGAGGGCCACCCGCGCCGTGGCCTCGTGGGTGCGCTCGACGGCCGTGAGCGCGCTGGAAACCCGCTCGCAGATCTCCACGGTGTCCAGGATGGACTGTGGCGACAGGGGAACGGGCGTCTGGTCGCAGATGCTGTCGTAGAACCTGCGGATGAGCGTCCGGAGGCCCGGGTACGAGCCGCCTCGGATGAGCCTCGCGACGCCCCGTGTCGTCCCGGTCATCGCCTGCAGGGCGCGGCGATACGGGGTCAGCAGGACGCCTGGTCCCGTACCAGGGCCCACCAGCCTGACGAGGTGGCCCCCGATGTAGTCGGCGCGCAGTGAGCCGTTCGTGCCCACGATCGACTGGAATTGCTCAACCGGCCGGCCATTGAGCGTGACGAGGAGGACCGCGGTCGCCGGCCCGAGACGCAGGAGCGCATAGACCTCGCCCGTCGCATCGAGCGAAAGGCCCACGACATCGATGGGCGCGTCTGCGATGCCCGTTCCGAGACGCAGCTGATCGACCACCGGATACACGGCGTGAGGCAGGATGTCCAGCAGCTGCTCGACGGGCGTGATGGTGCGCCGGACCATCTTGAAGGAGAAGTAGCTCTCGATGTGGACGAGCCGGCCAATCTGCCCAATGGCCTCTCGCGCGGCGAGCGAGGGGGCCTCGAACAGGACCTGATGCCCGGCACACACCTTGACGTCACGCTCAGCGGCCTGTCGGAGAATGGACGCCGCCTCGTCCCGGGTCGGGGTGAAGGGCTTCTCGACGTAGACGTGGCAGCCGGCTGCGATGGCGCGCGCGGCGAGGTCAGCGTGCGTGGCGGGAGGCGTGACGATGTGCACGACGTCGGGCCGTGCGCGGTCGAGCAACTCCGCCGCCGAGCCGACGACGAGGGCCGAGTCGCCCAGGAGCGGCCGGAGGTCGTCCAGGCTGGCCATGGGATCGGCGACGCCAACGACGTCGGCCCTGCCGGACGCAGCGATGGCGCGCAGGTGGTGCAGGCCCATCTTGCCGCAGCCGATGAGGCCGACACGCAGCCGAGGCTTGTTCGCAGCGGGCATCACGCCTGGGCGCCGATCGCCTCGAGCTTCCGGCTGATGAACTGGCTGACGTTGCGAAGCGAATCGAGGTTTTCGGGGACGAGCTCGCGGTCCGCAATGGCGATGCCGTAACGCTGCTCCACGAACGAGACCAGTTCGAGCAGCCCCGTGGAATTGATGATGCCGCTTTCAAGGAATGACTGGTCGTCCGAGAAGCCGGGCCCCTCTTGGCCGAAGAGGAAATTGCTGACAATGAAAGCCTTGACTTCGGACGCGATCGCGCTCATGAGTGGTTGACCTCTGCCATCCTGTACATAGCTTCGCCCTTTGACTTACAGAGAAGTCGGCCAGGCGCCGTCATCACATCGGGGCGAAGCGCTTGGAGGGACCCTGCACGGACTCTCCGCCTCCGGCTGTCCTTCGTAGCAAAGAGCCGGCCAGCCGGCCCAACCGGCCGCGCTCTCCCAGCGGAGGGGCGTCCGTCCGGATAGTGCCCCCCGGGGAGCCGCCGAAGCGGCCTTCCGCGGAAAGAAATCGCCTCCTGGGGCGACTTGTTTCCCCAGGGCAGGCACGTCGGAAGGGGTATCCGGCTCAGGCGCAATGGCCCAGGACCTGTGCCACGGTTCCAAACCGGAACTCCTTCATCAGCCGACGAAGCCGCGCCTCGGTCTGATCGAGGTTGTGATAGTGCCTGAAGCGCGACAGGGCGCTCGCGGGCAGACGCGGCTGGTCGGGATCGATCTCCCAGGGGTGGACGTAGAAGATGGCCGGACGCTTCTCCTCTTCGTTCAGGGTGCGGATGCCGCGTGATGTCCACCCGTAGGGCAGCAGCCTGAAATACCCGCCGCCGCCCATCGGCAGATTGAGGCCGGCACGGCGCACGGTGGATCCGGGCAGTTCCCACAAGGGCCCGCCGCTCCGGTCGAGTCGCTGGATGTGGCGGGGCCAGCTCGGGATGCCGTACCGGTCGTGGCGGACGGGATAGATGCTGGCGTCGTAGGTGTAGCCTTCCTCGACCAGAACGTCGAGGGCCCAGAGTGATCGCTCGGTCACGGAAAAACTGGGTGCCCGGAAGCCGCGCACCGCCACGCCGGCCGCGCCCTCGATGGCCGCCTGGGCGCGCCGCAGGTCGGCGCGAAACGAATCGGGGTCCTTCTCGTAAACCAGCCCGTGATCGTAGCTGTGCGACCCAATCTCGTGGCCGGCTCGATGAATGCGCTCAACGAGCCGGGGGAAACGCTCGGCCACCCAGCCCAGGACGAAGAACGTGGCGGACACGCCTGCGCGATCGAGGAGGTCCAGCATCCGCTCGGTGTTCCGGCAGACGCGACTCTCGCACCCGGCCCAGTCCGCGGGCGACACGATGCCCGCGAAGGCGGAGACGTGGAAGTAGTCCTCCACGTCGACGGTCATCGCGTTCAGGACCGCGGACATGCGACCCTACGATCCGCTCCTGACCATGACCGTCTTCACCGTCTCGAGGAGGATGTAGACGTCAAAGGGGAACGACATGTTCTTGATGTAGAAGAGGTCGTACTGCAGCTTCCCCTGTGCGTCATCGACCGATGACCCATAGCGATGCCGCACCTGCGCCCAACCCGTGAGGCCCGGCCGCACGACGTGGCGCTGGCCATAGAAGGGAATCTGGCGCGTCAACTGGTCGACGAACTCGGGGCGTTCGGGGCGGGGGCCGACGAAGCTCATGTCTCCCCTCAGGACGTTCCAGAGCTGCGGCAGCTCGTCGAGGCGCGTGCGGCGCAGGAACCGCCCGAGGCGCGTGACGCGCGGGTCGTCCCTGGTGGACCAGACGGCGCCGCTGGCGGCTTCGGCGTCGTTGCGCATCGAGCGGAACTTGTGGATGGTGAAGGGAACGCCGTCCTTTCCGACCCTCCGCTGGGAATAGATGGCGGGACCCGGAGACGTGAGGCGCACCATGACCGCGACGAGGGCCATCACGGGCCCGGCGAGGAGCAGTCCGAACACCGCAGCCGTGACATCGGTGATCCGCTTGATGGCCTCGAACCGGAGGCTCTTTCGGAAGCCGTCCGAGAAGATCATCCAGCTGGGGCGGAGATTCTCCACGGCGATCTTGCCCGTGTACTGTTCGTAGACCGATGCGAGGTGGTCGAACCGCACGCCCTGGTTCAGCTTCATCGCGAGCAGCTCGTCCATGTTCAGCTGGCCCCTGGCATCCGCAAGGCTGACGACCACGCGATCGACCTTGCGGCTGCGAACGATGGCGGGGATGTCGCTGATCGTGCCGATGACGCCGGGATTGACGATCGGGGTGCCGATCCTGGCCGGATCGGGATCGACGAAGCCCACGAGCTCGACGCCCAGCTCGCTGCGGCGCTCGAACAACTCGCGCGCGAGCGTGACGGCCGCGCTATTGGTGCCGACGATGAGCAGGCGCTCGGTCGGCTCGCCCCGGAGCGACAGCCACTCGAAGGCGATCCGCCACCCCGCGACGAGGGTGATGATCATCACCGACCCGAGCGCCAGCACGCCTCGGCCGATGACGAGGCTCGGCACCCAGTAGTAGACGATGGCCAGGATGACCGACGCCGCGCCGAGTGCGCGGAGCAGACCGGTCAACAGGTCCCGTCTGTCTGCCAGGGTGCGGAGGTTGTACAGATCGACGTAGTGCAGGCAGGTTTGAAGCACGATGGCGATGAAGCTGGCCTTCCACAACAGCTTCGCGGCGGCCGCGTACAGCGAATCGGGCAGCCCGAGGCGCACCGTCGCGGCCAGCATCACGGCGAGGACGACCACGACGTGCTCCATGACCACCAGCGTGATCCGGCGGACGCCGATGCGGCCCAATGCCGAACCGTTCATGGGTCATCCCTGCCTGGGCTTCGCCGGCCCGTACCCGTATGAGTAGCCGTACGCCCCGCCGGGCATCTCGGACACGCCGTTCAGGACGACGCCGAGAATCCGCTCCCGGCCGAGCGTGTCGATGGCCTTCTCGACCCGTGGATGCTGCGTGTGGCCGGCACGGATGACGAACACGATCCCGTCGACCATGTCCGCCAGGAACTGCGCATCCGCGGTCGGGCCCATCGGCGGCGCATCGATGATGACCCAGTCGAAACGCTCGGACGCCTCGTCGAGGATCTGCCGCATCCGGGGCGAGGTCAGGCCCCGGATCGGATCCGGATCGGGACGGCCTCCCGGCAGCAGCGTGAAGTTCGGTGTCATCTGGATGACGGAGAGCTTCTGCTCGACCGGCGCCTTCAGCGCCTCGCCCAGGCCGGGCACGTCGGCGAGCTCCAGGAGGCCACCCAGCGACGGCCGGCGAAGGTCGGCGTCGATCAGGAGGACGCGGCGGTGGTAGGACTCGCTGAGGACCAGCGCCAGATTGAGCGAGGTCGACGTCTTGCCGTCGGCCTGATCGGCGCTGGCGATCATGATGACGCGCAGGCCATTCGAGGCCTGGGCGTTGTGCAGCACGACGGCGAGGCGACGGTACTGCTCGACCAGCACGGGGTCCGCTTCGGGGGCCGCGACGCAGCGCTCCCGCCACCCCGAACTCCACGAAACGCTCGGCCTGGCTTCGCTGACGAGCAGTCGCGTGTCGCCGGGATCCCCTGCCGCCTGACGGCTCGCGGGCCTCGTGGCCCACGACGACGCGAACACCTCGTCCTGGTTCTTCGACTGTTCGGATGCGGGGGCCGTGCCCGCCAGCTTCATGGCCGTTTCGATTCTGCTCACGATGTCAGACCAGGTAGTTCCAGAGCCGCAGGCTCCAGAAGAGATAGCTGGCGGCCGCCAGGGTCAAGCCCGCCAGTCCCATGGCGAACGCCGACCGTCGCCCGCGGACACGTTGCTCTTCCGCCGTCTCCACGAACGGCACCAGCGTCAGCACCGGCAGCGAAAGCGCCTGCACGACGTCCGCCTCGGTGTGGTAGCTGGCATCCCTGAACTCGAGCCAGGCGCTCAGGGCGAGGCCCACGAGCAGGCCGACAGCGAGCCCGATACCGTTGATCTGCAGGCGAACCGGGCTGATGGCCTTGTCCGGCACCCGGGCCCCGTCGACGATCCGGAACTGCTCGCCGATCTGGGTCCGTTCGAGATCGAGCGCGACCTTGGCCTGTTCGCTCTTGGAGAGCAGGTCTTCGTACATCAGCTTCGAGGTCTCGTAGTCGCGGGACAGCCGTGCCCATTCCGATTCGACGCCCGGGACTGCCTCGATGCGCCGCTGGTACTCGGCGGCCACCGCGCGCAGCCGGCGCTCCTCCGACTCCTTGAACTCGATCTGCCGGTCCAGGCTCTCGACCTCGGCGCGCATGTCGCGAAGTCGCTCGCGACGCGCGAGCTCCTCGCGGGACGCGGCGGGCGCCACGCCTCCATCGCCTGTTCCGGTGGCGGCCTCGGCCTTGACCTTCGCTTCGAGCTCCCTGATCTGCCGCCTGGTGCGGATGATGTCCGGATGCTCGGGTTTGAACTTGATCTCGAGCTGTGTCAGGAGCTGGCGCGCCTGGGACAGTTGCTGGGTCGTCGTCGCGGCCGTCACGACCCCGGCCGTGGCGGGCGCCGCGGGCACGGGGACCGGGGCGATACCCGGGTCGCTCTCCAGTTCGGTGATGAGGCGCGCGAGCATCAGCTTCCGATCGCGGTCTCGAGCGGTCGATTCCACCAGCGCCTGGATCTGCATCTGCGTGTTCTGGACCCCCTGCATGTTGGTCGGCAGCTGGGTCGGCAGCGCGCTGCCGTACCGCTCGCGGAAGGCCTCGAGCTTGGCTTCCTGCATCTCGAGCCGCCCTCGTGCCTCGACGAGCTGGGTCTCGAGGAAGTCGTTGGTCGCCACGGCGAGCGCATCGCGGTCGCGGGAGTTCTGATCGACGAAGGCCTTGCCGAAGCGCTGGGCGATCTCGGCCACGAGCGTCGCATCCGGGTACGTGAAGCGGACACGGAACGCGTGGAGGGGCTCCGGCCCTCGCGGACCCGGGCGCGGCCGCTCCGGCGCGACCTGGATGTCCAGGCGCATCTTCTCGACGACGTCCTCGATGGGCATCCGCTCCCGCTCGGCCGGGTACAGGTCGTGCTCCCGGATGATCTGCTCCAGCAACGCGCGGCTGAGCACCTGCACGCTGATGGCATCCAGCCGTTCCTCGGTTCGCAGCGCCACGGTGGACCTGACGAAGGCATCCGGCACGCGCTGGGGCACGATGGCGACGAGCACCTCGGCCTCGTAGATGTTGGGCAGCCATGCCGAGGTCACCAGGGCGCCGAACAGGCCGACCACGGGGGGCACGGCCAGCCACCAGGCGCGGCGGCGGAGTGCGGCCATCAGGTCGCCAAAGGTGTAGGTCTTCCCGGGAAGCATGGCGGTCACGTCCTCATCACGGCCGTACCCGATCGAGGTATCGGCCGTACAGCGGCAGATCGAAAGTCAGGCCGACCCGAACGATGTGCTGGTCGAGCCGGGTGATCATGCCAGCAGGCAGCGTCGTGAAGTCGTTCAGGCGGTGGGCGTAGAAGGAATGGCTGAGCACGAAGGAGTACCAGCGCGCCAGGAGGAGCCGCACCTGGGACGAGGCGGAGTAGGTGTCGAAGCGCCCGTTGTTGTCGGGGGCCGCCTGCCCGTTGGACCAGGTGCCCGAGCCCACGACCTCGACGCGAGGGTGCACGAGCCCCCCGGTCCACACGACCAGCGAATCCGTCGTGTAGGGATCGACCGACAATCCCTCGAGCACCGCCACCCGCCGGCTGTAGTCGAGCCAGACACTCCAGGACCGTGCCCAGTCGAACCGGGTCGAGGCGTACGCGGAGGGCGTCCAGTACTCGAACGGCGTGATCGTCGTCTTGACGTGGGTGGTACCGCCCCCGACGATGAGCTGGAACCGGCGCGTGGCCGACAGGTGCTTCTCGTAGGTGTAGCCGCCGCTGAGGACGTGGTACTCGATGGGCCGGTTGATGCCGTCCTCGTTGAGGTTCTCGCTGTCGGCGAACCTGTACGTCGCGCGAAATCCCGACGCGCGGCCAACCATGTACGTGTAGTCGGCCGAGCCGCTCACCGCACGGCTGTTCCCGAAGTCGTCGTCGAAGGTGCGATCGTTGTACCCGGCGGCCATGGTGAGCAGGTGATCGCGCGACAGGCTGGCCTGAAACGAAACCGTGCTGTCGAGCACCCGGGACCGCCGCACCGAGAACCCCGAGGCCGACGTGGTCGCCGGTCTGGAGTCGAGATCGAGCCCGGGCAGCAGGGGCGCGAACGCGCCAAGGAGGTAGAAGGGCTCGGACCGGATGCCCTGCACGGCCAACAGGCGGTGTCGGCGGCCGACCGGGACCGTGAACCGTGCCTGGGCATCCGCGGCGTACTCGGGTGCGAGATCGAGGCCGCGATAGGCGTAGACGGCGCCTCCACCGAGCAGCTCGAGTGACCTCGCCTGCCGCCCGCGCAGGTATCGCGCGCGCGCCTCGCCGATCCCGCTGAAGCCACTGGGACGCGGCGTGAAGAGCTCCTGCGGTGACGTGGAGATCGGCGTCAGGTTGTCGTCGTAGCCGCCGAGCAGCGATCCCGTGACGCTGAACTCCTGGCGCGAGCGGTTGGGGTCCACGACGGGTGGCCCGAACAGGGTGCGGTACGCGCGCGGCGGGCGCTGCACCACCTGCGCGGACGCGACGCCCGCGCAGGCCAGGATCAGCCCGAACACGGCCACCAACGATCGGCTGGACGGTCTCGCCATTCAGCCCGTCCTCAGGGAACCACCACCGTGTCGCCGGGCTGCAGCAGGATGTTCTGCTCGAGGCCCTTCCCCCTGGCCACGTCCCGATAGTTGAACTTGAAGCTCCGCGGGCTGCCCTGGCCGACGCGCAGGATCGTGATGTTCTTGGCGTCGGCGTACTCGGTCAGGCCACCCGCCAGCGCAATGGCCTGCATCACGGTCCGCGGACCCGTCAGCGGGTACGGTCCCGGGGTGGTCACCTGCCCGGTGACGAAGAACTTGCGGCTGTTGATCTGGCGGACGACGACGGCGACATTCGGATCGGTGATGTACTTGACCGCGGCCGCCACGATTCGCTTCTGGAGAGCCTCGGGGTGCAGGCCGGCGGCATCGATCTCTCCGATCACGGGGAGGCTGATGCGCCCATCGGGGCGAACGGTGACGTCACCGCTCATTTCCGGCTCCCGCCAGAAGACGACGCCAACGACGTCTTCGGGTCCGATGACGTAGTCGCTCGGCAGTTCGGCGCCCTCTTGCGCCGCCGGTGCTGCCGCTGTCGCTGGCGGGGACTGCGCGGGCGCCGCTGAGAGGCCGGCGAGCAGATGCGCGGTCAGAGCGAGAGCGACGAAGGCGATGCTGTGGTGATTGGCCATGGCAGTCAGGAGAAGAAGGAAAACCGCCGGGCCTGCGGGCGGGCGATCGCCGCCGCGCCAGGCGTCGGGACCGCGGCCGGCTGGTGCGGCGGCTGTCCCTGCGCCTGCGATTCCAGTGCGCCCAGATCGAAATCGCGGCAGACTTCGGCGACCACGTCCACGGAAACCGGTTTGACCTGGGCAGCAAACCCCCCGAGAAGTGCGTTGTCACACAGCACGTTGATGGTGCGCGGAATGCCGTGCGAGGCCGCATGGATGGCCATGACGGTCTCGCGGGTGAAAACATCCCCTGGCGAGCCGCCGGCAATGCGCAGGCGCCCGGAGATGTAGGCCGCCGTCTCTTCCAGCGACAGCGGGTGCAGTTCGCACCGCAGCGCCACGCGCTGCTTCAGCTGCCGCAGGGAGGGCTCGTTCAGCCGTTCGGCCAGCTCGGGCTGGCCGCTGAGCACGATGCTGAGCAGCTTGGTCGTGGCCGTTTCGAGGTTCCCCAGCAGTCGGACTTCCTCGAGGAGCTCGTCAGGGAGGCTTTGTGCCTCGTCGATGATCAGGCTCGTCAGCCCGCCGCCTGCCGCACGTGCCTCGACGCTCTGCTGCAGCTCGGACAGGAATCGCGCCTTGGACCTCCCGGCCTCGTCGCTCAGGGCGAACTCGCGCGCGAGCACTTCGTAGAACTCCGCGCGTGTCAGCGCAGGGTTGGAGACGAAGGCACATCGGCCCGGCGTCTGCCCCATCTCCGCGAGCGCTGCGCGCAGGAGCGTCGACTTGCCGGTGCCCGCCTCGCCGAGCAGGAACGTGAAGCCCTTGGCCGTGGACAGTCCGTAGCGGAGGTTGCTGAGGGCCTCGCGATGTCGCGGCGCCAGGAAGAGGAATCGCGGATTCGGCGTCAGGTCGAACGGCGGCTCCCGCAAGCCGAAGAAGGCGCCATAGAGAGGGCACCGGGCCTCTGAAGGCGGTGGCGAGACCGGACCGAGTCCGACGACGTTCGACTTCGCCGACCTCGCGCCATCGCTCGGCTGCGGGGCCCCCTTCTGGGACGAGGGACGGGAGGCGGTGGCGCTCGTAGCGGAGGCGGGGGACTTCGAGGTCGGCATCGTGGAAAGACGGAACTGTCCGGCCCACCCTACTGCAAGCGAAGCACCGTCACGCGGCGGGGAGGCGGGATTGACATAAGTGTATCCCCTGCAAGGGGATACATTGCGTGCGGGCGTGAGAAAGCCTGGCGAATCCGGCCCCGGAATCCAACGGCCCGCGCGACGCCGTGTACAAAAGTCTCCCATTCGCGCGATTTTGGCCGTCGCGGTTCATGGAGCCTGAGCTTCCGCGGACCCTCCTTCGCTGCCAAGCGCAAGGTCAGGGCCGCTACCGGGACCGGTCGCCCTCGACCTCGCACACTCCGGTCCGTCTTTTGCAGCCCCGCACGAGGCCCTGGGGTTGACGAGGTTCCGTCGGCTCGCGGCGAGAAAGGGACTCGCATTTGAGCGACCAGTACGTTCTCGGAATTTCAGCCTTCTACCACGATAGCGCGGCGTGTCTCCTCCGGAATGGAGAGATTGTGGCGGCGGTGTCCGAGGAGAGGCTGTCCCGCAAGAAGGGCGACGCCGCGTTTCCAGCGCGAGCCGTCAGGTACAGCCTGGACGCCGCCGGCATCGGGGTCTCCGACCTGTCGGCCGTGGGGTTCTACGACAAGCCGCTGCTGAAGTTCGAGCGCATCCTCGAGACCTACCTGAGCGTCGCCCCGCGGGGATTCAGCTCGTTCATGCTGGCGGGCCCGCTCTGGATCAAGGACAAGCTGTACATCGACCGGCACATCAAGGACGAGCTGGGGTACCGCGGAGAAATTCTGTACGCGGAGCACCACGAGTCGCACGCCGCCAGCGCCTTCTTCCCCTCGCCTTTCGAGAATGCGGCGATCCTGACCATCGACGGCGTGGGCGAGTGGGCGACGGCCTCGATTGGCGTCGGCCGCGGCAACGACATCGAGATCCTCGAGGAACTGCAGTGGCCCGACTCGCTCGGGATGCTGTACTCGGCGTTCACCTACTACACGGGATTCAAGGTCAACTCCGGCGAGTACAAGGTGATGGGACTCGCGCCCTACGGCGAGCCCCGGTTCGTGGACCAGATCTACGACAAGTTGATGGACCTGCAGCCCGACGGGTCGTTCCGGTTGAACCAGAAGTACTTCAACTACCTCACCGGGCTGACGATGACCTCGGAGGCCTTCAACGAGTTGTTCGGGGGCCCGCCGCGGGTTCCCGAGAGCCCGCTGACGCAGCGTGAAATGGACCTGGCGCGCTCGATTCAGGTGGTGTGCGAAGAGGTGATGCTGCGCATGGCCCGTACGGCGCACGAGCGGACGGGCCTCGACCGGCTCTGTATGGCCGGGGGTGTCGCGCTCAACTGCGTGGGCAACGGCCGGCTGCTGCGGGAGGGTCCCTTCCGGGAGATCTGGATTCAGCCCGCCGCGGGCGACGCAGGCGGCGCGCTGGGCGTGGCGCAGCTCGTTCACCATCGCCACCAGGGACGACCGCGGGTCGCGACGTCGGGCACCGACGCGATGCAGGGTTCCTACCTCGGGCCGGGCTACTCGCCGGCCGAGATCGAATCGTTCCTGAAATCCGTCGGCGCCCCGTTCGTCCGCCTCGAGGACGACGCGCTGTGCGAGGCGGTCGCCGGGCAGCTGGCCGACGAGAAGGTCGTGGGGTGGTTCGACGGTCGGATGGAGTTCGGTCCCCGGGCCCTTGGCGCCAGGAGCATCCTTGGCGATCCGCGGAGTCCGCGGATGCAGGCGCAGATGAACATCAAGATCAAGTTCAGGGAGGGCTTCCGGCCATTTGCCCCTTCGGTCTTGCGCGAACGGGCGGCGGACTACTTCGAGCTCACGGCCGAATCCCCCTACATGCTGCTGGTGGCGCCGGTGCAGCCCCACCGGCGCATTCCCCTGACGGCCGAGCAGCACGAGCTCTGGGGCATCGACAAGCTCAACGTGCCGCGGTCGGACATCCCCGCCGTGACGCACATCGACTACTCGGCGCGCGTCCAGACCGTGACGCCGGAGCGCAATGGCCGGTACTACGACGTCATCAAGGCGTTCGAGCGTCGGACGGGCTGCGGCGTCGTGGTGAACACGTCGTTCAACGTGCGGGGCGAGCCGATTGTGTGCTCGCCGGCCGATGCGTATCGGTGCTTCATGCGGACCAACATCGATGCCCTGGTGCTCGGCCCGTACCTGCTCGACAAGGCCGATCAGCCCGCGTGGCACGAGACCACGCGGTGGCAGGAGGAGTTCCAGCTTGACTGAGACGGGGCGGACGACGGCGCGGGAGTGGTTGTTGCGCCTCGGGCTGCTGGTGGCGTCGCTGCTCATGTCGCTGGGGCTCGCCGAGCTGGTGCTCGCCCTGTTCTTCCCGCTGTATGGCGGCCGGGACAACGTGACGCTCGATGGCAAGCCCCTCACCGAGTGGTTCCCGCCGGGCACGGTCTACCGGCAGATCTCGAACGAGTACGACGCCCGCACGACGATTACCGAGAAGGGGCACCGCGTTCCGGGAACGACGGGCGTGCCCGACGTCGTGTTCCTGGGCGACTCGTTCACTTACGGATTCGGGCTGGATGATGCCGAGACGTTCGCGAGCATCTACTGCGAAGCCATGAAGGTGTCGTGCGCGAACCTGGGGATCCCCGGCAGCGGCACGTCCAAGCAGGTCGCCCGCCTCGAGCAGTTCCTCACGACGTGGCAGTGGCGGCCGCGGGAGGTGAAGCTGTTCTTCTTCGGGATGAGCACGGCCTTCTCCAACGGAAACGACTTCGCGGACAACTACAACTACGGGCGGCGGATGGCCGCAGGGGACGGCACCCTCGTCGCCGCCGACGAGAGTGACCAGCCGGGGCTCGCCCGGGGCGTCATCGACGCCCAGGGCTTCCTGCTCGAGCACTCGAACCTGGTGAGGCGCGCCAAGTTCCACTGGGGACCGCTCATCAAGAGCCTCATCGTGGACGATTTCGGTGAGCGGCGCATGCAGGAAGCCCTTCGATACACCAGGCAGGGGCTGGTCGCCTTCGACAGCCTCAGCCGGCAGTTTGGCTTCACGTACCGCATCTACCTGATCGTCCCGGTGCAGGACATCCGCCGCGGCACCTACGGCGCGACCCTGGCCGCGCTCAACAGCGTGTCGCCGACGCCCGTGATCCCGACCGCCGAGCTGTTCCTCGAGAAGCCCGAGTCGTTCTACTACGCGTACGACGGGCACCTGAACGCCGCCGGCAGCCGCCGCATCGCGGAGCTCCTCGTCACATCCGATCGCACGGCGCCTGCCTCCAGCCAGGCCCTGGACCGGATCCCCTGATCCGACGATGCGACGCAGGCTGATGAAGCTCGTTGCACTGGCCCTGGGCATCGTGCTCGGCGTCGCGGCCATTGCTTTGCCGAGCCGGCCCCGGGCCGTCGCCTTTCCGGATGGCAAGCGGTTCGCCTTCAGCATCGTGGACGACACCGATCTGGCGACCGTCGAGCGCCTGCGACCCGTCTACGACGTGCTCGACCGCCATGGTGTCCGCACCACGAAGACGGTCTGGGTGCTGGAGTCGACCGACGGGGCCCACGACGCCAACCGGGGCGAGACCCTCCGCGATCCGGAATACCGCGCGTTCATCAAGAGCCTGCAGTCGCGCGGATTCGAGATCGCGCTGCACGGGGTGCGCGGCGGCAGCAGCCTCAGGGCCGACATCCGCGCCGGGCTCGATGAGTTCGCGCGCGAGATGGGCCACTACCCGGTCACGCACATCAACCACTCCCGCAACCGGGACAACCTGTATTGGGGAAGCTACCGGTTCTCACTGCTCCCTCTTCGATTGACGGGACTGATGATGCGTTCCGGGGCCTCGGAGGGACAGGACCCTGCTTCGGCTCATTTCTGGGGCGATCTGGCTCAGAAGCACATCCGCTACGTCAGGCAGTTCACGTTCGACGAGATCAACCTGATGCGGATGAACCCGTCGATGCCGTACAGACGTGCGGACACCCCGTATGCCAACCTCTGGTTCCAGACGTCGAATGGCGCAAACCTGGATGCGTTCGAGGCGCTCCTCCAGGCCGAGAACCTGGATCGACTCGAGGCGGAAGGCGGGGTCTGCCTGGTGTACGCTCACCTGGGCGCCGGCAGCTTCAATACGGAGAATGGTGTAAACCCCCGTTTCGAGGCTCGAATCCGGGATCTCGTGTCCCGCAACGGATGGTTCGTTCCCGCCGCGGAGATCCTGGATCACCTGTCGCGGCAACCCGGATGGACGGGTGACATCGGTCTGCTCGAGCGGATCCGCCTGGAGACGCGCTTCACCGTCGGGCGTGCCCTGGGCGGAGGGTCGTGAGCGACATGGCGGAAGGGCCGGATGGCGGCCGTTGAACCGACGAATCGAGAGGAGAGGACGTGAGTCTCATCAGTGAGCTGTGGGCGTTCATGAAGGAGCGCAAGAAGTGGTGGCTGCTCCCGGTCATCATCGTGATGGTGGTCGTGGGCTCGCTGCTGATCTTCGCGCAGGGCTCGGCCCTGGCCCCGTTCATCTACACGATCTTCTAGCGGCCGCATGGCTCCCCCACCGCTGGTCAGCATCGTCATTCCCGCGAAGAACGCCTCGCGGACCATTGGCGCGTGCCTGACGGCCATCCGGCAGCACGTTCCTGCGGCGAGCACCGAGGCCATCGTCGTCGACAATGGCTCGACGGATGGGACCGCGAGCCTGGCCTCGGAGTACCCGGTTCGAATCATCAGTGTTCCGCGTGGCTTCGTCTCGAAGGTGCGGAACGCGGGAGCCCGGGTGGCCAGCGGGTCCATCGTGGCCTTCGTCGATGCGGATTGCACGGTCCTGCCGGGCTGGTACGAGGCTGTGGTGTCCGGGTTATCGGATCCGGGCGTGGGCGTGGTCGGAAGCCGTCTCGCACCGCCGGAACCGTCCACCTGGTCCCAGCGGGTCTGGCAGGACGCGCAGCTCAAACGCGACGCGAACCGGCGCAGGGAGGTCCCGTATGTTCCTGCCGGCAACCTCGCGCTGCGCCGCGAGGTGTTCCTGTCGGTCGGCGGGTTCGACGAGCGCCTCGAGACGGGGGAGGACCCGGATCTCTGTGTCCGGGTCGCGCATCGTGGCTACCGCATCGTGTCCGAGGCGTCGATGCGGAGCATCCACCTGGGAGAGCCGTCCTCCCTGCTGCACGTATTCAGGCGCGAGCGCTGGCATGGCCGGGGTGCGCGAGTGACCTACAGCGGCGGCCGCGTTGCACCGATCACGATGGCGACGCTGGCCTTCGCCGGCCTGCTGGGACTCGGCGTGGCCGGATTGGTACTCAGGCCCATTGGCGCGCCGGCGGCGATTCTCCTGGCCGCGCCCCTGTCGTTCGTCGTGCCCCTGGGGCTGGCGCTGCGATACCGGCCGGCCGGGCGTCCGTGGCAGACGCTGCAGCTATGGGCGGTCTACTGCGCGTATCTTCTCGGCCGGGCCGCCGCGCTGCCAACCGTGTTCGGACGGACGCTCTCCCCACCGCGGAGCGAGGCTACCGATGTCGAGGCGTAACGGGACGCCGGACGACCCGCGCGCGCGACCAGGCGAAGCACCGATGGGCGCGCCCCTCCGCGAACGCGTCAAGCGCCTGATCCCGTCCAGCCTCCTCCTGCGCGACCTCGGCCCGGTTGCCGGCCGCTCGATGCTGTTCACCTTCGACGATGGTCCAGACCCGGTCGTGACGCGGGAGGTGCTGGCGCGGCTCGAGGCCTATCGGGTTCGCGCGGTCTTCTTCGTCATCGGCGAACGGGTGGAGCGGCATCCCGAGGGCACGCTCGCGGTCGGTCGGGCCGGACACGTCGTCGGAAACCACACGTATTCGCACCGCGCTCCCGACCCGTGGTTTGGCGCCTATCTCGAAGACGTCCGGCGATGCCAGGAGGCCGTGGCGAGGCACGCCGGGGTCCGTCCGACGCTGTTTCGCCCGCCGAAGGGACACCTGTCTCCGACCAGCCTGTGCGTCCCGAAGATGCTCGGGTTGAAGACGATGAACTGGTCGCTGAACGTCCGGGACTGGGCGTGCGAGACCGAGGCCGACGCCCTGCGGGCCGCCGAGCGGCTCGTCCGCGAAGCGGCGCCGGGCCGGATCGTGCTGCTGCACGACGACAGGCCTCTCGTTCTCCCCTTGCTGGATTTCGTGCTGCCGAGACTGCGGGATGCGGGTTTCGACCTGTCGGGGGCCGTCGGCTGCGTGCAGGCGGAGGCGGGCGCGGGACACGCCGGGCGCTGAGGATCGCCGCCGCGGCACGTCCGTCCAGGGAGCGGTCGCGATCAGCGCTCGAAGCGCGGCAGCCGTGCCAGCGGCACATCCGCCAGGCGAGGCGCCGCGGCATCCTTCGGGGAGAGCACGGGGACGGCGAGCGGCCAGTCGATGTTGAGTGCCGGGTCGTTCCACGCGATGCCGAGTTCGGCCTCCGGGTGGTACGGTTCGGTCGCCTTGTACGCCACCAGCGCGGATGCGCTCAGCACGCAGAAGCCGTGGGCGAAGCCGGGCGGGATGTACAGCTGGCGATGGTTCCGGCCGGACAGCCGTTCGCCCACCCATCGCCCGAACGTCGGCGACGCGACGCGCACGTCCACCGCGACGTCGAAGATTTCACCGTCGAGCACGTGGACGAGCTTCCCCTGGGCGAACGGGTGCTGCAGGTGGAGGCCTCGCAGGACGCCGCGGTCCGAGCGTGACACGTTGTCCTGGGCGAATGCGGCCGGCAATCCCAGGCCGCGGTAGTGCTCGCGGCTCCAGACCTCCAGGAAGTAGCCGCGGTGATCGCCGAAGACCACGGGATCGATGACCAGGACGTCCGGCAGGGTCGTGCGATGCGCCTGAAAGGGTAGGGTGACGCTGGACATGCCTGGGACCTTGGCTCGCTCGTGGCGGGAAGCCATGCGACCGCCGTGCCATGTGGTTTCGGTCGCGGCGAGCCGCGCCCGCCGCCGCAGCGACGGGGAGCAGGGAAGGGCGGCGTGGACCGAAGTCGGTTCCCGGTCCGACTTTTGGGGGAGAATCGACGGACTTTGCCGGCTTGCCGAGCCGGGTGGCGGACGGGCCGCGGGTGCGGTTCTTGCTACTGGAGAGGGGCCATGGCGCGATTCGAACAACCGCGGATTCCGGAGACTCCGCCGGCACTCTTCGAGACCTACCTTCGCGGCTACTTCGAGGAATTGAGGGCGTCGCTGGACGAGCTGGTCCCGTCGGCCGTCGCCGCCGTGCTCGGCGTGTTCGAGCGGGCCCGGCTCGACCACCGGCAGATCTTCCTCGTCGGGAACGGCGGGAGCGCGGCGACCGCGTCGCACATGGCGTGCGATCTCGGCAAGGGGACGGTCGACTACTCGAATCCCGGGCTGACGCGCTTCCGGACGATCAGCCTGAGCGACAACACGGCCCTCATCACCGCGCTCGGCAACGACCTGTCGTTCGACGACATCTTCGCGGAGCAGCTGAAGGGCCTGATGAACGACGGCGACGTGGTGGTGTTCATCTCCGCGTCGGGGAATTCGCCGAACCTCGTGAAGGCGGCCCACTATGCCCGGTCCCGCGGGGGGGAGCTCGTTGGCCTGCTCGGCTTCGGCGGCGGCAAGCTGGCGACGCTGGTCGATCACGCGCTCGTGGTGTCGAGCCGCAACTATGGTCTCTCGGAAGACATGCACCTCATCGTCCAGCACGTGCTGACGCAGTACTTGCGGAGGCTGCTGGCGGGACCCGCGCGGCCGGTGGCGTTCCTGGACCGGGACGGCATCATCAACGAGCGCGCGGCACCGCACCAGTACGTGACCAGCTGGGACGAATTCCGCTGGGTGGACGGCGTCGTGCCGATGCTGCGGGGCCTGTCGGAGCTGGGTTTCGAGTTGATGGTGGTCACGAATCAGCAGGGCGTCGGGAAGGGCGTGTTGTCCGAGGCAGGCCTCGCGTCGATTCATCAGCAGATGACGCGCGTGCTCGAAGCCGAGGGAATCCTGCTCGCGCGCCTGCTGCACTGCCCGCACCTCGAGCAGGCCGGGTGCTTCTGCCGGAAGCCGCGGCCGGGGCTCATCTACCGGGCGCTCAACGAGTCGCCGTTCCTCATCGACATCACCCGCTCGATGCTGATTGGCGATGCCGAGTCCGACATGCAGGCAGCGCTTGCGGCCGGGATTGGCACGCGCGTGTTCGTCGGCGCCGCTGGCGAGCCGGGCGCTGCCGCCACGCATCGTGCGGGGAATGTGAGCGAGGTGCTGGGCCTGGTCTCGGGCGTGATGGCGCCGAGTGAGACCGGTGGTGTCACTGCCTGACGAGCCAGTCGAGGATTGGCGACGTCATCAGCGTCGTCACGATGGCCATGATCACGAGCGTCGCGAACAGTTCCGGGGAGATGATGCCCCGCTGAAGGCCGATGTTGATGATGATCAGCTCCATCAGGCCGCGGGCGTTCATCAGCACGCCGATGCCGGCGGCCTCGCGTGCCGGTACCCCGGTCGCCATGGCCGCCACCGTGCACGCCACCCCTTTGCCGATCACGGCAATGGCGAGCACGACCGCGCAGATGAGCCACATGGAGCCTGTGTTCAGCAGCGTGATCTCGGTGTTCAGGCCCGAGTAGGTGAAGAAGAGGGGCAGGATGAGGGCCATGCAGAGGGGCTGGATGGCGGCCAGCAGGTCGCGCGCGCCGATCCCGCGTGGAATGGCCGCGCCCATGAGGAACGCGCCAAACACCGCGTGCAATCCGATCAGGTCGGTGAACCAGGCGCCGACCGCCATCAGCGTCAGGCCGGCCGCGAGCCCGGCCTCCGTGAGGTGGCCGTTCTTGATGACCCGGTACTTCAGCCGCGCGAGGATCGGCTTCACCACCAGGAACACGAACGCCGCGTAGGCGCCGCCGCCCGCGATGTTCCGGAGCGCATCGGTCCAATCCGATTCGGCGGTGGCCAGCACGAGGGCGAGCAGGCCCCAGGCGGCCGCATCTCCAATCGCGCCCGCGCCCAGCGCCACGGTTCCCATCGGCGTCCCGGCGAGCTTCTTGTGGTGCAGGATTCGTGCGAGGACTGGCAACGCCGTGACACACATGGACGCGCCGAGAAACAGCATGGCCACGATGAGCGATGTGCTCTGCGGGAAGAGGCGCGTGTTGTGGAAGAAGACCCACGCCAGCCCGGCGCCGAGCAGGAACGGGACGACCATGCCGGCAATGGACACGGCCGCGGAGCTTCGGAATCGGCCCGCGACGACATCCACGCGGAACTCGATGCCGACGACGAACATGTACAGGGCCAGGCCGAGTTGCGCGACCGGGAACAGGTAGCTCTGGGTGTCGCGCGTGGCTTCGGTGGGGTCCCAGGGGAAGAGCCAGACCTGGACGTCCGGCGCCAGCCAGCCAAGGAGCGACGGGCCGAGCAGCACGCCCGCGAGCATCTCCGCCACGACCTGGGGCTGTCCGAGGCGCGAGGCGGCGAAGCCGACGAGGCGACAGGTGACGAGGATGACCGCCAGTTGGAGGAAGAACTGGAGGGTCAGCTCGATGTTGGACATGGGGGCCGACGTAGCAAGAAGTCTGCCCCGAACAACCGGGCCATCATCCGACCTTCCCGGCCAGCCTCGTCATCAGTATCCAGAGGGCCATGGCCGCCCGCTGGCTCCCGCGGGCGTTCAGGTGGCCGCTGTCGCGCTCGTCCGTGTACTCCTCGCACAGGGCTTCCAGTCCCTGGCCCTGGTTGTCCGTGCATGGCGAGCCGTCGGCACGGTGCGACTCGATGTCCGCAAGGTCGAACAGCACCTTCCCTCTTTCGAGTGCGTACGCGCGAATCCGCCGGTTGAACGCCTGCATGGTCGGGGAGCTGCGGCGAGGCAGCGCCATCGACCACCAGACGAACACCGCCTCGGGATGCCGCTTCTCCAGCGCTTCGAGCGCGCCGGCGGTGACTGGTTTGGCGTTCGGAGCCGTGCTGAAGAACTGATCGACGATCGCCGAGCCCTCGACGCCGTCCGAGTAGTTGAAGTTGAAACCGACGACGTCGAATCGTTCTCCCGGCTTCAGGGAGTTGACGCGACCGATGAAGTCGGTCACCTTGCCGTACCAGCCTGGATTGCCGCGAAGCTCGATGCGCCAGTTCCTCCTGTCGTACCTGGCATCGTAGACGACCTGCCCGCGGGGAATGCCGCGATCGCAGAAGTTCGGGCGCCGGGGCCTGTCCGGGAAGTGGTTCATCAGGCAGCTCAGGCCCTGATCCATGTTCCAGCCGATCGACGCACTCCTGAGGAGGAAGCGGAGCCCCGCCGCGGCCTTTATTTCGAGGGCGGACAGGCCGTCGAAGTCCGCGAGGGATCGATGATCGATGACCAGAGGCTGCTGGCGCCTGACGCTGTGCTGTCCATCGCCTCGCGCGGTGACGGTGCCGAGAGCGGTCAGGGCGAGGGCCAGGCCTGCCACGAGCCGGCGCGCATCCCTCAGCCGCGCCATCGGCGCCATGTCAGTGCGCTCCCGGCGGGCGGGTGAGCCTCAGGTTGCGCACGGCTCCGGGCAGCGTGCTGGAGGTGCTGCCGACATCGACGGTGACCGTGTGGTGTGAGGCGTTGCCGGCCGTGTCGACGACGGCCAGGTGGACCGGGTACCGTCCCGCGACGTTGAACGTCTTCTCGGGCGACGGCCCATAGGCATACGTGCCGTCGCCGAACGTCCAGACGTACTCCCGGATGCCATCGGAGTCCGATGCCGCGGCCGCGAACCTCACCCGCACGCCGGGATCGCCCTCCGGGGGCGATGCCGTCACGGTCTCAATCGCCGGCGGGTCGGTGGCCGCTTTCAGGTACCATGGCGTCGCTGTCGGGTCGGTCATGAAGAAGGCCTTCAGCTGGTCGGCAACCTTCCGCCCCCCGGTGGGTGACGGGTGGGTGAAGTCGGACTCGAGATCCGAACACTCATACGTCAGGCCGTCAGAGCGCGGGACGAGACCGTCCGCCCAGAGATACGGTCCCCACGACATCCACGGCGCGACGTTCAGGCCCAGGTCTGGAGACCCACCGATCTGGTTGGCGATCGCCCAGCGGACCGCAAAAGCGGTCTCGAAGGCCGTGGGCTCCGGGCTCAATCCCCTGGGCGTGACGTACGCCCGGATGCGGCTCGAGAAGTACACGATGCGGATGTTGGGGAAGTTGGTCTTGAGGTTGCGGCTGATGGTCTCGAGGTCGGCCTGGAGGGTCTGCGGGAACGCCGGGAAGTTCGCCAGGGGATCCGTGGTGTTCGAACCGAAACCCGCCAGGACGACCTTCACCCAGGCCACCTGCACCTGATTGCGGGTGACGTTGCTTCGCGCCAGCTGATCGAACATCCACTGCCATGCGGCCGAACCAGGGTCGCGCCACCGATCCGCGGTCTGGCTGGAAAGGGCGCCGTTGACCACGGTCAGCCGCGGGTTCAGGGCGGGGTCGGCCCGAACGAGATCCAGGAACGAACCGAACTCCATCGACGTGTTGGACATCCCGAGCGAGACCAGGCCGATGCGGCCGTTCGTCGCGTCAGGGAGTCCCTGTGCATCCAGGGGGCGGACCTGGTTCTCCGCGAGATCGAGCCCGACGGCCTCGTGGCCCGGCGGACGAACGGACGACCCACCCGGGTACAGCCCTCCCTCGACTCCGCGGTAGGTTCCCGCGAGGTCGCTGAGCGGCACGACACCGGTCTCGGTGAGGGAGCAATCCAGCCGCCGGCGCGCGTCCGTGGTGGTTCCGGACAGCAGCCACGCGGCACAGCAGGCGAGGGCCAGGTGGGACGCGTACCTCGATATGGGCATTGGGCCTACCACCAGAGCATCATAGCTGCGTTCTTCCGCGGCGACCCGGCACAAAGGTCTGCGTCACGGGTGCCTTCTCATGACGCCGGACTTGCCCTTCCTCTACGATTCCTGCCGATTTACGGGGCCGACCCGAGGGCCACCTCATCCAGTACGGTTCTTGCAGTCCCACGCGCGCACATTTCCGAGCGGACCGTGACCACGATCGGCGCCGAAGCCGGCGCCAGGAGAAAGCGTGCATGGGCGTGCAGGAGCCGGACTTCGAGGTGGGGATCGTCGGCGGCGGCCCCGCGGGCGCGTCGCTCGGCGGCTATCTCGCCAAGGCGGGCGTGAAGTGCGTCATCTTCGAGCGGGAGCTGTTCCCTCGCCCGCACGTCGGCGAATCGCTGGTGCCCTCGTCCACGCGCGTCTTCAAGGATCTCGACTTCCTGCAGGTCATGGAGGATGCGGGCTTTCCGAGGAAGTTCGGTGCCGTCTGGACCGCGGCGGGCAACCACAACCAGTACGCGCACGGATGGGAAGGGCTGGAGCCGGATCGCTGTGCCGACATCCGCTTCGAGGAGCGCGCGCAGCCAGGCGTGGACCAGAACTACACCTACCACGTGGACCGCGGCAAGTTCGACAACCTGCTGCTGCAACGGGCGCACCAACTCGGCGCCGAGGTGTTCGAGGGCGTGGCCGTGAAGGACGTGGCCTTCGAGGACGGCGGATTCCCCGAGATCAGGTTCACGATGGGCCGGCGCGAGATGGGCTGCAAGGTGCGCATCGTGGCCGACGCCAGCGGCCGGCGGACGTTCCTCGGCAATCGCCTCAAGCTGAAGATCAAGGACCCTGTCTTCGATCAGTACGCCATCCATACGTGGTTCGACGGGCTGGACCGCACCGCCACGATGGGGCGCGGCAACGGCAAGGGCGACTACATCTACGTCCATTTCCTTCCCATCACCAACAGCTGGGTGTGGCAGATCCCGATTACGGAGACGATCACCAGCGTCGGCGTCGTCACCCAGAAGAAGAACTTCGCGAAGTCGCGCGAGAGCCGCGAGCAGTTCTTCTGGGACTCGGTCGCCAGCCGGCCGGAGCTGCACGATGCGCTCCGGCGATCCCGGCAGCTCCGCCCGTTCACCGACGAGGGCGACTACAGCTACGCCATGACGCAGATCACCGGCGACGGCTGGCTGATGGTGGGAGACGCCGGCCGGTTCGTGGATCCCATCTTCTCGACGGGTGTGAGCATCGCGCTCAACAGCGCGCGCTTCGCCAGCAAGGATATCCTCGCCGCCCTGGAGAAGGGCGACGTGCGACGCGAGAGCTTCAGCACCTACGAGACGACCCTGCGGCGGGGGACCGTGAACTGGTACAACTTCATCACGGTGTATTACCGCCTCAACGTTCTGTTCACCGCCTTCATCCGGGATCCCCGCTACCGGACGGACGTGCTCAAGCTGCTGCAGGGCGACGTCTACGACGAGGAGGAGCCGGCGGTGCTCACGAAGATGCGCAACATCGTCACCGAGGTCGAGAACAACCCCAGGCACGTGTGGCACAAGCTGCTGGGCGACCTGACGGCGAACGCCTTCAAGCCGACGTTCTGACGGCGCCGGGTCACCGGCGGTCTCGCATCAGCGAGGCGTGAGGCGCAGGTTGGCGGGTGCGCCGGGGAGCGTCGTGCCAGGGTCGGCGAGCACCACTTGCAGGGTCGGTCGGCCGACCGCGTTCCAATCACCGGTTTCCGCGGCCGTGAAGTACTTCCCGCTGTGATACGCGCCGTCGGCCGAGTAGAACACCAGCCGGAGGACGGATTGGCCGGCGGCGTACGCCTGCGCGGCGGCCCACGTGAGGTTCCAGGTGCGAGCGGCCCCCGGCCACGGGAGGGGAGCGGGGATGGGATCCGCCGTGGCCTCCGCCACGTTCTCCGCCGCCAGCGGCGCGGTGTTCCACGTGATCGTCTCTTCGTTCCACGGTTCGGACACGGTGGATACCTGCACGAGCGATCGCTGCGCCTGCGTCGGATCGGAGCCGCCGAACTGATAGACGGTCAACGTGGCGCCCACGATGGACCGGCCGGCCGGGAGGCCCGCCAGCGGGAAGTCCACGAAGAACTTCGAGAAGCAGGGCCAGTCGGCGACGTCGCCCTGGTTCTGGACGACCAACGTGGCCGAATGCGCGTGGTTCGCGGCGCCCCACTGGTTGAAGAAGTCCAGTCCCTCACCGCAGGTCGAGCCGCCCCCGACCATCGCGTCGTTGACGACGGCGCCGTTCAAGCCGTGCCGGATGGTGTAGGTCGCGGAGCCCGGGGGAACCGGGAGCGCCACGTCGGGCCGGACGCCGAACGCGAAGTAGCCCCACGTGTTCGGCACGTCCCGCCCGAACGCCTCGGGCCAGTGATCCGACACCACGGGCCCGCCCTGCGCGTCCCGGTCGTGCACCTCGGTGCCAAGGCGCCACACCGTTCCGGCAGGCGGGGGCCCCGACAGCCCCAGGCTCGAGAAGGGTATACGGAACGTAATCACCCAGCCCCGATCGGGCCCGGTGTTGTTCGCGGCGTCGCCGCGCCAGAACGTTTCGGTGGTGAAGGTCGCCGCGGGCGCCTGGCTCCACGCGGTTCCCGTTCCGACCCATGCCGCCTGGTAGTCGGTCCGGGGCCGCCACGAGCTGAGTTCGCCCGCGAATCGGTAGGAGGTGGGCGCCGGCGCGTCCTGGGCGAGCACGGCGGTGTCCAGCACGACGGTCGCCGCGTCCCATGTCTCGAGGCTGTCGGGTGTCCGCGACGCGGCTTCATCGAGCCACAGCCACTGGTCGAAGGTTGTCAGCCGGATCCAGATCTCGGTGTTCGTGTACGCCACACGCACATCCGTGTAGTTGCGTGAGGCCTCGACGCGCCCGAACCAGAAGACCGCTGCCTCCGACGCGCGGACAGTGTCTGAAAAGTACGGCGCGTTGATGCGCCGAACCTGGGCGCTCGCCTCCGGCGCGAAGGGCGTGAGCAGCGGGGCGCAGAAGGCCGCCACCGCACATGCCTGCGCGAGCATGCGCATCGGATTGATCAAGACCTGTCCCTCCGGTTCAGTGTATCGGTCGGTCGAGGAAACGCGTGAGGGAGGTCCGTCCAGTATTACCGTAGTCGACACCCTTCAACAAGCCGCCTAGCATCGCGGTCTCCGCTCGCATCGGCCTGGCTGGTCGCGCTCGTTGAGCTTTCTCGAGAGGGGCAGAGCTATGCAGCACCCCCTGCCGGCTGGCGTCTCGTCGTGCAGGCCCTTGTATGCGCCGCGACGGTAGTGTCGTTCTCCCTTCTCCTTCGGGCCGACCACGCGGGATACGCTCTCGGCTTCGACGGGGTCAGCGACCACGTGCGCCTGGCGGAAACGGCGAGGATCATGGGATTGGACTCTGGGTGGGAGTCCACCAAGACCATCAGCCTCTGGGTGAGGCCGACGGGCTCACCCGCGTGCGCGAACCCGTCACCAGCCGCGTGTGATGTCGTCGTGGGCGACCCCCAGCGTCGGCATTCCTGACATGCCGGAAGCGCGACGACCGTCGACCTCCTCTACTCCATTGTCGGGGCGCCGTCCCACGGCGCGCTCTCGGGGAGCGGTCAGGTCGTGACCTACAACCCGGAAGCCGCCTTCTTCGGTGAGGATGTGTTCACGTATCAGGTGACGGATCGAGGCGGCCCCAGCCTCCGCACCGCGGGCCCGGGCTGCTCGCCGCCGCTGTCGAGCCCGGTGCGGACGGTGACGATCACCGTGCGCGCGGCCAACACCGTGCCGGTCGCGCAGCCACAGGATCTCGCGACCACGAAGACGCACCGCTGGAGGTCACGCTCGCAGGAACGGATGCCGACGGCGATCCGCTGACCTTTCAGGTTGTCACGCAGCCGGCGCATGGCGTGCTGACGGGAACGGAGCCTTTCGTCAGGTATGAGCCAAACGCGAACTTCCATGGCGACGACAGCATCACGTTCGTCGCCAACGATGGCCGGGCGGACTCGGAGCCGGCCATCGTGGCGCTGTCCATTACCCCGGTGAACGATCCTCCGGTGGCCAGCGACGATGCCGGGTTCACGTCGCCGGACACGGCGGTTGTGCTGCCGGTCCTCGACAATGATGACGACGTCGACGGGGACCCGCTGGTGGTGGCGTCGGTGACTCCCCCCGCGAGCGGGACCGTAGCGAACGACGGCGACAGCGTGACATACGCGCCGGCCGTGGGGTTCACGGGCAGGGACACGTTCTCGTACACCGTGGCTGACCCGGCCGGTGAGACCGCGACCGCCGCGGTCACCGTGGATGTCGGAATCTCCGGGGATCCGGTCGAGATCGGGGCGTACGACACCCCGGGGGACGCCAACGACGTCGTGGTCGTGGGTGGCTTCGCGTACGTTGCCGATCGCTCGGGCGGTCTGCAGATCATCGATGTGTCCGACCCCACCCGGCCAATCTCGACAGGCGTGATCCGGTTCAGCGGCGCCGCTGTGGGGGTGTACGTGGCTGGTGGGTACGCGTACGTCGCCAACGCCAGCAACGGGCTTCGCGTCGTGGACGTCTCCGTTCCTACACAGCCACGCGAGGTGGCGTTCCATGACACGCCCGGATACGCGACCGACGTCGAGGTGGGAGGTCAATACGCCTACGTCGCCGATCGGTGGGGAGGATTGTCCATCATCGACATCTCGGATCCGCTCAACCCGGTGGAGTCCGGCTTCTATCGGACCGCCAGCGAGGCGCTCGACGTCGCCATCGCCGGGGACTACCTGCTCGTCGCCGAGTACGAAGCGGGCGTGCGGATGCTGGACGTCTCGGGCCCTGCCAACCCGATCTTCGTCGAGCTGTACAAGCCGCCGCACCTCACGTATGGCGTTGCCGTGGCGGGAAGCCTCGCCTACGTCGCGAGGGGGACGAGCGGCTTGCGGATCGTGGATATCGCAGACCCTGCGGCGCCCAGGGAGATCGGCGCCCTCGTTACCGGCGGCTTCTCGCGTGGCGTCGTCATCGTGGGGCAGTACGCGTACATCGCGGACTGGACGGGCGGCCTGGGGGTCGTCGACGTGTCGTCACCGGCCACGCCTGCGCAGGTGGGGGGCTACGACGGCCCCGGCAAGACCCGGGATGTGGCCGTCGTGCTCCCGCACGTCTTCGTGGCGGACTACGAGGGAGGGCTGAGAATCCTCCGTCACTGACGGGT
>JBFWQE010000016.1:0-56872 GCA_050249615.1 Vicinamibacterales bacterium
AGTCGCCGTCGATGTCCTTGTAGTTGCTGATGTCCTTGTCCTTCTTCTCGAGTACCCTCGATCCGTCCGAGATCGAGTAGATCCGCAGGTTGTCGCCCTCCAGCCCTCCCGGGACGTGCGTCGCCAGGTACATGGTCGCCCCCGCGTTCTGCACAGGGCTGATGTAGGGGTGCCCCTCCTCGTACCAGTAGCGGTACGAGATGTTGCAGTCGCCGTCGTCCAGGTCGTCGAGGTCGATGCGCACGATCAGCGCGCCCACTCGGGGGTCGTTCCCCGGGTTGCCAGGGTCTGGCGCCTTGTCCGCGTCGCGCACGTTCGTGGTGAGGTAGAGGAACTTCGACGTGTGCGAGACCTGGTTGAAGTCGAACCACTGCCTCGCCGGCAGCTCGAAGTTCCGGGTCGGCTCGAAGTTCCAGTCACAGGTGTCCGACTGGCTGAGCAGGCTGCTGCGACCCTTGAACATGCGCAGCTTCAGGGCGTTGCGCTGGGCACCGGCATCGTAGCGATACTGGAGCAGCCAGAACACCAGCGAGTACGAGCCGCGGTCCACCGCGTAGGCGACCTGGTCGCAGCAGAAGCCGCCGTAGACCTCCTCGTCGTCGGTATCGAGTGCCTCGGACGCGACCGTCAGCCCGTTGTCATTCGACGTGTTCGCGTAGAAGTTGCCGGTCACCAGGATGCCATTGCGGTCGTTGGCGGCCGTGGGCTCAACCGCGCTCGCGTCGCTGGCGCCGACGACGGTGTTGCGGAAGACGACCCAGCCGCTCCCCGATGACGCCGCCGCGGCAGCCGAAGCGGCCTCCTGGAGGGCCGGCGGCGGCGGCAGCGGATCGGAGCTTCCGCCCGGCGACGACGACGGGCTCGAGCTCATCCTGGCGTTCTGGTTGGGAGGCGCCGCGTTCCGCTCGCGCTCGGGGTAGCCGCGTGGCCGCTCGGGCCGACGGGCATTGGTGGGAGCCTGCGCACGCGGTGAACTGCGCCCTGGATGGTTCCGGTTCCGGCACGCGACGCCGAATTGGCCTGATTCACGGCGGTCGGTGACGTTGGCGCACTGCGGGGCCGGGAGCGCGGCGCGCCAGCCGCCTGGGTCTCGCGGTTGTTGCCGTGTATCGACGGCGCGTCGGTCACGAAGGCAATGGTCAGCAAAACGCCGGCGAGCCAGGTTCGAATCTGCATGGTGCCTCCCAGGCCGGGCGATCACCTCTCGGGACCGCACTCCAGCGGTGATTACGCAGTGGCTTCACAAATGCGGACAACGGCCCGGGCGCCCCCGCGGCAAGCTACCGGACAACACCGACGACCAGCCCGACGATGCCGTTGGTTGGCCGGGGCAGGTGGGCACGCAGGCCGGCGTCCGGTACCGTCGTGATGTCGGCATGGGGCCTCACATACAGGTGCTTGCCGAATCTCCGTGTGATCGAGACGCCTGCCCCGACGAGTTCCACGCCAGCCGGCGCCGGCCCGACGTACGCGCGGTTGAACCGCGCAGAGGCCCAGCCCATTCGGGCCGAGACGCCGAGCTCAGTGCGGGCGCCGACCGCGCGGTCGTAGCTCGCTCCGAGCTCGCCGAAGTACGCGCCGCGATGGCTGCCTGCGTCCACGGCGTGGCGCGTGGATAAAACCGCCCCGCCCCTCGCGTAGGACACCATCACCGACACTTCTGCTGTCCTCGCGGCAACGCCTTCCGTGGCCTCCGCGTCGGACAGCCGGTACAGGTAGCAGTCGATGGCCGGTGCGACCGTGAAATTGCCTCGCTCGAACGTGTAGGACGCTCCAAGGTCGACTTCGTCGAGGTTCCTGGCAAGGTGCGCGGCCGGCACGGCAACGTTGATCCAGGCATAGAGGTAGAGCCCGCCGACCGAGAGCCAGGCCTTCGACTGCGTCACGGGGCCATCGCTGTAGACCAGGCCCCGGAAGACGTACACCGAACCGACGTCGGTCTCCACGCCGACTTCCGGGGCCGGGGCCGGCCGGACATCGGCCGCCGGAGGCGGCACCTCCTGCGCCGCGGTCGATGCCGGCGCGGCGAGGACCAGCACGATCGCCAGTGCCCGCATGAACGCTGGTGAGTCCCGCATGGGATTCGTGTCCTCCATGACCACGCCCCTCCGGGGCGGCGCACTTCGGACTACGCAGAATGCAGATGGATGCGGACAGGGCGCCGCGGAGGGCCTCCGGTCGAGGGGTGGTATGGTAGTATGGTAGTGTTATGGTCAAAGTCGCGTTCTCGCTGGATGAAGAGACCGTCGAGCAGATCCGTCGTGCCGCGAGCCGCCTCGGCAAGGCCCAGAGTCACATCGTCCGCGAGGCCGTCGCCGACTACGCCGCGAGGGTGGATCGATTGAGCGAGCGCGAACGCCTGAAGCTGCTGGGCATACTCGAGGACCTCGGCAAGGCCGCGCCGACGCGCAGCGCCCGAGCCGTGGACGAGGAACTCGGCGCCATCCGGACGGCGCGACGGCAGGGTGGCCGGCGGTCCGCGTGATCGTTCACATCGATACGTCGGCCCTGGTCGACGCCCTGACCGGCCCGAGGCGCTCGCTCTCGGGGCTGACGACGCTGGTGGAACAGGGACATCCGATCGCGATCTCGAGCCTGGTCTTCTTCGAGTGGAAGCGTGGTCCGCGAGCGCGCGCCGAACTGGCGGCGCAGGAAGCCTTGCTGCCGACCGAATCGGTCGTGGCGTTCGACGGAGCCGCCGCGGCACTCGCGGCCGACCTGTACCGGCGCCTGTCCCGCCCGCCCGGGCGGGAGATCGACATCGCCATCGCGGCGGCCGCCATGCATCAGGGCGCCATGCTGTGGACGCTCAACCGCGGCGATTTCGAGGACATCCCGGGACTGCGGCTCGTCTGAAGACCCGCTCGTGAGGGCGGGCGGGGCGCGCGACGGCGCATTGCAGAAGATCCTGCGCCACCGGCGGACGCGTGACGTATCGGCGCGACCGTTTCAGGCGGGAAATCAACCGCGTGGCCCCGCCGTTATAATCCATTCCGGCCACGCGAGCGGGCCAGCCGGACCGCTGGCCGTGGATGCCCACGGCCGTTCGCGTGGAGGGGGACCGCATGGCGTGGACACGTCGCGATTTCGTGAAGGCTTCGGCACTGGCCGTTCCGGCCGCGGCGGTGTCATCCCCCGCGCGTGCGCAACAGGGCTCGGCGCCCGGCGCGCCGGCCGCGCCTCCCCCGGCGCCGGCAGTGTTCACGCCCCTCAGGCGTGACGTCGGCATCTTCCACCAGCGCGGCGGCACCATCGGGTGGCTCATCAACCGTGACGGCCTGCTCGTGGTGGACAGCCAGTTTGCCGACACGGCGCCTGACCTGCTGAGCGGCCTCAAGGAGCGCAGCCCGCGTACCATTGACGTGCTCATCAACACCCATCACCATCCGGACCACACCGGGGGCAACGGGGTGCTGCGGCCCGCGGCGAAGCAGATCGTGGCGCACGCGCGATCGAAGGAGAACCAGATCGCCCAGGGCGAGCGCATGAAGACCACTCCGACGCTGCCGGATGTGACCTTCACCGACACGTGGAGCGTCACCCTCGGCGACGAGACGGTGCGGGCCCGGCACTGGGGCCCGGCGCACACCGGCGGCGACGCATCGATTCACTTCGAGCAGGCCAATGTCGTGCACCTCGGAGATCTGCTGAACAACCGCGGCTATCCCAACGTGGACGCGCCGGCCGGGGCATCGGTACACGGCTGGGTCCGCGTGCTCGAGCAGATGGCGGCGGCTTATCCCGCGGACGCGCTGTACGTCTACGGCCACGCGGAAGCGGGGCATCCCTTCATCGGCACGCGCGCGGACCTGCTCTATCAGCGCGACTACTTCACGGCGGTCATCGACTACGCAGCCCGTGCGCGCAAGCAAGGCCGCTCGCGCGAGGCGCTGGCCAAGGTGGATGTTCTGCCCGGCTTCGAACACTTCGGCGGTCAGAAGCCGCGCCTCGGGCTGGCGTTGGGCATCGCTCACGACGAGCTCGCGACGATGGGTTGAGGGCACCATGGGCGACACCGTCAAGTACCTGCTCGACGAGTCACGGATCCCGAAGTCCTGGTACAACCTGATGGCCGACCTGCCATCACCGCCGCCCCCGGTACTGCACCCGGGGACGATGAAGCCGGTGGGGCCGGACGATCTGGCGCCGTTGTTCCCGACGTCGCTCATCATGCAGGAGGTCTCGACCGAGCGCGAGATCGAGATCCCGGAGCCGGTGCGCGACGTCTACCGGCAATGGCGGCCGACGCCGCTCTTCCGCGCGCGCCGCCTCGAGAAGGCGCTGCAGACGCCCGCCCGCATCTACTACAAGTACGAAGGCGTGAGCCCCGCCGGCAGCCACAAGCCGAACACGGCCGTGGCCCAGGCCTTCTACAACAAGGAGGCCGGCATCCGGAAGATCACCACGGAGACCGGCGCCGGGCAGTGGGGCTCGTCGCTCGCCTTCGCGGGCGCCCTGTTCGGCATCGACATCCAGGTGTTCATGGTGCGCGTCTCGTACAACCAGAAGCCGTATCGCCGGCTGATGATGGAGACCTTCGGCGCGAAGTGCATCCCCAGCCCGTCGATGGAGACCAACTACGGGCGCACGGTGCTGGCGCACACACCGGACAGCCCCGGCAGCCTCGGCATTGCGATCTCGGAAGCGGTGGAGGTCGCGGCAACCCACGACGACACGAAGTACGCGCTCGGGTCCGTCCTCAACCACGTACTGCTGCACCAGACGGTTATCGGCCAGGAGGCCATCGCGCAGCTGGAGATGGCGGGCGACTACCCCGACATCGTCGTCGGCTGCACCGGTGGCGGATCGAATTTCGCCGGCATCGCGTTCCCGTTCATCGGCGCCGCGCTGCGCGGCGGGAAGCAGGTGCGGGTCATCGCCGTCGAACCTGCCGCGTGTCCGAGCCTGACGCGCGGCGTCTACGCCTACGACTTCGGCGACACCGGGAAGATGACGCCCCTGGCCAAGATGCACACGCTCGGCTCCGCGTTCGTGCCGCCGGGTTTCCACGCGGGAGGCCTGCGGTACCACGGCATGGCGCCGCTCGTGTCGCATGTGAAGGAGCTGGGACTCATCGAGGCGCGCGCCGAGCACCAGACCCAATGCTTCGAGGCGGGAGTCGTCTTCGCGCGCGCGGAGGGCATTGTCCCGGCCCCGGAGGCCAACCACGCCGTCAAGGGCGCCATCGATGAAGCGGTGAAGTGTCGCGAGGAAGGCACGTCGAAGGTCATCCTCTTCAATCTCTGCGGACACGGGCACTTCGACATGGCGGCCTACCAGGACTTCTTCGCCGGCCAGCTCGAGGACCGCGACTACGACGAGGGCGAACTCGCACTGGCCCTGGCGGGGCTTCCTTCAATGCCGGCGGGACTCTGACGCGTCCCCCGTGCGGCACGAGTTCCGAGCGCTTCTCGACCGGCGAACGATTCCCCGCCCGCGACGTCCGGGAAGCCGCGCCGCGAACCACCGCTTCGGATCGGTCTCCGGCAGCGTGAGAAGATAAGGGCAGGCGGAACGTGAAGCCCACCGATCTTCGAGGCATCCTCGAGTACATTCCCAGGTATCGAGAGCGCATCTTCGTCCTCGCCGTCGACGGCGCCATCGTGACGGACGAGAACTTCCCGAACATCCTGCTCGATGTCGCGGTGCTGCGCTCGCTCAACATCCGGGTGGTGCTCGTCCACGGCGCGGCCGCACAGATCGAACTCCTGGGCGCGGAGCGCGGCGTGGTGCCGAGCGACCTGGCCGGCACGGGCGTCACCGACGCCGCGACGCTCGAACTGGCGCTCACCGCGGCGAACCGTCTCACCCACGAAATCCTCGAGGGCCTCTCGGCCGCCGACCTGCGGGCGGCGACCACCAACGCCGTCATCGCACACCCAGCGGGGATCATCCAGGGCGTGGATCAGCAGCTCACCGGCCGCGTGGAGCGCGTGGACGTGGAGCTGCTCCAGGCGCTGCTGGCGCAGGGCATCATCCCGGTGGTGCCGCCGCTCGGCTTCGACGGCGATGGCCGGACCTACCGGGTGAACTCCGATGCGGCGGCCTCGGCGGTGGCGAGGGCGCTCAAGGCCGTCAAGCTCGTCTACATCACGACGCACCCCGGCCTCGTCGTGGACGGCGAGCTGGTGCGCCACCTGAGCGTGGGCGACCTGGAGGGGCTGCTGCAGAAGCACCGCGGGGGATTCCTGCCCGCCAGCGTGTCGAAGGCGCAGCAGGCCGCGGCCGCGTGCCGCGCCGGCGTCGAGCGCGTGCACGTCATCAGCGGGCGCGAGGACGATGGGCTGCTGGCGGAGGTGTTCTCGAACGAGGGCATCGGCACGATGGTGCATGCCGACCAGTACCAGCAGATCCGGCCCGCCAGGAAGAAGGACCTGCACGCCATACAGGTGCTGATCCGGCCCGGTGTCGAGTCCGGCGAGCTGATGTACCGGAGCCGCGCCAGCCTCGAAAAGACGCTGGGGGACTTCTACATCTTCGAGATCGACGGCAACCCGGTCGCGTGCGCGGCGCTCCACGTCGATCCCGACCAGCGGTCGGGGGAGCTGGCGTGCCTCTACGTGAGCCCCGCGCACGAGCACCAGGGGATCGGCCGCAAGCTGGTGCAGTTCGTCGAGAGCCGGGCGCGGGAGCTCGGCCTCACGCGAATCCACGCGCTCTCCACGCAGGCGTTCACCTACTTCCAGTCGAAGGGCGGTTTCGTCGAGGGGACGCCCGACGACCTGCCGCCGGCGCGCCGCGAGAAGTACGAGAAGAGCGGCCGCCGATCGAAAGTGCTGGTGAAGCGCCTGCCCTGATGTCGAGCCGCGCCTGATCAACCATCGTGCACGCCGCCACCTCCGTCCTCGTCATCCTTGCTGCCGGGCTGCTGAGCCAGTGGCTGGCCTGGTGGATCGGCCTGCCCGCCATCGTCGTGCTCATTGCCGCCGGGCTCGTGCTCGGACCGCTCACCGGCACGATCGCGCTGGGAATCCCGCAGGCCGAGTTGACGGAGCTCATCGGCCTCGGCGTGGCCATCATCCTGTTCGAAGGCGGCATGGACCTCAAGCTGGCCGAGTTCCGGCGGGTGGGCCAGGGCGTCCGCCGCCTGACCGTGGCCGCGCCGCCGCTGGCGTGGCTGCTCGGCACCCTGGCGGGGTATGTCGTCGGCGGCATGAGCTGGCCGGTGGCGGTGGTGCTCGGGGCCATCCTGGTAGTGACCGGGCCCACCGTCATCCTGCCCCTGCTGCGGCAGGCGCGACTCAACAAGGAGTCGGCGTCCCTGCTGAAGTGGGAGGGGATCGTCAACGACCCCGTCGGCGTGCTGCTGGCCGTCCTGAGCTTCCAGTACTTCACCATCGGCGGCGGGTGGGACCGGACGGCCGCAGGCGTCGGCGCCGCCATCGGTGCGGCCGCCATCCTTGGCGGGGCCGGCGGGTGGCTCGTCGGATCGGTGTACCGGCGGGGCCTGGTGCCCGAGCATCTCAAGGCACCCATCCTCATGGTGCTGGTGCTGGTGGTCTACTGGGCGAGCAACCTCGTGCAGCACGAAGCCGGCCTGCTGAGCGTCACGCTCATGGGCCTGGTCATCGGCAACATGCAGCTGGTCGAGCGGGAGGTGCTCCAGCGCTTCAAGGAGCACCTGACGGTGGTGCTGCTGTCGGTGCTGTTCGTCGTGATCCCCTCGCAGCTGCAGGCCGAGCAGCTCGCGCTGCTCGACTGGCGGACGCTGGGGTTCGTCCTGGTGGTGCTGCTCATCGTGCGGCCGCTGTCGATTCTGCTCGCGACCATTGGCTCCCCGATACGCCAACAGGACCGCGCCCTGCTCGCATGGATCGCGCCGCGGGGCATCGTGGCCGCGGCAACGGCCGGCATCTTCGGGCCCGAGCTCGTGACGGCGGGATACGCCGACGCGGCGCGGCTCCTGCCCGTGACCTTCGCCGTGATCATCGCGACAGTGCTCGCCCACGGCCTGACCATTGCCCCGCTGGCGCGCCGGCTCGGGCTGGCGGCCCGGACGGCCAACGGGCTCCTGATCGTGGGCGTCACGCCGTGGTCGCGGGCCCTGGGCGCGGCCCTGAAGAAGCTGGAGATCGACGTGCTGATGGTGGACGGCGCCTATCACCGCCTGAAGGACGCCCGGATGGCGGGCCTCGACGTCTACTATGGCGAGATCCTCTCCGAGCACGCCGAGCACACGCTGGAGGCCCAGCACTTGAGCCACGTGCTGTGCGCCACCGAGAACGACTTCTACAACGCGCTCGCCTGCAAGGCCCTGGGGCCGCGGTTCGGCCGCCATCGCACGTTCCAGCTCGCCACACCCCAGGCATCGGGCGAGGAACTCCGGCACCTGACCCTGCAGCAGCGCGGGTACTTCGCCTTCGACACCGGGGCCACCTTCGACGTCCTCCACGAGCGCCTCGCGGAGGGCTGGGCGGTGCAGGCCACGAAGCTCAGTCCGCAGTTCGGCTGGGACGATCTCACCGACCGGTTGGGTACGCCGCTCGAGCAGTGGGTGCTGCTGGGCGCCATCACCCCGGCAGGCGCCTTCCGGATCTACTCGAAAGAGCAGCACTTCAGACTCGCCACGGGCTGGACGGCGATCTACTTCGCGCCGGGACGCACGCGCGAGGGCTGACCCGCGCCCGTCCGGCTACTCCGGCAGCATCTTTCCCGGATTCATCAGATCGTGCGGATCCAGCGCCCGCTTGATGGCGCGCATGACGTGCAGCGCATCGCCGTGCTCGGCGTGCAGGTATTTCATCTTCCCCAGGCCGACGCCGTGCTCGCCCGAGCAGGTGCCGCCCATGCGCAGCGCACGTTCGACGAGGCGCTGGCTGTAGGCGCTGACACGTGCGACCTCGTCCGCATCGTCCGGGTCCAGCATGAGGATCAGGTGGAAGTTGCCGTCGCCGGCGTGGCCCACCAGCGGCGCCGTGATGCCGGAGGCGCGGGCGTCGGCCTGCGTCTCCAGGATGCAGGGCGCCAGCTGCGAGATGGGGACGCAGACGTCCGTGGTCATCGCGCGCGCGCCGGGGCGCGAGGCGACCGTCGCGTAATAGGCGTCGTGGCGCGCCTGCCAGAGCCGGGCGCGATCCTCGGGCGTGCTCGTCCACTGGAAGCCGGTCGCCCCGTGCTCGCGCACGATCTCCTCCACCGCGCGCGCCTGGTCGTCCACCACGCCCTGGCTGGTGCCGTGGAACTCGAAGAACAGCGTCGGCGCCTCGGGATAGCTGGTCCTGGAGAAGCGATTGACGAAGGCGAGCTGCGTCTCGTCGATGATCTCCATCCGCGCGACGGGGATGCCCAGCTGGATGACCTGGATCACCGCCCGCGCGGCGTCCTCCATGGACGGGAACGGGCAGACGGCAGCAGCCACGGCCTCGGGCCGGCCGAACAGGCGGAGCGTGACCTCGGTGATGACGCCGAGCGTGCCCTCCGATCCGACGAACACGCGGGTCAGGTCGTAGCCGGACGAAGACTTCCGCGCGCGGCTGCCCGTGCGAATCACGCGCCCATCGGCCAGCACCGCGGTCAGCCCCAGCACGTTCTCGCGCATGGTCCCATAGCGGACGGCGGTGGTGCCCGAGGCGCGCGTGGCGGCCATGCCGCCGATGGTGGCGTCGGCGCCTGGATCGATGGGGAACATCAGGCCCGTGTTCTTCAGGTGGCCGTCCAGGGTCTTGCGCGTGATGCCGGCCTCGACGGTCACGTCCAGGTCGTCGGGGCTGAGGCGAAGGACGCGCGTCATGCGCGTGAGGTCGATGGACACGCCGCCGCGGACGGCGTTCACGTGCCCCTCCATCGAGCTTCCCATGCCGAAGGGGATCATGGGCACGCCATGCGTGGCGCAGGCGCGAACGATGGCGGCGACCTCCTCGGTGGAGACGGGAAAGACGACGGCGTCCGGCCTCGCGGGCGCGTGCCACGACTCGGCGTGGCTGTGGTGCTCGCGGACCGCGTCGCTGGTGGATACGCGGTCGCCGACGAGGCTTCTCAGTTCGTTGACGATGGTCACAGGGACAGTCCCCGTAAAATGATCGCAGTTCGTGTGATGGTTGCGAGGTAATCGTGCCAGACCCTGCGTTCTCCAACAAGAGTGTTGCGTTTCTCCGGAAGCTGAAAAGGAACAACGACCGGGCGTGGTTCCACGGCCACCGGGACGAGTACGAGCGGCACCTCCGTGCTCCCGTGCTCGCGATCGTCGATCGCCTGGCGGCGGATTTCAGGGCGTTCGCGCCGGAGCTGGTGGCCGACCCGAAGGTCTCGCTCTTCCGCCCATGGCGCGACACCCGGTTCAGCGAGGACAAGGCCCCGCTCAAGACCAACATCGCGGCGGTCTTCCCCAACCGCACGCTGGGGCGCATGAATGGCGCCGGGCTCTACTTCGAGGTGGCCACCACGTGGGTGTGGATTGGCGGAGGCATCTACGCACCAGACTCCGGCCAGTTGCACGCGATCCGGGAGCACATTGCCGCCAACCAGGCGCGGTTCGAGGCGCTGCTCGAGGCGCCAGCGTTCAAGCGGCTGGGCGGCCTGAAGGGCGACACGCTGACCCGGGTCCCCCGGGGCTGGGCGAGGGATCACCCCGCGGCGCGATACCTGGTCCACAAGCAGTTCCTCGGCTTCCGGGAGGAACCGGCCGCCTTCGCCGCGAGGCCCGACTTCTACCAGCAGCTGCTGGGGACGATGCGGGCGCTCGCGCCCCTCGTGTCGTTCCTGAACGAGCCGCTGGTGGCGAACTTGCAGATCGACAGGCGCGCTCATATCCTCCACGAGTGACGGCGGCAGCTCGCCTTCGCCGTGCGGCAGATCAACATCTACGCCCTCGAGCTGCGCATCGGTGACATCGAACCCCTCGAAGGCGCGGCCCGCGCGGTCCGGGACGTCGGCGGCTCGGACGACAACCCGGCGTCCGTCTTCGTCACGATGCAGACGACTGGGGGCGGCGTGACGCGGGACTCCCTGATCCAGCTGGCGCCGTCGCGATAGCCGCGACGCGCGGCGGGCCGTCGCGCCAGCCCAGGCAGGCAGCGTTACCGGCGCGTCGCGATCCAGAACAATACGGCGCCCGCCACGAGCGCGGCGGCCCCTGCGGCCAGCTGCTGGGTGGTCGCCCCGAAGAGGATCCCGAACGAGATGACCGAGGCCAGCAGCGGCACGACTGGTCCCCCGGGGATCAGGAACAGTGCGGGCCCCATCTCTCCGGCTGGCTGCCGCCGCCGCAGCACCAGCGTCGCCAGGCACACCGCCAGGTACATCACGAGGCGCGCGACGGCGCTCACCGCCGCCAGGAACACGAACGATCCGGTCAGCGCGAGCGCGAGCGCCACGGCGGCCGTGAACAGGATGGCATTCGAGGGTGTCCGGTAGACCTGGTGCACGCGCGCGAACCACGGCGGCAGGTCGCCGTTCTCCGCAAGGGCGAAGATGGTCCGCGACCCGTTCAGGATCTGGCCCATGTTGTTCCCGGCCATCGACACCGACGAGCCCGCCGAGATCATCAGCGCGCCGGCCACCCCCATGAAGATCGCCGCGCCATCGGCCAGCGGCGTACGTGACTCGGCAATCGCCGGCAGCACGCCGGTGGCGACGATGGAGGTGAGCGTCATGATGACGGTGACGGTGATCATCGTCATGACGAACGCGAACGGCACGTCGCGCTTCGGGTTGGAGGCCTCTCCCGCCAGCACGCCCGTCACCTCGTAGCCGCCGTAGGCGAAGATCAGCAGCAGCACGGCCGAGCCCACCTGGTCCGGCGTGACGGCGGGCATCGAGGCCCAGCGCGCCGGGTCCACGTACCAGATGCCGACGAGGATGAAGAGCGTCAACGGCAGGAGCTTGCCGATGGTCAGCGCGTTGACCACCCAGGACGACTGCTTGACGCCCACGACGTTGATCCAGGTGAGGACCAGCGTGACCACCGTCACGAGGGCCATCCGGGGCGTACCGCTGGCCAGCACCGGCCAGTAGAACGCCAGCGCCAGCGACAGGCCATTGGCCACGGAGGCCTGGCTGGCCACGCGCGTGAACCACATCATCCAGCCGACCTCGAAGCCCACGAACCGCCCGAAGGCCTCGCGTGCCGGCAGGTAAGGCCCGCCCGTCTTCTCGAAGCGGCTGCCGACCTCTGCGAAGCAGAGCGCGATGCTGAGCGAGGCCAGGCCCACCGCCGCGAATGCGACCGGCCCCCACGCCCCCACCAGGCGCGCGACGTCCGCAGGCAGCAGGAAGATGGCGCTCCCGATGACCTGGTTGATGCCGATGGCGGTGAGATCCCACCGCCCGAGTGCGCGCCGCAGTTCAACCACGAAGTGACCCCCTGGAATGAGCGAAGGCGCGGGTCACCGGGCAATCCAACCGGCGTACAGCTCGGGCCGACGATGACGAAGGAAGAGGCGGCGGGCGTGCGAGCGCTCCGGCGCGGAGAGATCGAGCGTCGCATGGAGGACGTGGTCCGCACCCGACGGCGCGCGCGCGATCACCACGCCGTCGGGATCGCACACGAACGATTCGCCGGCGAAGTCCACGCAGTCCTCACGGCCGACCCGGTTGCACAGCGCCACGAAATAGCCGTTCTGGAGCGCGGCCACGCGCATCTCGCCCTCGTAGAGGCCCTCGGGCCACTCGCCCGTGGTGCCGGCCTGCGGGACCAACACGACGTCGGCCCCGTTCAGCGCCAGCGCACGCATGTACTCCGGGAAGTGACGGTCGTAGCAGATGGCGACGCCGATGCGCCCGGCACGCGTCTGGTAGACGGGCGCGCCCCGGTCGCCCGGCGCATAGTACCCCTGCTCGTGGAAGCACGGGTAGTCGGTGATGTGCACCATCCGCGTGACGCCGAGCACGGACCCGTCGGCATCGATCACCGGCGAGCTGTCGAAGGTGCGGTCGCCGTCGCGCTCGAACAGGTTCAGCACGACGACGACGCCAAGCTCCCGTGCCTTCTCGCGGAAGGCGGTGACGATGGGCCCGTCGATCGGCTCGGCCAGGGCCGAGACATCGCCGCCCGCCGGCCGCTGCGGGTGAAACCACTCGAAGGCGAGCTCGGCGAACCCCACGACCTCGGCGCCGGCCCGCGCGGCGGACTCGAGGGCGGCAAGCCCCCGCGCGACATTGGCAGCCTTGTCGCGGGTGGCGTGCTGCTGGACGAGAGCGATGCGCATGCGAGGACAGTCTATGTCGGGAACCGGGATCCGGGAACGGGGAACCCGAGAATGCGAGAACCCGAGAACCTCAGAACCCGAGAACCCGAGAACCCGAGAACCTCAGAACCTCGTTCCCGGTATGATCCCCTCCTCCGGAGGTCTACGGTGATTCGATTGATTCGCGCTTCGATTGTCGCTCTCGCGCTGGCGGCCATGGCCGGCCTGGCCGTGCCACGGGCACAGAGCGGGCCCACTCCCTACAAGCTCGGCATGTTCCAACAGGGCGACCGCGTCTTCGTCGGGATGGTCCTGAACGACGAGATGGTCATCGACCTCGGGCGAACGATTGCGGGCACGCCACCGACGATCAAGGGGCTCATCGCGCAGTGGAGCCAGCCCACGGCGGACCGCTTCGCGTCGGTCGCGTCAGACTCCGTCGCCAACCCGCCCGCCTCGGCGATGAAGGTCTCGCAGCTGAAGGTGCTGCCCCCCATCACGGACCCGAAGGTGCTGCTCAGCACGGCGGTGAACTACCAGGAGCACGCGGTCGAGATGCGGAGCACGACCACGACCGCCGCGAGCGCCCAGGCCGTGGATCCCAAGGTGGCGCAGGGCATCCCGGGCTACTGGGAGCGCCGGCCCGGCGACCCGCGCCAGAACCCCTATTTCTTCGTGAAGGCCAACACCGCCATCACGGGCCACGACGCCCCCATCATCATCCCGCGCGGGCGCGAGCGCATCGACTGGGAATGCGAGATGATCGTCGTCATCGGCCGCACGGCAAAGCACGTCTCACGCGACCAGGCCGCGGACTACATCTTCGGCTACACGCTGATGAACGACGTCTCGGATCGCGGCGGCCGCGCCGACGGCCGCCACGGCTCGGACTGGCAGCTCGGCAAGAGCCACGACACCTTCGCCCCGCTCGGCCCCTTCATCGTCCCGCGGCAGTTCGTGCCCAATCCGCAGAAGCTGGCCGTGAAGTTCACGCTGAACGACACCGTGATGCAGGACTCGAACACGGACCGCATGACGCACACGGTCTTCGACCTGGTGGAGTACGCGTCGAACATGATGACGCTCCATCCCGGCGATCTCATCTCGACGGGCAGCCCAGCCGGTGTCGGCACGGCGCGCGCGACGCCGGTGTACTTCAAGCCCGGTGACCGCTCGACCTGCACCATCGAGTCGATTGGGACGCTCAGGAACACGGTGGAAGCGGAGAGGTAGATCGCGTCGGGAGTCGGGAGCCGGGAGTCGGGAGTCGGGAGAGAGGGCGCGACGGGAACGGCTATGATCGGCCTATGCCTGCCACGACCCGGCTCGTCGGTATCGTCCTCATGCTCCTCGGCATTGGCAGCTACGTGCTGACCGGGCGCACGAGCATGACCGCGCTCATCCCCGCGTTCTTCGGCATCGCGTTCGTCGGCCTCGCCTACCTCGCCCGGAACGAGGCGATGCGCCGGCACGCCATGCACGTCGCGGTCGCGGTCGGCCTGATCGGCCTGCTCGGCGTCCTCGGCCGGGCGATCCCGGCCATCGCCGCGGGACAGATCACCCGGCCCGCGGTGCTGGCGCAGGTGGTCACCGCGCTGCTGCTGGCCGCCTACGTGGCCACCGGCGTGCAGTCGTTCATGGCCGCCCGCCGCGCGCGCAGGGGCTAGCGCCGGTCAACGGTCGCGCGGACCGCCCGCTGCCGCGCCGGGTGCTGCCGGCTATCCTCGCAGCGTCTCCGCCGGGTCCACCCGGCTCGCCTTGAGCGCCGGCACCAGGGTGGCCAGCACGGCCACCGCCAGCAGCAGCACCGCCACGGTAACGAACGTGGCCGCGTCGGCGCCGGAGACGCCGAAGAGCAGGTTGGTGACCAGCCGCCCCGCGGCCAGGGCCACCACCAGCCCCACCGCCACGCCGACAACGGCCAGCGTCATGCCCTGCCGCACCATCATGCGGCGCACGTCCCGTCCCGCGGCGCCCAGCGCCATGCGGATCCCGATTTCACGCGAGCGCTGGCCGACGCTGTAGGACATGACGCCGTAGAGCCCGATCGCCGCCAGCAGCAGCGCGAGCGCGCCGAACACGCTGAGCAGCGAGGCGCCCATCCGCGGCGCCCACAGCGACGTCGAGACAATCGTCCGATAGGTATTCACGTTCAGCAGCGGCATCGTCGGCTCGACCGCCTGCAGCTCGCGGCGAACGGTGCCGAGCACCGCGTCCGGGTCGCCTGCGGCGCGCGCCTGCACGGTCACCTGCGAGGCGTAGTTCTGCTCGATCGGCAGGTACATGTGCGCGGTGTCGTCCTCGCCGACGAAGTTGTACTTGATGGTCTTCGCGATGCCGACAATCTCCCGTGCCGGCGGGCGGTTGAAGATGTGCAGGCGCCGGCCGATGGGCTCTTCGTTCGGGAAGAACTGCCTGGCCATCGTCTCGTTGATGACGATGACGGGCGTGGAGCCGGCACGGTCTCCCGCCGTGAACCCGCGCCCACGCACGATGGGTATGCCGAGCGTCTCGAAGTAACGCTCGCCGACCTCGTTCACCTGCACGAGCCGTCCGTTGCGCGGGTCCTTGATGTCCTGATCGTCGCGGAAGGTCGTGCGGGCAAAGCCGCCGTTGAAGAGCGGCACGGCCGTGGAGAGCGTCGCGGACTGCACGCCCGGCACGCCGGACAGGCGTTCCAGCGCGCGCCGGTAGAGGTCCCGCCCCCGCGGCTCGTCGAAGCCCTGCGTGCCCACGTTCATGCCGAGGACGATGAGGCGGTCGGCGTCGAAGCCGAGGTCAATCCGCTGCGCGTTCGACAGGCTCCGCAGGAACAGCCCCGCGCTGACCAGCGCCACGAGCGAGAGCGCGATCTGGCCGGCGACCAGCAGGTGGCGCGGGGTGTACCATCGGGTCCCGCCCGGAAGCGTCGTGCGCTCCTTGAGCTCGGTCACCATGTCGGGCCGCGACGCCTGCACTGCCGGCGCCAGGCCGAACAGGATGCCCGTCGCCAGGGACACGAGGGCGGCGAAGGCGAGGATGCGCCCGTCGAATCCCAGGTCCACGGCGTTGGCCTGGAGGAACGGCGGACGGTAGGCCCACAGCAGGGCGCGCGACCAGTACGCGACCAGCAGGCCGCCCACCCCGCTGGCGACGGCCAGCAGCAGGCTCTCGGTGAGCAGCTGGCGGATCAGCCGTCCGCGGCTCGCACCCACCGACAGGCGGACAGCGATCTCCTGGCGGCGGGCCTGCGCCCGCGCCATCAGGAGGTTCGCCACGTTGCCGCAGGCGATGAGCAGGACCAGCCCCACGACCGTCATGCCGACGGCGCCCGAGAGGTTGAGCTGCTGGCGGAAGGCCGGCGGCAGCACGCTGTCGGTGAGCGGCCGCACGGAGAAGGTGCGGCCGCGGTTGTCCGTCGGGAAGTCCCGTTCGAGCGCCTTGCCGATGGCATCGGCGTTGGCGCGCGCCTGCTCGAGCGTGACGCCGTCACGGAGCCGCGCGACGGCTTGATAGATGAGCCCTCGGCGCGAGGTGTAGCCCTCGAGGCCGACGCCGGTCAGCACCTCCCGGTACATCGCCCACGGCACCCACAGGTCCGGCCCGCCAATCACGTTCGTGCCCCGGAAACCGTCGGCGGTGACGCCGATCACGGTGAAGGGGTGGCCGTTCAGCGTGATCGACTGCCCGACCAGGTCGGCCCGCCCGCCGAAGCGCCGCTGCCACAATCCGTAGGACATCACGGTGACCGGCCGGGCGCCGAGCTCGCGGTCCTCGTCCGGTCCGAAGGTCCGGCCCGCCGCGAGCGCCGGGCCGAGCACGTCGAAATATTCCCCCGAAACGAGCTGCCCGAACACCTGCTCGGGTTCGCCGTCACCGGCCAGCGCGATGGGGGTGAACCCGATGAGCGAGGCGCCGCTGAAGCTCGCGTTCTGCTGTCGGAGATCCTCGAAGTTCGGCCGTGACGTGCCGCCGAGCTGCACAGGAGCGCCGTTCCGGATTTCGGTGGTGCCGACCATCACGACGCGCTCGATGTCGCGGATGGGCATCGGCTGCAGCAGGACGGCGTTGACGAGCGTGAAGACCGTGGTGTTGGCGCCGATGCCGAGCGCGAGCGACACGACGGCCACGAGCGTGACACCGGGATGCCGCAGCAGCAGTCGCAGCGCGAAGCGGACGTCCTGAAGCAGGTTGGCCACGCACACCTCCAGAGGCCGGGTTCTGCCGGGTCGGTCGAGGTCTTAGACACCGGACCGGCACGCCCGTTCCGGAATCCGGGATGGGCCCAGCCAACCGCTGGCGTCTACGCCGGACCTTGCTCGGCCGCGGCGCGCGCCGGAAGCAGCCGGCGGACCCGTTCCGTCAGCGTGCCCGCGCACGGCGGCAACGGATCGCAGGCCAGGACGTACAGCAACACCGTCGTCAGCGGGACGAGCGCGTAGCCCAGCAGCGCGGCTTCCAGGCCCAGGAAGAAGTAGCCGAGCGCCGCGGGGCCGATGAGGACGACCGACAGCGCCAGGAACAGGACCCGGAGCAGCGCATCGCGCACGCGGCGGGGATTGCGAAGCCCCCGCGCCACGCGTTGATAGGCGTTCTGCTCGGAGGCCTCGACCGGCACCTTCAGGACCGTCTGCGTCAGCACGTAGAGCAGGGCCGCGCAGAAGAGCGCGAGGCCAACCCGCATGAGCACCGTCCCCCGCCAGAACGAGGCGATGGCCCAGACGAAGTACATGACGATGCTGAGGTTGGTGAGCTGGACGGCGATCCAGACGTTCGTCCGCCCGGTGAGCCGCTGGAAGCGGCGACAGAACCGCTCGGTGACGTCGAGGAGGATTTGGTCGAGGTAGTTCATCCGTCGGCGCGGCGGTTACCGGCAACTGTACCTGCTTGGACACCGCCGCCCGCCTCATTGCCCGATCCCGCCATCACCTGGGCCTTGCGCGGGCAGGCGCGGCTCCCAGCTCCCGCCCCGGTTCCCCGACTCCCGACTCCCGACGCTGTCTAGGCGGTCTTCCTCGGCGGGTTGAAGAACGGCGTCGGCACCACCGTCGCGGGGGCACGGTGGCGGACGGCCTCCACCGTCACCTCCATCTCCACGCGCGACCCGATGGCGAAGTGCGGCCGGTCGATGGTGGCCAGCGCGATCATCTTCTTGAGCGTCGTGGACCAGGTGGTGGACGTGGCGCGGCCCACCTGCGTGCCGCCCCGGTAGACCGGCACGGCAACGCGCGAGGTCTGCGCGGCCACGGCCGGGGGCAACCCCACCGCCTCGTACAGCGCCTCGACCGCGGTCCATTCGAGCTCGAGCCCGACGATCTGCCGCGCGTGCCCGCGGCGGTGCTCCTCCACGAGCGCGCGACGCCCGACGAAGGCGGGTTTCCCAAGGTCCACGAGCCGGCCGAGCCCCAGCTCGAACGGCGAGTACTTCTGCGACTCGATGAGCGCCTTGCGGCTGCTCTGGAAGTCCACGTCGATGAGGAGGAGCCCCGCCTCGACGCGCGCGACATCCAGCGCCAGCATGCCGGCGGCGTGGAGGTCGAACGCCGGCCCGGCATCGGCCAGCGCGTCCCACACGGTCACGGCCCGGTCCCACGGCAGCCAGATCTCGTAACCGAGATCCCCCGTGTAGCCCGTGCGCGACACGTCCACGGGCACGCCCGCAATCTCGCCGCTCGCCACGCGGAAGTACTTCAGCGAGTCCACCGGCGCGGTGCACACCGATCGCAGCAGCGCCCGCGAGGTCGGTCCCTGCAGCGCCAGCGCCGCGACCTGCTCGGTGATCTCTTCAATCGCCACGTCGAGGCCTGCGGCGTTCTCCACGAGCCAGCGCAGGTTCGGATGCGCCGCGGTCCAGCGGTACGTGTCCCCCGCCAGCCTCGAAACCGTCCCATCGTCGATCACCTTGCCCTCGTCGTCGCACCAGGGCGTGTACCAGACCTGGCCGACCGCCATGCGCGAGGCGTCGCGGGTGATGATCCGGTTCACGAGGCGCGTGGCATCGGGCCCCCGCACGCGGTACTTGAAGAGCGGCGAGATGTCGATGAGCGCGCAGGCGTTGCGGATGGCGTTGTACTCGTGGTCGTGGTGCGTCTCGAACGAGCTGACCGCGTAGTAGCCCGCCCAGTCGCGGAAGCTGAGGCTCTCGGCGAGCGGCGCCGTGCGCGCGTGGAAGGCGGAACCGATGGGCACGGGAGGATTATACGGGTGCGGGCGGGTGCGAGCGGGTGCGGCAGGTGCGAACAGGTGCGGGCGGGTGCGAACAGGTGCGGGCGGGTGCGAACGGGTGCGGGCGGGTGCGGGCCGGTGCGCCGGGGTATGCTGTGCCTTCGATGCGCTTCCGGACGCTGCGCTCCCGCCTGCTCATCACTTCCGCGGCCCTCATCGTCGGGCTGACACTGGTGACGCTGGCGTACGTCAGCCGGCTGGCCGACCGCACCGTGGACGCGCGCATCGCGGAGGAGCTGGAGCGCAGCCGGCGCGCGGTGGCGGCGGCGGAGGCCGAACAGTTCGCGCGCCTGCAGCTGGTGGCCGGGATGGTGGCGTCGTTCCCCGAGTTGCGGGCGCTGCTGGCGACCGACGCCGCCACCGTGCGGGACTTCCTGGGAGACTACCGCGAGCGGCATGGCCACCGCGGCCTGCTGCTCGCGCTCGACTCGCGGGGGCAGGTGGTGGCGCGCAGCGATACCTTCGCGCCCCTCGACCTGCCGGACGTGGAACGCGCGTGGTTGACGCCGCTCGCCGAGGGCCGTCCGGCGCTCGGGTTCATCATTGTGGACGGCAAGGTTCACCACGCCGCCGCCGCCGCGGCGGAATCGGCGGGGACCGTGTTCGGCATCGTCATGGCCGCCTCGCCCATCGACGATGGCTGGGCCTCGTCGCTGCGCGACGCGGTGGATGCCGACGTCGTGGTGCTGTCCCCTACCAGCGTCGAGGCGTCGTCGCTGCCGCGGTCGCGGCTCTCGTGGGCGCGGGCCGGCGACGTCCCGGCGAGCGCCGATATCGAGCCGATCTCGCTCACGCTGACGGGCGAGCGTTTTCAGGCGGTCGGCGCCGTGCTCGAGCCCGAAGGCCCGCGGCGCACCATCGTCCTCCAGTCACGCGACCAGGCGCTGGCGCCTTATCGCAACCTGCAACTGGGCCTGCTGCTGCTCGGGGTCGTCGCAGCCTCGCTGGGGGTGGCCGGGAGCGCCTGGCTGGCCCGATCCATCACGGCGCCGGTCGGCGAGCTGGTGCGCGCCACCACGCAGGTGGCGAACGGGAACTTCGACGTGCGACTCGACGTGCCGCGCGCCGATGAGATCGGGCAGCTCGCGCGCGCCTTCAACCAGATGACGGCGGGGCTGCGCGAGCGCGCTGACATGACCAGGTTCGTGTCGGCGTCCACCATGGAGATGATCCAGCGCCGCCCCGAGCCGGGCGCGCGCGCCGGTGAGCGCAGGGTCATGACGCTCCTCTTCGCCGACATCCGGGGCTTCACGGCCTTTGCCGGGGCTCGCGCCCCGGAAGACGCCGTCGCGGTGCTCAACCGTTACCTCAGCCTGCAGGCCGATCTCGTGAAGCGCTTTCACGGCGACGTCGACAAGTTCATCGGCGACGCCGTCTTCGCCCACTTCACGGGCCCGGACATGGCCCTCGATGCCATCCGCTGCGGCGTCGAGATCCAGCGGGCCATCAGCGCGGCGTCACCGGGCGGCGGGGGGCTCTCGGTGGGCGTGGGGATTGCGACCGGAGACGTGCTCGTGGGCAGCATCGGCAGCGACGACCGCCTGGACTACACCGCCATCGGCCCGGCGGTGAACCTGGCCGCGCGGCTCTGCGCGTCGGCCGAGCCCGGCCAGATCCTGATGGACGCGGAAACCTACGCCGGCGTCAGCGAGCTGGTAGCGGCGTCGCCACTCCCGCCCCTGAGCGTGAAGGGCTTCGGCGGGGCGGTAGCCGTGTACGAGATGGCCGGACGGCAGGCGGCGCGGTAGTACCCGCCCGCACCCGTCCGCACCCGTTCGCACCCGCCCGCACCCGCCCGCACCCGTTCGCTCCCGCCCGCACCCGTTCGCACCCGCCCGCACCTGTTCGCACCCGCCCGCACCCGCCCGCACCCGTTCGCTCCCGCCCGCACCCGTTCGCACCCGCCCGCACCTGTTCGCACCCGCCCGCACCCATCTAGGGCGTCCTGTACGCCTCCTTCGGATACGGCTTGCCGAACTTGTTCGGGTGCGGCGTGGCGACGAATGCCGACTCGTCCAGCACGAGCGCGGGGGCGACCTGCGCGCCGGACACGGTCACTTCCGCGGTCACGGCCGAACTGCGCTCGGAGAGGGCCGTCAACCGGTAACGTCCCGGCGGCACGTCGAGCCGCCACGACCCGTCCTGCGCGGTCACGGTCACGAAGGTCGTCGGCGCCACCACGAGGAACGCCGACATCTGCGGGTGGATGTTGCAGAAGACGTGGTACACGCCCGGCTTGCCGAACGCGCGCCGCTTCGACGCGCCCGCGCGGTACAGGCCCATGTCGAACGGCTCTGGCTGCGACAGCGAGAACGCGTTGTGGAAGATGGGATCGTCGTTGGGGAAGTCGATGACGGACCCGGCCGACACCGCAACGACGTGAGGCAGGAACGTCTTGTTCTTGTGCTGGATCGTCCCCTTGCCTGGTGTTACGGGGGCGGGCCGATCGAGCCGCTCCGCATAGACCACCGCCTGCGCGGGTTGCACGCCGCCGCGCGTCTTCCACTCGATGCGCCCCGTCAGCGGGTCCGCGTTCGCGACAGACGCGGCCATCAGAAGGGCTGCGCACGCCAGCGGCGGCCATCCGACTCCCGACTCCCGTCTCCCGACTCCCGGCGCCATCAGAACCTCACCACGAACGCCGCGTTCACGTGATGGTTCTCCCGCGGCGAGAGTGCGTGGCCCAGCTTCGTTTCCAGCCAGCGATACTCCATCGACACCGCCACTTCCGGGGCCAGGTCGAAGATGACGTTGCCGAACACGCTCTTGTTCTGCTGTCGCCCCGCGGCCGGCACGATGCCGCGCGCGCGGTCGACGCCCGCGCCGACGTTGGCCGAAAGCCTCGAGGTGAGCGACACACGCCCCTCGAGCCATCCTCCCCTCGCGGGGCCCACCTGCGCCGCCGCCGCCCCGAACTCTGCGGCATCGTCGGTGTGGAAGAACTCGCCGGCCGCTCCGAGGCGTCCAGCGCGCGCGTTGAAGTCGACGGCGTACGAGCCGGCACTGCGGAGTCCGTCACCGGGCTGGCGCCAGCCGTAGCGTCCCGAGACGCCCAGCGTGAACTCGCCCGCCGCGTCCGGGCTCCCGGCGGTGTAGTCCACTCGGCTCTCGAAGGCGGGACGCCGGGAGCGCTCGCCAAGGCCGGCCGGGGGCGCGAAGACGAAGGCACTCGCCGGGTCGGCGGCCAGTGGCGCCGCGATTCCGCCCTTCAGCGTGAGCCCGCCGATGCGATGCTCCACACGCACCTGAGGCGACCGCAGGTACAGGTTGCCCGAGCGGAACAGCAGCGGGAAGGTCTGCGCGGCCAGCGACGTGGGATCGCGCGGCGCGAGCAGGTTGTGGTCCTGCCCCACCTGCAGCGCCGTCTGCTCGCCCTCGAGGCGCATGAAGGCGTACACCATGCGCGGCAGCCCCATGACGGTGCCCGTGACGAACGCCGGCGTGCCACCGAGGAAGTCGGCCACCACGGTGGCGCTGGCCGTGAGCGAACCGACCGGGATGGGGCCGATGTTCAACCCGATCTGGCTCTGTTTCAGGGTGGACGTGAACGATCCGGGCTCGACGAACGGGATTTCGGCGTCCACGATGTTCGGGTTCTCGAGCCAGTTGGCCATTCCCGAGTTGCTCACCGTGTTCGAGACGATGGCGCCGAAGAGACGGACGGGCATTTTCGACTGCGATTCCACCCTGGTCTGGGCCAGTTCCTCGACCTGCGTGCGCAGCATCTCCAGGGCGGGCGCGGCCTGTTCCGGCTGGAACGCGGAAGCGTACGCGGTCCTGAGGTGCTGGGGTTCTGGGCTTCGGAGGTTCTCGGATTCTGGGATTCCCGGGGGCTCACGTTCTGCCGTTCGCGGGTTCCCGGGCTCCTCGGTCGAGAGCCTCTCGGCAGGCGGCCGCCTGGCCTCGGCGAGCTCGCCGCGCAGCGCCGCCACCTCGGCGCGCAGGCGCGCGACCTCCGCGACGACCGCCTCGAGATCGTCGCGAGTGACCGTGGACACCCGGGTGGTCGAGGTGGTGCGATCGGGGGCCTCGTGGTTGCCGATCGAATCCTGCGCAGGGGCTGGCGACGCCGCGGCGAGCGCGAGGGCGAGCGATGCGACGGCGAGATATGGGCGCATGCCCGGCATTCTAGTGCCACGGCGCCGCAGAGGCGTGAGGGTTCGGTAAGGAATGGGTAAGGAAGGCGGAGCGCCGTGTTCTCGTGCGCGTTCTATAATCCCGGGCACCGTGAAATACGACGCGATCGTCATCGGGGGCGGCCACAACGGCCTCACCTGCGCCGCGTACCTTGCGCGCGCGGGACGGCGCGTGCTGGTGCTGGAGCGCAGGCACGTGTTGGGCGGCGCCGCCGTCACCGAGGAGATCTTCCCCGGCTTCAAGTTCTCGGTGTGCTCCTACGTGGTCTCGCTGCTCCGGCCCGAGATCATCCGCGACCTGGACCTCCCCCGCCACGGCATGGAGCTGCTGCCGCTGGACGGCACGTTCACGCCGATGCCGAGCGGCGACTACCTGTGGCGCGTGAACGATCACGAGAAGACGCGCCGGGAGATCGCGCGCCACTCGCGCCTCGACGCCGAGGCCTACGACGAGTACGGCCGCGCGATGGTCGAGATGGGCCGCTTCGCCAAGCCCATCCTCGCGATGACGCCCCCGGACCCGACGAAGCTCGATCCCCGCGGCCTGCTGGACCTCCTGTCGGTCGGGAAGCGCTTCCGCGGGATGCGGCCGCACGACCGCATCAACCAGGTCCAGCTGCTCACCATGAGCGCGGTGGACTTCCTCGATCAGTGGTTCGAGACCGACGTGCTGAAGGCCACGATGAGCGCGTCGGGCATCATCGGCACGTTCCTGGGGGTGAGGTCGCCGGGGACGGCCTACGTGCTGCTGCACCACTACATGGGCGAGATCGACGGCGCGTTCCGCTCGTGGGGCCTCTCGCGCGGGGGTACGGGCGCGGTGTCCAACGCCATCGGCGACGCGGCCCGGCGCTTCGGCGCCGAGATCCGCACGAACGCGCCGGTGGCGCGCATCCTCACGAAGAACGGCCGCGCCACGGGCGTGGCGCTGGAGAACGGCGACGAGTTTCACGCCGACACGGTCGTGTCGAGCGTGGATCCGCGGCTGACGTTCCAGCGCTGGATGGACGAGAAGGAGCTCCCGACGGATTTCGTGGAAGCGGTGCGGCGCTACAAGTTCCGCGGATCGTCAGGCAAGGTGAACCTCGCCCTGGACGGCCTGCCGAACTTCACGTGCCTCCCCGGCGCGGGTCCGCACCTGCGCGGGGCCATCTCCATCTCCCCCAGCGTGGACTACATGGAGCGCGCCTACGACGACGCGAAGTACGGGCGGTTCTCGCGGCGGCCCTACATCGACATCGTCATCCCGTCGCTCACCGATACCTCGGTCGCCCCGCCAGGCAAGCACGTGATGTCGTGCTTCGTCCAATATGCGCCCTACGAACTGCGTCGGGAGTCGGGAGTCGGGAGTCGGGAGCCGGAGGGTACGGAGCGCCGCCACCTCCGTCCCGGCGAGCACGAGTGGGACCGGCAGCGCGAGGCGTTCGGCGACACGGTCATCGACACGATTGCCGAGTACGCGCCGAACATCAAGGATCTGATCCTCCACCGCCAGGTGCTGACGCCGCTCGACATCGAACGGGATTTCGGACTGTCGGAGGGGAACATCTTCCAGGGCGAGCTGACGCTCGAGCAGCTGTTCTTCCTGCGGCCCGTTCCGGGGTGGGCGCAGTACACCACACCGGTGCGCGGGCTCTACATGTGCGGATCCGCCACGCACCCGGGCGGGGGCATCATGGGTGCGCCGGGGAAGAACGCGGCGGAACGGATCCTCGGACGATGACGGGAGCCGGGAGTCGGGAACCGGGAGTCGGATGACGAACACGCGATACGACGCCATCGTGATTGGGGGGGGCATCAACGGGCTCACCTGCGCGGCGTTGCTCGGGAAGGCCGGGTTCCGGACGGTGCTGCTCGAGCAGCGCGATGCCCTGGGAGGCTGCGCGGCCGAACACAAGATGGCGCCCGGGTTCCGGGTGCCCACGCTGGCCCACCGAACCGGACCGCTGCGTGCGGACGTGGTCAACGACCTGCGCCTGGCAGACCACGGCTTGTCGTTCGTCACGCGGCCCGTCCGCATGACGGCACTCGCGCCCGACGGGCGTGCGCTCGCGCTCTTCACTGACGCCACGGCCGCCGCCGGGGCCATCCGTCCCTGGTCCAGGCACGATGCCGACGCCTGGCCCGGGTTCGCGCAATCGCTCGCGCGTGTCGCCGACGTGGTCGGCACGCTGTTCACGCGCACGCCCCCCGACGTCGACGATCCCGGCGCCCACGACCTGTGGACGGCGATGCGCACGGCCGGCGCCTTTCGTCGGTTGCCGAAGGACGACGCGTGGCGGCTGCTGCGGTGGGGGCCGATGGCGGTGGCCGATCTGGTGAGCGAGGTCTTCGAGACCGAGCTCCTGCGCGCGGCCGTGGCCGCCGACGGGCTGCTGGGCGGGATGATGGGGCCGTGGTCCGCCGGAAGCGGCCTGCAGCTGCTGCTCACCGAGGCCAACCACTCGGTCACGGCCCTGCGCGATGCCGAGGTCGAGGGCGGACCGATTGCCGTCGCCCGAGCCCTCGAGGGCGCGGCCCGGCGGCACGGCGTGGCCATCCGCGCGCGCACGGGTGTCGCGCAGGTGGTGATGCGCGGCGATCGCGCCGCCGGCGTCACGCTCGCCTCGGGCGAAACGATCGAAGCGCGCGCAGTCGTCTCCGGCCTGGATCCGAAGCGCACGTTCCTCTCGCTCTGCGATGCCGAGCACCTGCCGCCGGAGTTCCTCTGGCGCATCAGGCGCATCCGCACCCGAGGGACGCTGGCCAAGGTCAACCTGGCGCTGTCGGACCTGCCCAGCTTCGGCGAGGCCACCCGGCAGATGCTGGCGGGCCCGGTGCGGATCGCGCCGACGCTGGACTACCTGGAGCGGGCGTTCGATCACGCCAAGTACGGCGAGTGGTCGCGCGAGCCGTGGATCGAGTTCACCATCCCCTCCCTCATCGATGCCTCGCTGGTGCCGCCGGGCGCGCACGTGCTGTCGGCGTACGTGCAGTGGGTACCGTACGGTGTCGGGAGCCGGGAGTCGGGAGTCGGGAGTCAGGGCGCGGATGCCATCCTCGACACGGTGCTCGCGACGCTCGAGCGCCACTCGCCGGGGCTGCGTGGGCTGGTCGTCGCCAGCGAGCTCATCACGCCCGCCGACATGGAGCGCGAGTGGGGGCTCGCCGGCGGGCACATCTTCCACGGCGAGCTGGCACTGGACCAGATGCTGATGATGCGCCCGCTGCTCGGGTTCGGTCGGTACGGCTCGCCCGTGGACGCCCTGTTCCTCTGCGGCTCGGGCACGCATCCGGGCACCGGGCTGACGGGAGGGTCGGGGTTCAACGCCGCCCGCGTCGTCGCCGAGTCTCTGCGCTAGCGCAGAGGCGGCGGGCGCTGTCCATTGACGATTGCCGATTGATGATTGAGTGATTCATTGGGTGATTGGCGATTGGGGCATTGAGCATTGGCGGATTGGGGCATTGGGGCATTGGGGCATTGGGGCATTGGCGCATTGAGACATTGGAGGCACTGGCCATCCGCGATTGCAGGTGCGCCTATCCGCCGAACCGCGGCGTCGGCGTCTCGCCGACGGGGATGCAGCCATCGGGAGGGCAATGCCCCAATCACTCAATCACCCAATCGTCAATCCAATGCTCAATGCCCCAATCGCCAATCACCCAATGAATCACTCAATCATCAATCGGCAATCCTCAATGAGCAGCCTGTGGGTACAGCGGCTCCCACATCGCGGAGGCGACAGTGGCAGCGAGGTCCGGCGGACGCCGGCGCGCCGCCACACCCGCGCTGAAGGCGACGTCCGCGACGGCGGCGGCCACTACGCGCGACACCTCGCGCAGGCGTGCCGGCGCCGGGAACACCCGGCCTTCCGCCAGTTCCCCGCCGGTCACGCACCCGGCCAGCGCACGCGCCGCCGCGAAGAACATCCCGTCGGTCACGCGCCGCGCGCCCGAGACGAGCAGGCCCAGGCCCACGCCCGGGAAGACGAACGCGTTGTTCCCCTGCCCCGACACGTGCACGTGCCCCGCATGGGTCACGGAGGGGAACGGGCTGCCGCTCGCGAAGATGGCGCGGTCGCCGGTCCACGCATAGGCCTGCTCCGCGGTGCACTCGGCCTTCGACGTGGGATTCGAGAGCGCGAACACCACCGGGCGATCGTTGAGCCGTGCCATCGCGCGCAGCACGTCCTCGGTGAACCGCCCGCCCTGCCCGCAGGCACCGATGATGGTCGTCGGCTGGAACGCGTCGACGGCGGCCGCCAGGTCGGGCAGCGGCGCGCGATCCTGCGCGAAGCGGCGCTTGTGCCCGGGGAGATCGGCGCGGCTGGCAATCACGAGCCCTCGTGAATCCACGAACAGGCACCGCGCCAGCGCTTCGGCCTCCGACAGGCCCTCGTGCTGCATCGCGGAGACGACCAGCCCGCCCATGCCCAGGCACGCCTCGCCCGCCCCGACGAACAGCAGGCGCTGCTCGCGAAGCGCCTTCCCGGTAATCCGCCCTGAAGAATAGAGCCCAGCCAGCCCCATCGCGCCCGTACCCTGCACATCGTCGTTGAAGCAGCACAGCCGATCGCGATAGCGCCCGAGCAGCCGGAACGCCGAGGCGTTGTTGAAGTCCTCGAACTGCACGATGACGCCGGGGAACACCGCCTGCGCGGACTCGACGAACTCCTCCAGGAACTCGTCATACGGCGCACCCGTCAGCCGGGGCTGCCGCTCTCCCAGGTAGAGCGGGTGCTCGCGCAGGGCGATGTTATCCGTGCCGACATCGAGCGTGATGGGAAGGCCCAGCGCCGGAGGCACGCCCGCGCACGCGGTGTAGAGCGCCAGCTTGCCGATGGGGATGCCCATCCCGTTGACGCCGAGATCGCCGAGCCCGAGGATGCGCCCGCCGTCGGTGACGACGATGATGCCCACGCGGTCCCGCGGCCAGTTGCGGAGCACCTCGCCGACGCGGCCGCGATGCTGCCACGCCGAGAGATAGAGGCCCCGTGGCCGCTCGTAGATATCGCTCCAGTGGGTGCACGCATCTCCCACCGTCGGCGTGTACACGACGGGAAGGAGCTCTTCGAGGTGGTCGGCCAGCACGCGAAAGAACAGCGTCTCGTTCTCGTCGCGCACCCCGCGGAGGCACATGTAGCGCTCCAGCGGGCCGGACCTCGCGCGGACGTTGGCCAGGACGCGGTCCGCCTGCTCGGCCAGCGACTCGACGCGCGGCGGCAGGAGCCCGTCGATGCCGAGCGCACGGCGCTCCTCGAGCGTGCAGGCGGTGCCCTTGTTCGCCAGTGGGTCCACGTCCGACTCCTTCGGCGCACGGTCCACCGGGCGCGCCACTGCTGAGCCTACCTCAGAGCGCGTGGCACGGATGCCGGGCCGCCGTCAATGCCGCGCCGTCTATAATTCGACACGACCTTCGGAGGCTCGACATGCGGCGTCCCCTCGCCCTCCTCGGCCCGATGCTTGCCCTCGCGCTCACGGCGCGAGCGGCCCCTCTCGATTGTCAGGCCGGCGGCATGCCGGTCCCCTTCCCCGGCGGCGCGACCGGTGGCGCGATGGGTGGGGTCGTCCAACCGGGCCAGGCTCCCGCGCGCGACCGCCGGCCCGGCGAGCCGCGCGATGGCACCGCCGTCATCCGCGGCTACGTTGTCGCGGCCGACACGGGCGCCCCGGTGCGCCGCGCGCAGGTGCGGGCGTTCGCCATGGGCGGCGAGGGCAGCGGCCTGGCGCAGACCGACGCGGACGGGCGCTTCGAGATCGCGAAGCTGCCGGCCGGCCGGTATACCGTCAGCGCGCAGCGGAGCGGCTATGTCACGCAGTCGTTCGGGCAGCGTGCGCCGAACCAGCCGGGCACGCCCATCGAGATCAGCGACGGCCAGGTCGTCGAGAAGCTGACCTTCGCACTGGCTCGCGGAGGCGCCATCACCGGCCGCGTCGTGGACGAGTTCGGCGAGCCGGTGTCGTCGGCGCAGGTCACCGTGCAGCGCTACGCCTACATGGGCGGCGCGCGGCGGCTGGTGGGCGCCGGCGCCGAGGGAGGCGCCGATCGCACCGACGACCTCGGGCAGTTCCGCCTCTACGGCCTGCCGCCCGGGGAGTACTACGTGATGGCCACCCTCAGGGCCTTCGAGTTCGTGCCGATGAGCACGGCCGCGACCTCGTTCGCCCCGCCATCCGACGGCTATGCGCCCACGTACTACCCGGGCACGTCGAACGTCGGCGAGGCACGCCGGCTCACGGTGCGCGCAGGCCAGGAGCTGCCGAACGTCACCTTCGCGCTCACCGCTACGCGCGTCGGTCGCATCCTCGGGCGCGTGACGACGAGCGCCGGCGAGCCCTACATCGGCGGCATGATCATGGTGGCGCCGCGGGATCAGGGCATGATGTTCGGCGGCATGATGTCAGGCGCCCAGGTGCGTCCGGACGGCACGTTCCAGACCGCCCCGCTGGCCCCGGGCGCCTACACGCTGACGGTGCAGCCGATGGGCAACCGCGGCAATCCGGACGCCGAGGTCGCGCGCGTGGACGTCACCGTCAACGGCGAGGACGTCCGCGACGTCTTCATCGTGACCGGTCGGGGCGGCATCATCCGCGGCCGCGTCGTCACCGACGACGGGACCGTGCCGCCCTTCAGGCCGCAGCAGATGCGCATCTTCGCGCAGCCCGAGGATCCCACGCGGCCCGGCTTCGGCGTCGCCCCGGGCACGGTGCGCGACGACTGGACGTTCGAGGTCAGCGGGCTCACCGACCACGTGCGCCTGCGCTGGTCGATCGACATGCCCGGCGGCGGATGGTCGATGAAGAGCGCAATGAAGGACAACCTGGACCTCGCGGACGTGGCCGTGGACGTGGGCCCCGGCCAGGTGGTCGAGGACGTGGAGATCGCGCTCACGCGAAAGGTCACCGAGTTGTCCGGCCTCGTGACCGACGATCGCAACGTGCCCGTGACGGACGCGACCGTGGTGGTGTTTCCGGAGAACCGGGACCTCTGGACCTTCTCGTCGCGCCACGTGCGCACGGCCAGGCCGGACGTCAACGGCAAGTACACCGTGCGGCTGACACCCACTGACGGGTATCGCGCCATTGCCGTGCAGGGCCTGGAGCAGGGCGAGGCGCTCGACCCGGATTTCCTTGGCCGCGCCCTGGAGGCCGCAGTGACCGCTGAGATCCGCGAGGGAGAATCGCGGACGCTCGACCTCCGACTGGCGACGGTCAAGTAACGGACGCGCCGCCGACGGCGTAGAGGATTCAGGGGCCGTCGATGAAACCTAGCGCATCACGTGCTTACTGCCCGCGGCGGCCGGGACGCCTGGTTGCCATCGCCTGCGCCTGCTGGGCCGCCTGGGGGCTGATGCCAGCGGCCAGCCTGGCAGCGCAACGGCCCGGGTCGGCGGCTCAGGCGGGAACCACACGCCCGCAAGAAGGGGGCCAGCGAACGCCTCCGCGCGCCGGCCGCATGGCCGAGCCGCCCGCTCCGCGTGGGACGGCCGTGCTGCGCGGGCAGGTGGTGGCGCTGGACACGGGAGCGCCGGTCAGGCGCGCCCAGGTGCGCGTCAGCGCGCAGAACGTGCGCGAGGCGCGGCTCGCCACCACCGATGCCGAAGGCCGCTTCGAAATCCGGGAGCTGGCCGCCGGCCGCTACACGATGACGGCCAGCAAGGGCGGATTCGTCACGCTGCAGTACGGGCAGCGCCGGCCGGGCGAGTCGGGCACGCCGCTGGAACTGGCCGACGGCCAGGTGCTGGACAAGCTGCTGATCGGCCTGCCGCGCGGCAGCGTGATCAGCGGGAGCGTGACCGACGAGTTCGGCGAGCCGGTGGCCAACGCCGCCGTGATGGCGATGCGCTATGCCTACGCCGGCGGCGCGCGGCGGCTGGTGCCCGCCGGCGCGCGCGACACCACCGACGATCAGGGCCACTACCGGTTGTTCGGCCTGCCGCCCGGCGACTACTTCGTGAGCGCGAACCTCCGCACGCGAGAGGTCACGGATCCCGGGGACGACCCGTCAGGCTATGCGCCAACCTACTTTCCGGGGACGCCGAACCCCGGCGACGCCGAGCGCGTGCGGCTGGGACTGGCGCAGGAGAACAGCAGCGTGTCGTTCGGGTTGGTCACGACGCGGCTGGTAAGCGTGTCGGGACAGGTCCTGAGCTCCACCGGCGGGCCGCCTCCTGGGGGCGCCGTGGTGCTGCTGCCGCCGGGCAATGTGCGCGGGGCGGCGGCGTTCAGGCCGGGTGGCGGCGGGCGCATCGACGCGAGCGGCGCGTTCCGCATCGCGAACGTCGCGCCGGGCCGCTATCAGCTGCAGGCACGAACGGGGATGCGTGGCGAGGGCGAGTTCGCGCGCCTGGACATCACGGTGGGAGCGGAAGATGTCGCCGGCCTCACACTGGTCACTGCGCCGGCGGGCCGATTGAGCGGCACGGTGGTCACCGACACGGGAGCTCCGCTGCCCTCATCTGTCCAGCCCATCCAGGTGGCGGCGCGGCCCGCCACGCCCGACGCGGCGCCAGGCCTCGGCGGAGGCGGCGGAGGCCGCATCTCGGGCAACGGGACGTTCGAGCTGGGCAACATCACCGATGCACGCGTGATCCGCGTCACCGGTCCACAGGGCTGGATGCTGAAGTCGGTCACGTTGAACGGCCAGGACATCACGGACACGCCCATCGACGTCGGCCCCGGCCAGCACGTTGCGGGGCTGCGCGTCGAGATCACGCAGAAGGTCGGCACGCTGAGCGGCACGGTGCTCGATGCGCGCAAGCAGCCCGTGCTGGACGCCACCGTCGTCCTGTTCCCGGCGGACGAGCGCCTGCGCACGTTCCAGTCGCGCTTCACGAGGACCGCGCGGCCCGATCAGCAGGGGACCGTCCGCATCACCGGACTGCCACCGGGCGACTACATGGCCGTCGCGCTGCAGAGCCTGGAAGACGGGCAGGCCGGGGACCCGGAGTTCCTCGCCAGCGTCGAGGACCTGGCCACGCGCCTGTCACTGGAGGAAGGTGAGAGCCGGGCCCTGACGCTGGAGCTACGGCAACGCTGACGGCTCTCACTTCTCGCTTCTCGCTTCTCAGAACCGATCCCCGTGCCAGATTGCCACTTCGTCCGCCGACAGCGGCGGCAGGGGCAGCATGCGGTCCTTCAGCGGGCGGATCATCAGCACCTCGCCGGTCGGCGTGGCCGAGGCGACGCGCACCTGCGGCGGGATCAACCCGTGCGGGAACCACCCGCGGATCTCCGGCACGGCTTCGCCGGGGTGGCGCGAGAGCATCACCTGCAGCATCGCCCCGAGGCGCGCGCCCGACGGGTCGCGGTCGCCGGCGTCCTCGATGGTCCACTGGCCGCGATGCGCCACCGAGAGCAGGTACGCGACGGCCTGGTGCCCTTCCTCGGTGACCAGGAACTCCACCTCGCGGAGCCCCGGCGGGCCGAGTCCCGCCAGCAGGCGCTGCCGCGCCACGCCGAACTTGATGTAGTCCTCGCCGCGCGCGACCGACAGCCGCGCGCCGGCCGCGCGGGCGGCGCTCATCTCGGCGATCGCGGGCAGGTCGCGGTCGTCACCGCTCCTCACCAGGACGGCAGGCGGCCCGCCGCCCTTCTGATCGACCTCGAGGCGACGCTCGGTGAGGGGCACCGGCACGAAGTCCAGCTGCTCGTAGAACGCCGGGGCAATGGCGGAGAAGAGCGCGGCAAACTCGTAGCCTTCAGCCTCGGCCCGCTCCATCAAGCGGGTCAGCAGTTCCCGCGCCGCTCCGCGCCCGCGATACGCAGGCGCCGTGAACACGGCGCCGATGCCCAGCACGCGGCGGATGCGCCCATCGATGTGGAAGGCCAGGTCGTACCGCTTGGCGCTCGACACGGTATGCGGGCCGTCCTGGAGGGCCACGCGATCCAGGTGCGCCGCGCTCCACGGCATCTTCAGCTGTGCCGCCCAGTAGCGGCCGTAGTTCTCCCGCGTGAGCCCCTCGTGCCAGAGCGGGTATGTGTCGTCCAGCACGCGCTCGAGCACGGGCCCGACGGCGGGCGCCACCGTCAGCGCCATCGCCTGGACCCTGAAGGGCAAGCACAGGTCATATCCAAGGGCACGAAAGGCAGAGGTTACCCTATGTCGCACCGCCACGCGAGTGTTCCCGTGACATGATCGCGGCGTGACGATCAGCGACCTTCGCACGCCCGCGGTGCTCATCGACAAGGCCCGCGCGCTCCGCAACATCGACCGCATGCAGGCCGCGGCCGACGCCCGTGGCATCCGGCTTCGCCCCCACGCGAAGACCCACAAGAGTCCCGGGGTCGCGCGCTGGCAGCTCGAGCGCGGCGCCGCCGGGATCTGCTGCGCCAAGCTCGGCGAAGCCGAGGTGTTCGCCGACGCGGGCATCGCCGACATCCGCATCCCCTATCCCCTCCACCCCGCCAACGCCGACCGCGTGGTCGCGCTGGCGGCGCGCACGCGCCTGTCCTTCGTCGTGGACCACCCGCGCGTGGCTCGCGACTGGTCCGAGTCGCTGTCGCGTGCGGGCGTCGCCGCGGACGTGCTGGTCAAGGTGGACGTCGGCTTCCACCGCTGCGGCATCGATCCCGACCCGGCCATCGCCATCCCGTTCATCAGGGACGTCGCTGGGCTGCCGGGGCTGCGACTGAAGGGGCTGCTCTCGCACGCGGGCCAGTCGTATCACGCCGCGTCCGACGAACACCTGCGCGAGATGGCCGTGCTCGAGGCCGCCACGCTGCGCGCGCTGGCCGCCGCCGCGCGCGCGGACGGCATCGCCATCGACGAACTGAGCGCCGGCGCCACGCCGACCGCACGCTACTCGCTTCAGGAGGAGGGGCTCACGGAGTATCGCCCGGGCAACTACGTGTACTTCGACCGCACGCAGGTGGGCCTCGGCGCCGCCTCGCTGGACGACTGCGCCCTCACCGTCCTGGCGCGGGTCGTCAGCAAGCCCGCGGCGGATCGCCTCGTGTTCGACTCGGGCAGCAAGACGCTCTCGAACGACGGCGCGCGCGGCTTCGTCCCCGCCGCCGGCTACGGCGCGGTCGTGGGGACCGGCACGGATCCGTCGACGACGATGAAGTTCCTGCCCGAGCTCGTCGTCGAGCGGCTGTCCGAAGAGCACGCCACGGTCCGCGTCACGGGCGGCGCCGCCAGCCTCGAGCCGGGGGATCTCGTGCGCATCCTCCCCAACCACGCGTGCGTGGTGTCGAACCTCGTCGATCAGGCGTGGCTCGTCGAGGGCGGGCAGGTCGAACCGCTCCCGATCGCCGCGCGCGGCCGGATCACATAGCAGCCCCGGTGAACGCGGCTGCCGTCCTCACGCCTTCGGGTATCCGACCGTCTGCGACAGCAGCACCTGCTCGTCGTGTCCCAGGCCCAGCGCGTCGGCGATGGCGTTCCGATCGATCCACGCGCGGATCACGGTGGCCAGGCCGTTGGCCGCGGCGAACAGGTAGACGTTCTGCGCAATGGCCCCTGCCGCCGCGTACGAGTACGACTCCCGCGTGCCCGACGGCACCATCCGCATCCGCGTGTAGTCGGCGACGTACACGAGGTCCAGCGGCGCCTCGTCCACGAAGTCCTGGTATCCGGTCACCCGACGGAGATCGCTTCCCGCGACGAGCTGCAGCGCGTGCGCGGCGGCGTCGTACCGGTACGCGCCCGCAGGCAGCGCCACGTAGACATCCACTTCCTGCGCGTTGATGGCGGAAGGAGCCGTGCGCCCGCCGTCGGGGCGGTTGACTCCGAACGCCGCCCACAGCAGGAGCGAGAGCAGGGGTAACGGCAGCGCGTCGGGAGCGAACTCGCGCGACGAGCGGCGCAGCGCGAGTGCCTCCATGAGTGGAAGCCCTCCCGTTGGTTCCACCGGCGGCAACGCGATCGTGGCTGGCGCGTCCCCGAGCGACGGCTTCGGCCTCAACCGCCCCATCATGCCAAGCGCCACCTTCCCCAGCGTCGTCATAGGACCTCCCTGCGCGCCGCGGCGGGCGCTTCCCCAGCCTACCGCGTGTCGGGACAACGCGCTTCTCTCCGGCATCTGCCCGGCTGTAGAATCCGGGCTCCACGCCGGCCCGAGCGGCACGTCGAGGCGGGCGGCGCCGCGCGATCCCCACATGACGACACGCACGCGATGGCTGTGGCTCGTGCTCTTCAGCCTGGGGCTCGGCTGGTTCGAGGGCGCCGTGGTGGTCTACCTGCGCGAGCTGGGCCCCCCGGTCGGGTCGTCGCTGCCCTCTATCGTCCTGCCCCGCCACGTGCTGGCCACCGAGGTCGTCCGCGAGGCCGCGAGCCTGCTGGTGCTCGGCTCGGTGTCGATCCTCGCCGGCACGAGCGGCCTGCAGCGCTTCGCCGCGTTCCTCGTCGCCTTCGGGGTGTGGGACCTGGTCTACTACCTCACGCTGCACGTGGTCACGGGGTGGCCCGCACGGCTGAGCGACCCCGACGTGCTGTTCCTGATTCCCGTACCGTGGGTCGGCCCCGTATGGGCGCCCGCCCTGGTGGCGCTCGTCTTCGTGGGCGCCGGGAGCTACGTGTTCCTGACGCCATCCGCCGCTCGCGTGTACCGCACGCGCGACTGGCTGGTCGAGCTGGCGGCGGCCGCCGGCGTCGTCGCCTCGTTTCTGCCGCTGCCTTCGGGGCCGTGGACCGAGCCGCGCGCGGAGGCCTTCACCCCCTGGCTGTACTGGATCGGCCTGGGGCTCGGCCTTGGCTGGTTCGTCAACGCGGAGTGGCGGGAGCGAGCGGGAAGGCGGTAGAATCCGCCTCTCGGGACGCGTCCAATCCTGGAGGATTCCATGGGTGCCGTTCGCCGACCGTTCCGCCTCCTCGCTCCCTCGGCCTGGCTCCTCGTCGCGTGCGCGGCGGCACTGCCGGCGAATCTCACCGCTCAGTCACCACCCCGCACGTCCGCCGCCCCGGCTTCGTCAACCGATGCCGAGCGCGAGGCGTTCCTCTCATCCGCCCGCATCGTCCGCGCGCGTTCGGCGTCGAAAGGCGTCACCAACACCGTGCGCGTCACGCTCAGCGACGGCACTCTCACCCACGACGCCAGCATCCAGACCGTGGACGAGCGCAAGGCGATCTTCGAGGGCACGCAGGGCACGGAGATCGACTTCAAGGACAGCTGGCGCTTCAACCTGGCGGCCTACCGGATCGACCGCCTGCTCGGACTGGGGATGATCCCGGCCACGGTCGAACGCCGGTACGAGGGCAAGCCGGCTTCCTTCACCTGGTGGGTGGACGACGTCCTGATGGACGAGCAGCAGCGCTATCGCGGGAAGCACCGCGCGCCCAACACCGAGGACTGGAACCAGCAGATGTGGATCACGCGGCTGTTCGACCAGTTGATCGCCAACGCGGATCGCAATCTCGGGAACCTGCTGATCGACAAGGGCTGGAACATCTGGATGATCGACCACTCGCGCGCCTTCCGGATGAACACGAAACCACGCTCGCCGGGCAACCTGTCGAGGGTGGAGCGCACGCTGCTCGGCCGCCTCGAGCAGCTGGATCGGGACGGCGTGCGCGAGGCGACGGGCAGCTACCTGACGGGCGCCGAGATCGACGCATTGCTTGCCCGCCGCGATCACATCGTGTCGCACTTCGCGAAGGGCGGCCCGGCGCTCCTGTTCGACCGGCCGTCGCGCTGCTGCTAGGACCACGCGATGGGAGCGCCCCGAACCGACCTGCGAGCTCCGGAGGTACCCATGCCCGGCACCCGCTGCCCCCGCCATGCCGCGGCGCTCTGCGCCCTGCTGCTGGCCGCTGCGACCTCCACGGCTCCGGCGGTCGCGACCGCGCAGGCAGGATCCCAGACCGAGCCCGGTCCGCGCCTGTCCACGCGGGCCCAACAGGAAGACTTCCTCGCCGGTGCCCGCATCGTCCGGGTCGAGCGCGCGTCGAAGGGCGTGACTGGAACCGCGCGGGTCACGCTCAGCAACGGGACCGTCACGCACGAGGCCAGCGTGCAGACCATCGACGACAGCCGCATGAAGTACGAGACGCCGAAGGGCGTCGAGATGAACTTCAAGGACAGCTGGCGGTTCAACGTCGCCGCATACCACGTCGATCGGCTGCTCGATCTGGGCATGGTTCCAGCCACCGTCGAGCGCATGTTCCAGGGCAAGCCCGCCTCTTTCACCTGGTGGGTGGACGACGTCCTGATGGACGAGGAGGACCGGCAGCGCCGGAACATCGAGGCGCCGAGCAGGGCCGACTGGGATCAGCAGCTGTCGACCGTGCGGCTGTTCGATCAGCTCATCGCGAACGTCGATCGCAACAAGGGGAACCTGCTGATCGACGAGCACTGGAACATGTGGATGATCGATCACTCGCGCGCCTTCCGGGTGAACAGCCGGCTTCGTTCCCCGGATCACCTGACGAGAGCGGAGCGGTCGATGCTGACGCGCCTGAGGCGGCTGGATCGCGAGAGCCTCCGCACGGCGGCGGGCCGGCACCTGAATGGCGAGGAAATCGCGGCCCTGCTCAAGCGCCGTGACCAGATCGTGGCCCACTTCGACAAGGGCGGTCCGAGGCTGCTATTCGATCGCCCGCCACGCTGCTGCTGACGCCGGCCGCCTCCAGCTCCTTCAGCATCGCATCGAAGCCTGGCGCCGAGAACCCGCCTGAATCACGAGCTGAAGAGGATGTACCCCGCGATCGTGACGAGCAGCGCGGCGAACCCCTGCTGGAGCCGGCGGGCCGGGATGCGGCCACCGAGATATCCGCCCACGACCGCGCCGGCGGCCGCCACCGAGGCGAAAACCCCGACGACGGGCCAGTCGAACGTCACGCGACCCAGGTAGCCCGCCAGTCCCGCCGCGGCGCTGAGGGCAATCACCAGGAGCGATGCGCTGGTTGCCTGGCGCATGGGCAAGCCGCCGACCAGCACGAGCGCGGGCACGATGAGGAACCCGCCGCCGATGCCCACCAGCCCGGTGAGGACGCCCACGGCGAGGCCGATGGCGATCACCAGCACGGGATGCGGGTGCGCGGCCCTGTGCATCTCCCCGCCGCCGCCCGATCGGTGCCACATTGCCGCGGCCGCCGACAGCATGATGACCGCCAGGAACAGCAGCTGGGTCCGGCCATCGAGGAACGAGGCGAGCCAGGCGCCGGCGTACGATCCGGCCATGGTCGCCGGGCCCATCACGACCGCCGGCCCGAGCGGCAGCGTCCCGCGCGCGAGCGCGGACATGGCGCCGGCGGCGGCGGCCGCGCCCACGATCGGCAGGCTCATGGCGATGGCCTGCTTGGGCTCGTATCCCAGCAGGAACGTGAAGACGGGGACGGTGAGGATCGAGCCTCCACCGCCGAGCAGCCCGAGCGACAGCCCGATCAGGGAGGCGACGAGCCAGGCGGCAGCAGTCATGTCATCGTCCGTGGGCGGCGCGGGTCACGCCGTCCGATCGGTTCCTCCCTCTCCCGGAAGGCGATACCCAGTCGCGCGAGCTCCGCCAGCGTCGGCTCGTAGACGTCGGGGTGCACGGGCGCGTGCACCCCCTCGAGCGACAGGCGCCCCTCCAGCAGCAGCCGGGCGGCAATGGCCGGCGGCAGCCCCGTGGTGCGCGCGATGGCGGTCTCTCCACCGTCCACGCCGTAATCGATCATGGTGGAGGTGTAGCGGGCTCGACGCCCGTCCTCCGGGAAGAACGCGTCGTAGCGGTGTTCCATCACTACCATGTCGCGCTCGCCAGGCGCGTAGACGAGCTTTCGCAGGTAGAGCCCCGCCACCACGTCCCGTGGGCTCCCCTCGTCTCGCGGGATCGGTTCGTCCGAGAGGAGCCCGAGCCACTGGAGCCTGTGGAATACGCTGCTGCAGGGCTCGAGCCTCAGCACGCGCCGCAGCGCGGCCTCTGGTGTTTCACCATCCTGCGCGCCCGCGAGCTTCGCCGTGAACTGACGGTACGACAGCCCGCGGAGGTCGCGCGGGTCCTCCTCGAAGAGCCCGAGGTCCAGCATCTTGCGCACCGTCTCGCTCCACCCGATGTAGCGGATGGTGCCGCGGTAGACGTCCTTCACCTCGGGCATGCCGTAGAGCTCCACGTAGGGCAGCGAGTCGGCGTTGGCGTACTGCTCGAACCAGCCGAGCCCCTCGACTTCCATGAAGCTGCAGTGGCGAAAGGTGTCGCCGGGGGGATAGGTCACCACCTCGCCCTCGCGCAGGATTCGCGCCTCGCGCTTGCTCGCGCCGATGAGCCCCGCCGGCGACCACGAGAGCTTGTAGCCGAACGGGTTCGTATTGGCCTCCGCCGACGGGATGGCGCCGCAGCAGGACCAGAACGACTCCACCTGTCCGCCGCGCTCGTGAATCTGCCGGATGGTCCGGGCGGCGGACATGTGATCGATGCCCGGGTCCAGCCCGAGCTCGCAGAGCAGCAGGATGCCGGCCTCGCGCGCGGGGCCGTCGAGCACCCGCACGTCGTCCTTGATGTACGACGCGTTGATCATGTCGACGCGGGCGCGCACCGAGGCCTCGGCCACCGGCGCCATGAAGGGCGCGGGCAGCAGGTTGATGACCAGGTCCGGCGACGTGGACGCCAGCACGCGGGGCACGTCCGCGACGCCTTCCCGCAGCGCCCCGGCCCTGGGGTGTCCACCGGTCACGGCGGCCAGGTTGCGTTCGTCCTGGTCCACCACCGTCAGGTGGTGCGGCGTGTTCTCGAGCAGGTAGCGGACGCAGGGCCCTGCCACGCGGCCAGCGCCCAGGATGAGGATGCTCTTCACGTCAGGTGCCTTCCGCGCGGAAGTCAGAGACCCGGGCGCCCCAGGCGCTGCCAGCTCCCGCGACGAACACGGCGACGAGCGCCAGGGCGAGCAGCAGCAGCCACGGCGAGTCGACCAGGCCCGCCGCGGCGTAGGTGATGGCACTGGCTGATGCGACCAGCAGCGCGTACGGGAGCTGGGTCTTCACGTGGTCGATGTGATCGCAGGCGGCGCCCATGGACGAGAGGATCGTCGTGTCCGAAATGGGAGAGCAATGATCCCCGAAGAGCCCGCCCGACAGCACCGCGCCAATGGTGGCGTGCATCGGCGCGCCGAGCGCCACGGCCATGGGGATGGCCAGCGGCATGAGGATGGCGAACGTCCCCCAGGACGATCCGGTGGCGAAGCTGATGCCCGCGCCGGTCACGAAGATGAGCAGCGGGACCATCCAGGGCGGCAGGGTGCCGCGCGTGAGGCCGACAATGTAGTCCGCCGTGCCAAGGGCCCTGCACACCGAGCCCAGCGACCAGGCGAGCACGAGGATCATCAGGATGAAGACGACTTCGCGCGCCCCATCCATGTAGAGCGAGAAGGCCTGCGCCGGGGTCTTCACCCTGTGGCGCACCATCAGGAAGAGGCACGACATGCCGCCCAGGAAGTATCCCGTACACAGGGCGGTGCGCAGCACGGCACCGGGGACCTGCCTGAACGGAAAGCCCTGTGGAATCAGCAGGCCGAAGATGCAGGCGAACAGCACGGCGACCGGGACGACCATCATGGACGCGCGGGGCCTGACGCCGGCCTCGGCCTTGATGGACACGGCCGGGCGCGCGGGCGTGGCGCCGGGCCACAGCGGCTGACCCGTATCCATCGTGCGCTTCTCCGCCTGGTACATCGCGCTGAACTCGAAGCCCAGGTACGCGACGAGGGGAATCATCAACAGCGTGCCGATGGCGTAGAACTGGAACGGGAGTGCCGCCAGGAACGCGTCGAACTCCGACTCCGCGATGTTCAGCGTCGTGAACTCCTGCTTGATGAGCCCCATGATGTAGACCCCCCACCCGATGAACGGGATGAGGATGCACACCGGCGAGGCGGTGCAGTCCAGCAGCCACGCGAGTTTCTCCCGGCTCACGCGCAGCTTGTCCGTGATCGGCTGGAACGTCGGGCCGAGAATGAGCGGGCTGCCGGAATCGGTGAAGAACACCGCGATGCCGGCAACCCAGACCGCGAGCTGCGCCCGGGCGCGCGTGTTGAACCAGTGCGAGGCCCGTTCCGCGAAGGCCGCGGCGCCCCCCGAGTGGGTGACGACGCCGACGAACCCGCCGATGAAGATCATCATCACCAGCAGGCTCGAGTTGTAGCTGTCGGCCGCCTGGACGAAGACGTGATCCTGGATGAGGCTCGTCAGTCCCGCGAGGGGGTTCCCCCCCTGCAGGATGACCACCCCCAGGTAGGCGCCGAGGAACAGCGAGACGAGGACGTTCCTGAAGAGGACCGCGAGCACCACCGCCACCAGGGGCGGCAGGATCGCGAGGAATCCGTGGTTCAGATCCGGGCCTCCATGGAGGGCCACGTTATCACTGACGGGAACCCCGGCCGCGTCAGCCTGTGCGACTAGCGCGTGACGGGCATCCGGAGCATGTAGCGCACGGGCCGCCCGTCCTTCATCGCCGGCCGGAATTGCCACGCCTTCACGGCCGCGATGATCATCCGATCGTTCAGGGACATGTCGGACGAGTACAGGCGCACCTGCGCAACCTCGCCTTGTTCGTTCACGATCAGCTCCACGAACGAGTCGGTGGGTTCGGAGTCCGCCTTCGGCTCCGAGGGCAGCTGCGGCCGGCGCCAGACAGGCGGTTCCACGTCAGCGTCCTCGGCAGAGTAGAGGCGAAGCGCCGATGAGGCCGTTCCCGCGGCGGTTCCGGCGTCCGCCGGGCGCGACGAGGGCAGTGAAGCGGCCGTCCCGGGCGGCCTCGCGCTCGCCGGGAACGAGGCGACCGCCGGCGCGGGCGCCGCCGACGCGGCCGCAGGCGTCGGCGTGAGCCGCATCGGAGCCGCATCGCCGGATGAACGGGCCACGAGGCCGATGGTCGGAGGTCTCGGGGGTACAGCGGCCGCAGGACTGGCGCCAGGGACGCCTCGGCCGGCGCCGTCGCCTGCCGGCGAAGCCGACGGCCCCTCCGGCGCGACCGTTGGCGCATACGAGGACACGCCGGCCAGCGCACGTGATTCGAGTGGCGGCACCGGGGCCGGGCCCAGCCACGCGAAGACGACCGCCGCAGCGAGCGCCATCACGCCGGCCGCAACCCCCACCGCAACGGGCTCAACCCTGCGCAGGTCCGAGGCGGCCGCTGAGGCCCGAGCGATCAGCCACTCCAGCCGCCAGTCATCCCGCTCGCGCGAGTCACCAATCTGCGGGGGCGCTCCCCGGGGCAGCGCTTCGAGCGCCAGAGCCGGTGCCGGCTCACGTCCGGGTGAGTCGGCCAACGGAAAGGCAGCCAGCGCATCCCGCGGGGCGGTCGGCGGCACCGGCGGCACCGGCGGCGGGACCGGGACCATCGGCGGTGCAGGGTCCGGCCTGGGTGGCGCGGCCACCGTGACTCCACTTCCACTCGGGGGCCTCCCGCCGAAGGGCGGCGGTTCGTAGTCCGTCCCGAGCGGATGCGTCGGCGTTCGGCGCGACGGCGGCGCCGGCACGATTCCGCGATCCGCATCGACCGCGCGAGCGGCCAGCCTGGCGATCTCGGCGGCGGGCTCCGTGCCCACGAACCACTCCAGGCTGAGGCCTCGCGGGGATGGGTCTTCTTCGGAGGGGAAACCCGACAAGGCGTCATCGGCCGAGGCGAGAATGTCGCTGAGCTCGCGCGGCACCTTCTGCCCGTCGAGGAGCACGTTCAGCAGCTGCAGCTCTGACAACGCGGCGCCGATGCGGTCGGCGCCCTGCTCGCCGACGCGCACCTGCCCGTCCGTCGAGATGAGGCACCCCTCCAGCGTCAGGCGGCAGCTCCGCGATTCAGAGGCGAGGAACGCCGCGCGGGCGACGTGGACGGCCTCCTGCCACGCAATCGGGATGCGCAGCTGCAGGACGCGAGCGACGGAAACCCAGGTCGGACCCATGACCATCCCTGCAGTGCGATCGAGTCTACCCCCAACGCGCCGCGGCGTCACCGGCCGCCGGCCTGGATGGCGCCGGTCCCGCTGCCTGTCCACGCTGGACTGTGCAGTTCCGCGCGCCCGTGGCGCGAGCGGAGGGAGCAGGTATCCCGCGATCGTCACGATCCGCGCGGCGAACTCTGCTGCGGAAGGGAGCCCGGGCCCCAGCGGCAGCGTGCAGCGGACGAGGCTCACCTCGGATTGCGGGCCAGCAGCGCCTCACCTTTCCTGGTTGCCCAGCGTTCCAGGTGTGAGGCGTACGCCGCATCGGCTCGCAGCGCCGCGAACGAGGGATCGTGCTGCACCCACGCCTCGCTGTAGAACCCCGGTGCGTCGAACATCGAGTCGAGAACGGCGAAGGCCTCGGTCCGGTTGCCGAGCCTCGCGTGGACGCGGGCGAGCAGGTAGAGATACAGGGGGCCCTCGGCGGCATCCAGCTCCCGCGGCAGCAGGGCAACGGCGCGCTCGGCATGGCGCATGGCGTCGGCGGCGCGTCCCAATCCAACGTACGTCATGCCGAGCGCCGCCATTACCTTCGCGTCGTCCGGCGTGGTGCTGCGCCGGCTCTCGAGCGCGGGAAGCGCCTCCGCGTAACGCGCCCGCGCCTCGGCAGGGCGGCCGAGGGTGTCGAGCACATCCCCCGCCGCGACCGCGGCCGGGAAGCGGAAGTTGGGCGGAAGCCAGGCCCCGGAGGTGTCCATCAGGCCAATCAGCTCGAGGGCGCGCTCCGCCCTTCCGTCGAACCACTCGAGCTGGACCAGCAGGCCGAGGACCCGGGCGTCCGGCGGCGTGCGTGAGGCGACCGCGGCCTCGAGAACCTGGCGCGCCGCCGCGATGTCGCCGCGCTCGCTGAAGCGGCCCCAGGCTTCCGGCACGACCGCCGCGGTGCGGCTGGAGGCGAGGGCCACGGCCAGCACGCGGCGGGCGTCTGCATACTGCCGCAGGTGGAGGAAGTGGACTGCCAGCCATTCGGCCGTGGCCGGGCCATCGAGATCGAACGCCTTCGTGAAGGCGGCTTCCGAGGCCCGCCAGCGCCCCGCCTGCTGCTCGATGAAGCCGAGGAGGTGCCAGTACTCCGGGTTGCCGGACAGGTCCGCCCGCCAGGCCTCGAGGACTTTTCGGGCCTGCCGGAAATCCCGGCGCGTGAAATGGATCTCAGCCAGCGCCAGGTGCGCCTGGGGCAGGCGCGGCTCCAGGCCCATGGCTGTACGGGCCGCACGCTCGGCCGCCTCGACGATCGCGGGATCGCGGACCATGGCGCTGCGGTACTGCGCGGTGTACACGCGCGCCAGCGACGCCCACGCGGGCGCGAAACCCGGATCGCGCGCCACCGCGCGCTCGAGATCGGCGCGGGCCCGAGCCTGGTTCGCCGTGTCCGAGTAGCCCTGACCGAAGGCGGCGCGGCCACTGAGGTAGGCGAGGTGCGCCTCCGCATCGCGTGAGGCCGGCGCGGCGGCGCCACGGGCGAGCGGCAGACCCAGGGGCACCCCCTGTCGCGTGGCCGCCACAACCAGCACCAGCACTGCCGCGCCTGCAGCCGCCAGCCACGCTATCCCGTCACGCGTCGTCCGCGGAGCCGGGTCGGCCGGCGCCGCAGTGGCGACTGAGGCTGAGGGGGCCACTGCGGCACTGACACCGGTCGCCGCCTCGCCAGGACTTCGCCCCTCATCGTCGAACCGCGTGACGATGGGACGGAACCGGTAGCCCCGCCGTGGGATGGTTTCGATGACCGGGTCCGAGCCGGCGCCCTCGGCGAGTACCCGGCGCAGCAGTGAGACGTGCTGCGCGAGGTTGTTGTCCTCCACGAAGGTGTCGGGCCAGACGCGGGCCAGCAACTCGTCCTTCGTGACCAGCCGGGGGTGTTGCTCGACGAGCACGACGAGCGTGTCCAGTGCTTTCGGCGTCAGCGGAACCGGCTCGCCATCCCGGTACAGCACCTTGTCCGCGGGATCGAGACGAAAGTCGCCGAACGCAAAGACGAATCGACCGGACATGGGGACCTTCAGCGGTATTTCAGAGGTCTTTCACGCCCGCCTAACGACGGCCGACCCGGCCCCCCGCCAGACTCGCCGCCGGAGGTTTCGCATGGACAGCAGGATTCTAGTCACGGCGGTGATTGTTGTCACGACGATGCTGGGCTTCGCCAGCCCGGCCACGGCCCAGCCAGCGGCCCCGACGAAGGTGGAGGGCGTGTTCCACGACTACACGGCCGACCTCGACGCCTCTGGCCCATGGCAACTCGTCGGGGACTGGTCCGCCACCCTGAAAGGGGCGAGCGGCAAGGTGGACGTGGTGGCCAGCCTCAGCATGGTGCGCTCGGACACCTCCCCTCGGTCGGCGCACACGCATCATGTCGGCCTCATCGACGGTGAGGTGACCGTGCTCCCGAACGGCTATCGCATCACCGGCGCCGCGACCATCACGTCGAACGGCGCGGTGGCACCATTCTCCGGGTCCCCGGCGGTGCTGGAGATCACTGGCAACACCGCGGTGCCGCTGGCCAAGGTCACGCTGACGTTCCAGGGCGCCGCGGCCGCGCACTTCGGCGACCAGCCGATCGACGGTGTCGTGCGCGTGAGATAGACGGGGCGAGGGTGGGTGGCGCGACGGCGTGGGACGGCGCGCAGGGCGCCTCACTGGTCCAGGAAGGGCCGCAACGCGTCGGCGCCGAGCGGTGCGGGCAGCGGAATGCTCGTCGTCTTCACAAGGAACGCCTGGATCAGCTCTCGGCCCACTCGCGATGGGATGGACGCCGCGGCGCGCGCGCTGCTCGGCGCACGACGCCGCGTGGAGGTCAGCACGCGGCGCAGCCGGCCACGCATGGTCTGCTCGAACGCGGAGGCGTCCTCCGAGGGCAGCTTGCGGACGGCGTCCGCCCATACGGAGTCCGGGAAATCGTGCCAGAACCATCCCGGCGCCTCGAGCGTCATCGGCTGACGTCGCGCGCCCGCCTCCACCATCAGCTGCCGCCAGCGCGCGAGCTGCGGGCGATAGACGAGCTCGATGGCCTCGGGACTCATCACCAGGGGATAGCCGTTGTAGAAATCGCAGGCGTTCACCCAGAACGACTCGACGAACCGGCTCGACGGATCGCCAGTCTCGACGATGCGAGCGGCGGCGTCGAGGATGGACCGCTCGGGAATCGCGGCCAGCAGGCGGTGGAGCGCCTCCCATGTGGCGTCGGCGATGTCGAGGGCCTCGAGCGCGCCCGCGTGGTCACCCGTCCGATGGCGCCGGTAGGCATCCGCCTCGAAGATCTGTGCCTGGTGAATCGCGAGCCATTCGCAGACGTCGGTTAGGTCGCGATCGAAGAGCGGTGACGCCTCGCCGCCTCTCATGGGCGCGGCCATCGTGCGCGCGCCGGCTCGAACGGCCTCGACGAGCGCGAGCGACTCGGCGCCCAGTTGGTACGGCACGACCAGGCGCTTGCGCGGCGTGCTCGTGAAGCGGGCGGGGCCGGCTCGAAGGATCGGCAGGACTCCCGCGAGGAACGCCTCGGCGCGTGCGCCGTGACGTGCACGCGCGTACACGCGCAGCTCCGATTCAGCAGCGCCGAAACCCGTGGGGGCCCAGGCCAGCCGCGCGATCACGTGCGAGAGCCAGGGAGAGGTGTCGCTCCACTCGGGCCACTGGAAGTACCCGTCGCACGCCGGGTCGGCCGCGCTGGCGCGCGCATCGCGCCCAAGTGCCTGCGCGTCGGACCAGGGCGTCTGCAAGGAGACCTCATTGCCCCCGAACACCGTGAACTGGCCCGAGATCCAGCGGCGCCCGGCAGCAAGCGGCGGGGGACCGTCACGCTGCTCGCGGCCCTGCCCGCGATCGTCGAACACACCGCCCATGCCGTGGCGGATGTGGGCCGCGTGGACGCCGGAGGGGAGCGCCGCGAAGAGGTCCGGCACCTGCTCGCCCCACGTCCACACCGTGATCGCGGCCTCGGGATCCACCGAGCGCAGCGCGTCCACCGCCTGGCGATAGCCTTCCGCTTTCGTGACCGAGCGGCAGGGATCGCTGTAGGACTGCCCTTCTTCGCCGCGGTGCCGGATGGCGTAGACGTGGTCGGTGCCGAGCTCCTCCACGAGCGTGCGCCACGTGCGGCTCGCCATCGCCGCCAGCTCCGGCTGGTGCGCGCACAGGTGGCCGTTCGCCCATTCCAGCCCTGGATGGAGCGCGCGCACCGGCTCCGGGAAGAAGCCGTAGTTGAGCACGTACATGAAGCGGATGCCGAGTGCGCGGCCCCGCGCCAGCACGCGGGCTGCCAGGGCGTGCTTGACCGATGCCTTCCACACCGCCCCTTCGGTGAGGCCCGCGGCCTTCGGGAAGGTGAGCGCCAGCACGTGTTCGAGCGGCGGATAGAACTCCAGGAAGTTGAGGCCGCGCCGCGCCATGAAGACGAGCGCCCGCTCCCACTCGGCCTCGGTCCAGGCCGCGGCGCAGAAGCGGCGCGGGCCGAGGTAGTTGTCCCAGATCATGTCGCCGCGCCAGCGGAAGGCCGGTGTGGCGCCGAAGTCCTCGCCCTCATCGATCCGCATCGCGCCGGCCAGAGTCGGGACGACCTCGCCATCGCGGAAGAAGCCGAACCCGATCCGTTCCATCCAGGCATAGAGCCCGTTGCGCGCGCCCTCGGGATCGACGCCGGCAATCGTGACGCGCGGTCCGCCGGGAGAGGATGCCGGGCGGACGACGAATTGGCCCGGCCGTCCGCCCATCGGCACGAGCCCCTCGGGAATCGCGCGCGTCGTCTGCGGGCAGCCGACCAGCACGTCCGACAGGCCCCAGGTCGCAGGCTCGGCGACGACGGGTACGGTCGCGCCGATCGCGCGGCTGAACAGGGCGGCCGCGTCGTCCACGACGGTGCGCTCGAGAGACGAGGCGCTGGACCCGGCAACGAGGCGGAGGGATCGCCAGCCGCCGGCTGCCGTCTGGCCCGAGGCCCTGCGGGCGATGCCCGCGCCGACGACCGCGGCGGCGCTGCGTGTGAGAAAGGTGCGGCGCTGCATTCCGAGGCCAGTAATGGTGATGGCCATGCCGGCCGCCGTCAAATCTACCTGTCATGATATTCTTCATGATAGGTAGAGCATGCCCATCAGCATCAAGAACGCGAAGACCGAACGGTTGGCCAGACAGCTCGCGAGCCTCACCGGTGAAACCATCACGCACGCCGTCGAGGAGGCCGTGGCCGAACGGTACGCGCGCCTGCGGCGGGCTCGCGCCAAGCGTTCGTTGGGGGCCGAGCTGACGGAGATCGCCTTGCGGTGTGCCAGGCGCCCGGACGTCTCGACGATGAGCGACGACGAGATCCTGGGGTACGACGACTCGGGAGTGCCCAGCCGATGACCCTCGATACATCGGCGATTCTCGCCGTCTTGCTCGACGAACCGGAGCGCGCGGCGTTCGTCGGTCGCATCGAACAGGCCGACCGACGCGTGGTGTCGACGATGACGGTGCTCGAGGCCGCGATGGTCCTCGAAGGGCGCAAGGGCGACGACGCAGGCCACGACCTGGACCAGTTCCTGGCACGGGGGGACATCGAGGTCGTCGCCTTCGACCAGGAGCAACTGGCCTACGCACGATCGGCCTTCCGGCGGTTTGGCAAGGGGCGGCATTCGGCTGGACTCAACTTCGGCGACTGCGCGGCCTACGCGTTGGCGCAATGGTCTGGAGAGCCGCTGCTCTTCAAGGGCACCGATTTCGGCGCCACCGACGTGCCACGCCTCGCCGACTGAGAGCTGGCGAACATCAAGGCGCGCGCCGGCGACGCGCTCACCCATGACCGGATCGTGTGCACGCTCGGCGCGACGGTGGAAGACAGCGTGTCACCGTTCGATGACACGCTGTTGGTGGGCCGAGAGACACCGACGCGCATTCGCCCGGCTCCAGCCCGGGGCGCCCTGGCATCATCTGTGCTCGAGGCGTCAGCGAAGGAGCCACCCGTGGACCTTTCTCCCAGCCTCCGTGCCCTAATGACCGCCGCCCTCCTGGTCGCCATCGCCGGCGCCCCGACAGCCCAGGTCCCGTTCGACCTCGTCCGCGGCGTGCTGGGTGACGGCGGCCCGTTCGGCGGGATCGGCGGCGATGCCCCAGTGACCACCAGCATCGATCGAGCGACGACGGAGGCCGCGTCGTTCGACGGCTTCGAGCCGGCGCGGTGGCTGAGGTTGCGCGACCAGCCGCAGGACGGGTCGGGCGTGTTCCAGGTCGCGCCCGGCTCGTACGAGTTCGAGGCAGCCAGCTATTGCCTGCATGCGGGCACGCACGGCCCCGGCCGCGGCGACGGGTACCTGTACGCGCCGCTCGAAGGTTCGCAGAGCGCCGTGATTCGCGCGATCCTGCAGGGCTCCGTCGGACATCCCGAGATTCCGCAGCGTGACATCCAGGTCCTGCTGTGGGCCATCCTGGCCCGCACGCCCGTCGACCAGATGCCTCGACGCGCACAGGCCGCATCCGCGAGGCTGCTGACGCCGGGACAGCTGCTCGACCTTGGCGTCGGGTCGCTTCCCGCGATGACGCCGGGCATCTGGGACGGCGGCGGGCAGTCGATGCCGCCGGCGATGGCGCGTGTGTTCCAGGCCGAGGCGCGCTTGCGGCAACTCTTCGCGCGGGCCGACACGCCCTACGCGGAGTTCGAGCGCGTCGCCGTCTTGCTGGGAGACCCTGAGCCCGACGCTGCCCGACGCGATGTGCCACGCGGGCGGTGGTCGTACCACCCCGATGGCTACTTCATCCGATTCTTCCCAAGCGGATACGACTCGACGAGGATTCAGGTGCACGTCCCCGAACCGACAACGACGGCGCCTGCGGCCGAGGCTGCCGGGGAGCCTGGCTTCCGCTACGCATCGCGTGCCCAGGCTCCCACCGTCTCGTTCGCTGGTGCCCCCGCCGCCCGGCAAATCCACGGCAGTGCCGCCGGAACCGTCGGTGTTGACCTGTCCGAGGCCGTCGCCGTCCCCGCCGCGCGGGGACGCCAGCGCCTCGCGATGTCGGGTCGCGAGCACTGAGCAGCCGGGGTGGGCTACGCTGGCTGCCTGACCATCCACGGGCCCGATCTCCTTTCCCGGACCCCGCCAACGCGGCAGAGCGCCCCTCGATGCGATACTCGTTCGCGCCATGCCCGTGCCAGCCTCGACCATCACCCGCATCCGCGCCTACCGCGTGGAACTGCCCCTCCACGAAGGCCGCTACGCCTGGTCGGGTGGCAACGCCGTGGACGTGTTCGACTCTACCGTCGTCGCCCTCGACACGGCCGGCGGGGTCACGGGCTGGGGCGAGATCTGTCCGCTCGGACCCGCGTACCTGCCCGCCTACGCGGCTGGCGCGCGCACGGGCATCGAGACGCTGGCGCCTCGACTCCTCGGGCTCGACGCCTGCGCGCTCGGCGTCGTCAACGCCCGCATGGACTCCGCCATGCGTGGCCACCCCTACGTGAAGTCCGCGCTCGACGTGGCGTGCTGGGACATCCTGGGCCGGACGGCGGGCCTGCCGGTGGCGACACTGCTCGGCGGGCACTCCGGCGCGGACGTGGCGCTCTACCGCGCCATCTCGCAGGACACGCCCGAGGCCATGGCGCGCTCGGTGAAGGGCTACCGGCGCGAAGGCTACCGGAAGTTCCAGCTGAAGGTGGGCGGCGACCCCGACGTGGACATCGAGCGCATCCGCCGCGTGGCGCGCGTGCTCTCACCGGGCGACGTGCTCGTGGCCGACGCCAACACGGGCTGGACGCAGCACGAGGCGCTCCGCGTGGCCGCGGCGGTTCGCGACGTGAACGTCTACATCGAGCAGCCGTGCGCGAGCTACGAGGAGTGCCGCGTGGTGCGCGCGCACACCGACCGGCCTTTCGTGCTGGACGAAGTGATCGACGGGCTCGACATGGTCACGCGCGCGGCGGCCGACGGCGCCGCCGACGTCATCAACCTCAAGATCTCGAAGGTCGGCGGCCTGACCAGGGCGCGGCAGATTCGCGATCTGTGCGTGTCGCTCGGCATGGCCATGACCATCGAAGACACCTGGGGCGGCGACATCGTCACGGCGGCCATCGCGCACCTGGCTCACAGCACACCGCCGCGGTTCCTCTTCTCCACCACCGACTTCAACTCGTACGTCACCGTGTCGATCGCTGACGGCGCCCCCCGGCGCGTGAAGGGCCGGATGGCCGCGGCGCGCGAGCCGGGCCTCGGCGTCCGGCCGAGGATGAAGGTGCTGGGCAAACCGGTGCTCGACATCCGCTGATTCGTCGGAGGCACGGCCGAGGTCGGCGCAATCACCGGCGATGGCGGTTCCTCAGCGCCCCGGGCCCGACAATCACCTCGACGCCGTCGATGGTGTGCGCCGGTCCGACGTCGATGCCCGAGGTGAGCACGCTGATCCCCGCCATGCGGATGTCGACGACATCCCATCCCTCGGGCAGGCCGCGAACGTGGAGCAGACGCGGTCCAAGGACGGCACTCAGTTCGAACGACCCATCGACCGATACCTGCACCTCGCGCTCGCCGAGGATCTCGAAGCCGTTGCCGTCGATCCACAGCACCGACTCGACGGCGAGGTCCCCGTGCGGGATCAGACCGCCGGACGCCGTGCGGACACGCCCACGGAGCGTGCCCGTTTCCATGAGCGCCATCACCGGCAGCGCGCCGTCGCTGGCGATCTCCACCGTCCGCCACGCCGCGAGCGTGCGCTGGCCGTCGTGCCCGCGCGCCCACAGCACGTAGTGTCCTGCCTCGACGATGTCGGGGCCGATGACGCCGTTCCCTGCGACATACGACAGGGTGCGCAGCGTGCGTCCTCCGTTGGACAGCAGCCGAACCTGAACGTCATCCGCAGCGTCCGGCACGACGAGCCGGCTGGTCACAACGTGAGCCGAGGGGAGCGAGACGACGATGTCGACGTCGTCGACATGTGCCCCGGCGCGCACGCTCACGGCGCGGGCCTGGTCTCGGCTCGTCGTACCAGGATGAAAGAACCCGGACCATCCGCGGTCTGGCGCTCGGTTCGACGGCATGGGGTTCGGCCGCACGACGACCAGTCGCTCACCCGCTGCCACATCCTCGAGCCGATACCGCCCGTCACGGCCGGTGAGCGCCTGGCCAATCCGGGGCGTTCCCAGGACAGGTGCCCCTTCGACCGTCACGACCACGTCGGGAACGGGCACACCAGCCGCCGTTTTCACCCGCCCCGAGATGCTGCCTGCTCGCGCGAGCCGCGCGACAAGATCCTCTCGCCCGCCTTCAGGATCCAGCCGGATCCCGGGGCCCGACTCGCCGTCACCCTGTGCGCGTCCGAGGGTCCGCCCTGCTCGACCCAGGCCGGCGCGAAGCCGGGCGCACCGACGACGATCCGGTACACCCCCGGCGGCAGATCGGGCAGGCGCCACCGGCCATCCGTTCCGGAGCGTGCGGTGGTCAGCCGCTGGGTCGGCGGGCCAATCGCGTACACGGTGGCGCCGGCGATGGGCGCCCCGTTCTCGGCCTGGAGCACGACGCCCGCCAGCCCCCCGGCCCGGGACACCTGCGCAGCTGGTGACGCCACCGCCTGCAGCAACGCGAGCGCGGCGACCGTTGTCCACGGCGCGCTCATGAGACAGGATTCTGCCACAGGGCGCAGGCAGCACGCCGGTCACGCCTGCGTCGCGCGCGTCGTCAGCCGGTTGCCCGGGCGCTCAGTTCTTTCGACGCGTCGACCCTGAGCCAGCACAGCGCTCCGATGAACAACAGGACCGCCATCGGCACGAAGGGCGCGTCGTAGCTGTGGAACCGCTCGACGATGTAGCCGTAGGCGACCGACCCGAGCAGGCCGCCGACCTGGGCGGCCGTGTTCATCAGTCCGACCACGGCTCCAGCGTGCCGCCGCCCCAGGTCGAGGCACACGCCGAAGACGCTCGACTGCTGGAAGGTGATCGCCCCGTAGACCAGCGACAGCAGGACGATCGTCGTCAACGGCTGGCTGGTGGCCATGGCGGCCAGCGTCAACAGGCCCGCGCTGCCCAGCCCCGCGACGCCGAGCGAGCGTCGGCCCCAGGTGACGCCGAACCGCCGCACCAGGGCATCGCTGGCGGCCCCGCCGGCCACGTTCGCACAGGCCGCGATGACGTACGGCAGCGCCGTCAGCATGAGCCCGCTTTCGGAGAGACCGCGTCCCTTGACCAGGAACGTGTGAAACCAGGTCTGGAAGAAGGTGTAGGTGTAGATGTAGCAGAAGGCCGCGCCCAACAGGGCCAGCACGCTTTCCGACCGCAGCGCGATGCGCCAGGGGAATGCATGCGACGGGGCGGGCTGAACCGCGGAGAGTTCCCTGAGCTCGGCCTGGCTCACGCCCGGCATCTCCGCGGGCGTATCGCGGAACCACACGTACCAGGCCGCTGCCCAGACGACGCCCACGGCGCCGAAGACGAAGAAGGACATGCGCCATCCGTAGCGCATCTGGATGGGCACGACCAGCAGCGGCGCGATCGCGCCACCCGTCTGGCTCGCCATCAGCATGACGCCGGAGATGCTCGCGCGCTGCGATGGCGGAAACCAACGCGAGATGACGATGGAGGCATTGGGAAACGCGCCCGCCTCTCCCGCGCCGAAACAGAACCGCGCCAACAGCAGGAGGTAGTAGTTCGACACCGCCCCGGTGAGCGACGTGAAGGCCGACCACCACAACACGATCCGCGTCAGGACGCGTCGCGGGCCGAGCCGATCGCCCAGGACGCCGGTGGGAATCTCGAAGAGGCTGTATGACAGCGTGAACATCGCGGTCACCCAGCCCCAGCCGACGGGATCGATCCCCAGATCCTCCTGCATGCGGGGACCCGCGACAGAGATGCAGACGCGATCGATGTAGGTGATGGCGAAGAGCAGGAACAGGAACCCGAGGACGCGGTGGCGCTGTCGCACGCGTCCCGGATTCTGCCACAGGTCTTTGCCGCCGTCCTACTCGGCGGCCACCATCGCGACGGTCTTCTCCACCAGGCGCAGGAACGCCTCGATGGTCTGCTCGAGATACGGCTCGGGCGTGTCCTCTTCCTTGCAGTGCGAGAGGCCGCGAGCGGAGTACGCGAACATCATCGCCGCCGGCATCAGCCGTCCCATCTCCACGGCGTCGTGCAGCGGTCCGGAGGGCAGGCGCGGCGCGTGCCCGGTAACCTCCAGGGCCGCCTCCGCGCAGAGCTCGATGAGGCGCGGATCGAAGCGGCGCGGTTCGATCCGCCAGACGTGGCGCCACTCGACGGACACGCCGTTGGCGCTCGCGGCCTGCTCCGAGGCCTCGCGCGCGGCGGCGAGCGCGGCAGCCAGCACCGCCGGCTCCAGCGCGCGCTGGTCCAGCCCGATCTCGCACACACCCGGCACGGCCGTCACGATGCCCGGCTCGACGGTGACGGTGCCGATGGTGCAGACGATGCCGCCGGAGGGCCCGGCCTCGGGCGTCGCGAGACGACGGGCGATGTCGCGGCACGCCAGGGCGGTCTCCGCGGCAGCCAGGAAGGCGTCGTGCCGCATCGAGACAGGTGTGGAACCAGAGTGCGCGGCCTGGCCCGTGAAGCGCAGAACGTGGCGCTCCACGCCGTAGGTGCCGATGACCACGCCGGTGGGCTTGTCCAGGGCTTCCAGCACGGGGCCCTGCTCGATGTGCAGTTCGAGGTACGCGCGGGGGTCGCGCGCGAGCAGAGCCCGACGCGCGTCGGGCATCCGGTCCAGGCTCACGCCGTTCTCGGCGAGCGCATCGACCAGTCGCACGCCCTGCTTGTCCACGAGGTGCCGGACGCTGTCGGGCACCAGGGTGCCGCTGGCTCCTGATGACCCCAGGAGGCTGCGCGAGAAGCGGGCACCCTCCTCGTCGGCGAAGTCCACGACCGCGAGCGTCACGGGCGGCCGCGTCCCCTGGAACCGCCGGAGGGCCTCGACGCCCGCGAGCACGCCGAGTGGGCCGTCCAGCCAGCCGCCGTTCGGCACCGAATCGAGATGGCCGCCGATGATGACCGTCCGCGGCGACGTGCCTGGAAGGGTGATCCAGTTGTTCCCCGCGGCGTCCATCTCCGCCCGGAGCCCGAGCGCGCCAAGCCTGGCGTCGAGCCACGAGCGGGCGTCGCGCCAGACGGGGCCCCAGGCCACACGCTGCGCGCCGTTTCCGTTGCTGGTCCGCTCGGCCAACTCCCGCAGATGGTTGATGACGTCACGTGCGCTCATGGCTGCTCCGTTCCCTCACACCTGCTCGAGAGCGTGCCGCAGGTCGTCAATCAGGTCTGATGGCTCCTCCAGCCCCACATTGAGCCGCACGAGACGCTCCCGGCGGGCGCCCAGCCGCGCCGAATCCGGATAGGCCATCACGAGGCTCGTCACGCCACCCCAGCTGAAGCCGATGCGGAACAGGCGGAGCGCGTCGACGAACCGGGCGGTCCGCGCGGCCGTCCAGTCCTCGCCGAGGACGATGGAGAACACGCTGGCCGAGCCGGTGAAGTCGCGCGCCCAGATCTCGTGTCCGGGACAATCGGTCAGCGCCGGATGCAGCACCGCGGCCACCTCGGGGCGCTCCTTCAGCCAGCGCGCCACCGCCAGCGCGCTGCGCTCGAGGCGCTCGAGCCGCACATCCAGGGTCTGCAACCCCCGCAGCGCCAGGGAGCAGTCATCCGGCGAGACGGCCATCCCCGCGAGCCGCCAGGCGCGGCCGACGACGTCATAGGCGGCCTGGTTCGCCACCGACACCGAGCCGAGCAGGATGTCACTGTGCCCGCCGACGTACTTCGTGAGGGCCTGCACGCTGACGTCCACGCCGTGCGCGAAGGCGTCGAACAGCACGCCGGCGGCATAGGTGTTGTCGAGCCCGACGGCCACGCCCCGGGCCCGGGCGGCAGCGACAATGGCGGGCACGTCCTGCACGTCCATCGTGATCGATCCGGGGCTCTCACACCAGATCAGCGACGTGCCGGGGCGGATCAACGAGGCAATCCCGCCGCCGATCAGCGGTTCGTAGCGCTCCACCTCGACGCCAAGGCCCCCCAGCAGGTCTTCGGCCAGTTCGGCGGTGGGCCCGTACACGCTCCCGGGAATCAGCACGTGCGATCCCGCGCGGCAGTACGCCAGGAAGACGAGCGCGATTGCGGCCTGCCCGCCCGGCGCAACGAAGCAGTGGTGGCCGCCGTCGAGCGCCCTGATGCGCAGGCTCAGCTCCAGCGTCGTCGGCGTGCCGTAGAGGCCGTAGGTGTAGCGCTCGGCCTGCCGCCAGTCGTCCGCCGCGTCGCCCAGGCGATCGAACACGACCGTGGAGCCGCGATGCACGGCCGGCGCCAGCGAATGGAAACCTGGAGGCGCCATCGGCCCCGGCGCGATCAGCCGTGTGCGCCAGTGAAGCCTGCCGGCCGCAGAACCGTGATTCACATCGCCCATATCCCGGGGATCATAGCTGCCATGCTCGCGGTACCGCTATCCTAGGCAGGCGATGACGAAGCAGCACCACATCAACAATGCGTGGCAGCCGGCGAGTGGCGGTGGCGCCATTCCGGTCATCGACCCCAGCACCGGCGAGACCTTCGGCGAAATCGCGCGGGGCGCCGCGGCAGACGTCTCGAGCGCCGTGGCGGCGGCGCGGGCGGCCGTTGGCGACTCGTT
>JBFWQE010000017.1:0-55749 GCA_050249615.1 Vicinamibacterales bacterium
GGCCACCGGGTCTTCGCCGAGTACCTGCTGCTCGTGCGCTTCGCGCCGGCGGCCGAGCTGACCATCTTCTGCGGCGCGCTCGTTGGAGCGAGCCTGGGGGTCCTCTGGTACAACGCCCACCCGGCCGAGATCTTCATGGGCGACGTCGGGTCGCTCGCCCTGGGCGCCTCGCTCGCCGTCGTCGCCATCCTCATCAAGCAGGAGCTGCTGCTGGTCATCGTCGGCGGCGTCTTCGTGCTGGAGGCGGCCTCGGTCGTCATCCAGGTCGGGTCGTTCAAGCTGCGCGGGAAGCGCGTGTTCAAGATGGCCCCGCTGCACCACCACTTCGAGCTCGTCGGCTGGGAAGAGCCGAAGGTCATCACGCGGTTCCTCATCGTGGCGATCCTCTTCGCGCTCATGAGCCTGACGTCGTTGAAGCTGAGATGACGACGCGCGACTTCTCCGTGAGGGGCCAGCGGGTGCTGGTGGTCGGGGCCGCCCGGAGCGGGGTGGCCGCCGCGCTGCTTCTGGTGCGGCGCGGCGCCACGGTGACGCTGACCGATCGGAAGGACGTCATCCCCGACGCCGAGGCGCTCCGGGGCGCCGGCATCGCGCTCGAGCTGGGCGCACACCAGGCGGAGAGCTTCGCGCGCGCCGACCTGGTGGTGATGAGCCCCGGCGTGCCGCTCGAGCTGCCCGAGGTCGCGCTCGCGCGGGCGGCGGGCGTTCCGGTGATCGGCGAGCTGGAGCTGGCATCGCGGTGGCTGCAGGGCGCCATCGTGGCCATCACCGGCACCAAGGGGAAGTCCACGACGACGACGCTGGTGGGCCGGATGCTCGAGGCCGCGGGCCGGCGCGTCCTGGTGGGCGGCAACATCGGCGTGCCGCTCTGTGCGCAGGTGGATGACTCCACCGCCGACACCGTGCACGTGATCGAGGCGAGCAGCTTCCAGCTGGAGGCCACCGACACGTTCCACCCCTGGATCGCGGCGCTCCTGAACGTCTCGGCGGATCACCTGGACCGCCATCCCGACGTCGAGACCTACGCGCGCGCCAAGGCGCGCATCTTCGCCAACCAGGGGCCGGAGGACTGGGCTGTCGTGAACGCGGAAAGCCCCGAGGCCATGGCGCTCGCCGGGCAGACCCGGGCCCGCCAGGTGCGGTATGCCGTGGACCCCGACACGCCGGGAGCATCGGTGTTCGCGGACCGCGGGTTCATCTGGCAGCGGACCTCGGAGGGCGAGGTGCCGCTGGTGCCGCTCTCGTCGGTGGAACTGTCGGGCCGTCACCTGCTGAGCAACGTGGTGGCGGCCACCGCCATCTCGACGCTGGCCGGCGCCGATGGCGCGGCCGCGACGCGGGCCCTGGGCGGGTTCACGGGGCTCGAGCACGTCATGGAACCGGTGGCGACGATTGGCGGCGTGCGCTTCGTGAACGACTCGAAGGCGACCAACGTGGACGCCGCCGGGCGGTCCATCGAAAGCTTCGACGACGTGGTTGCCATTGTCGGTGGGAAGTTCAAGGGCGGAGCTCTCGGCGACCTGGCCGCGCCGCTGGCGGAGCACGGGCGCGCGGTCGTGGCGATTGGCGAGGCGCGGCCCCTGGTGCGCGCGGCGCTCGGCGCCACCGTGCCGGTGGTGGAGGCCTCCTCGATGGGCGAGGCTGTGCGGCGCGCGTGGAAGCTGGCGCGGCCGGACGGCGTGGTGCTGCTCGCGCCGGCGTGTTCCAGCTTCGACATGTTCGCCGACTTCGCGGATCGCGGGCGGCAATTCAAGGAGGAGGTGCGGCGGCTGGCGCGGGAGACGGGCGCCACGGGTGAGCAGTGAGCAGTCGTCAGCCGGTGGGAGGCGAGTGGGAGCCGGTCGCTGGGAACGCAGGCTGCCCCGGTCTGCGAGACTGGTGTCCCATTCCCACCACTGACTGACGACTGCTGACTGCTTCGACCCGACACCGGGGCGGGTGCGAGACCCGTTCCGGGGCGCCGGGGTGGCGAGCTGGGGGAGGCCCCCTCTCAGCCGACTCCCGTCGTATCGAGTCGAGGCCGCCGGACTTTAGGGCCCACGCCCGTGGCGTGGGCGAAAGGCACAGGGCCGCAGAGTATGGCTCGGAAACTGCAGTCTGACAAGTGGATGTTCCTCGCGACGCTGGCGCTGGTCTGCATCAGCGTGGTGATGGTGTACAGCGCCTCGGCGCTGGTGGCGCTCGAGCGGTTCCAGCAGCCGTATCTGTTCGTCACCAAGCAGGTGATGTGGGTGGCGTTCGGCGTCGCGCTGATCTCGCTGGTGATGCGCGTGGACTACCGGACCTACCGGGACGAACGGCTGATCTGGGCCCTGCTCGCCGTCGTGGGATTCATGCTGGTCGCCGTGCTCTTCTCGGGCAAGGTCAACGGCACGCGGCGGTGGTTCGGCATCGGCGGGTTCGGCATCCAGCCGTCGGAGCTGGCCAAGATCGCCGTGATCTTCTTCTCCGCTCTCGTGCTCGAGCGCCGCATGTCCCGGATCAACGAGGTGAGCTACTCGCTGTCGCCCATCCTCCTGGTCCTCGCCCCGGTCCTCGTCCTCATCCTGCTGGAGCCGGACTTCGGGACCGCGGTGTCGTTGCTGGCGGTGGTGAGCATCATGATCTTCGCCGCCGGGCTCAGCTACAAGTACCTGATCGCGGCCGTGCTGCTCGCAGTTCCCGCGATCGCGCTCGTGCTGATCCAGGCGCCGTACCGCATCAAGCGCATCACGACCTTCCTCAATCCCTGGGACGATCCGCTGGATGGCGGCTTCCAGATCATCCAGTCGCTCATCGCGGTGGGCTCGGGCGGCGTGTTCGGCAAGGGCCTGATGGCGGGCGTGCAGAAGCTGTTCTACCTGCCCGAGCCGCACACCGACTTCATCTATGCCGTGATCGCGGAGGAGACGGGCCTGGTCGGGGCGGTCCTGGTTCTCGCCTGCTTTGGCGTGATCGCCTGGCGCGGCCTGCGCACGGCGCTTCGCGCGCCGGACGGCTTCGGCGCGTTCCTCGCGCTCGGCCTCACGATGATGCTGGTCTTCCAGGCGTTCGTGAACATCAGCGTCGTGCTGGGCCTGATGCCGACCAAGGGGATCCCGCTCCCGCTGGTGAGCGCCGGCGGATCGTCGCTGCTCATCAGCCTGCTCGGGGTCGGGGTGCTGCTGAACATCTCGCAGCACGCGAACACGGAGACGGGAGCCGCGTGACGGGTGCGTGTCCTCATCGCCGGCGGTGGGACGGGTGGGCACCTCTACCCGGGAGTGGCGCTCGCGCGCGAGCTGCAGCGGCGCGATCCGGCGGTGGAGGTCTGCTTCGTCGGCACGGCGAGCGGCATCGAGGCGCGGGTGATCCCGCGCGAGGGCTTCCCGCTGGATCTCATCAGGGTCGCGGGCTTGAAGGGCGTGCCGCGCCTGAAGCGGCTGCGCGGCCTGCTGCTGCTCCCGTTGGCGGCGCTCGATGCGTGGCGCGTCATCTCGAGGCGCCGGCCGTCGGTCGTGGTCGGCGTGGGCGGGTTCGCCTCAGGCCCGGTGCTGGCCCTGGCGGCGCTCCGGCGCACGCCGACGCTGCTGCTCGAGCAGAACGCGCTGCCGGGCCTCACGAACCGCCTGCTCGCGCCCCTCGTGCGGGCGGCGGCCGTGAACCTCCCGGAGGCCTTGCGGTTCTTTCCGCGCACCGGCTTCGTGGCCGGCAACCCGGTGCGCGCGGAGTTCTTCGAGCCGGCTGCACAGGAGGCGCATGAGCAGGATGCAGGGACAGCAGCAGGGGCAGCGGGCAGGCCGCCGGGTGCGGCACGGGTCCTGATCTTTGGCGGCTCTCAGGGCGCGCACGCGATCAACGTGGCCCTGGTGGCGGCAGCGCCGCAACTGGCTGCCGCCGGGGCTCGGCTGGCGATCACCCACCAGACCGGGGAGCGGGACCTGGCCATGGTGCGGGACGCGTACGAACGGGCAGGGCTTCACGCACGCGTGGAGGCCTTTCTCTACGAGATGGACCGGGAGATGAAGCAGGCCGACCTGGTGGTGGCGCGAGCCGGCGCCACCACGCTGTCGGAACTCGCCGCCGCCGGACGGCCCGCGATCCTCGTGCCGCTGCCGACGGCCACCGACGATCACCAGCGCCGCAACGCCGAGGCGTTCGCCCGCGCGGGCGGCGCGATGGTGCTGGAGGAGAAGGACCTGACCGGCGATCGCCTGGCGGCGGCAGTGCTGGCGCTGGCGGCCGACCCGGCGCGGCGCGCGGAGATGGGGCAGCGGTCCAGGACGCTGGCGCGACCCGACGCGGCCGAGCGGATCGCGGACAAGGTGCAGGCGCTTGCTCGGTAAGACGCGGCGCGTCCACTTCGTCGGGATCGGCGGCATCGGCATGAGCGGCATCGCCGAGCTGCTGGCCAACCTGGGGTACGTGGTCTCGGGCTCCGACCAGAAGCGGTCGGAGGTGACCAACCGCCTGGAGGGGCTGGGCGTGACGGTGCAGGCCGGGCACCGCGCGGAGAACGTGGGGGAGGCCGACGTGGTGGTCTACTCCTCGGCCGTGCGCGCGGACAACCCGGAGCTGGTGGAGGCGCGGAGGCGCCGCGTGCCCGTGATCCCGCGCGCGGAGATGCTGGCCGAGCTCATGCGCCTGCGCTTCGGCATCGCGGTCGCGGGCGCGCACGGGAAGACGAGCACGACGTCGATGATCGCCCTCGTGCTCGAGCGGGCGGGGCTCGATCCGACCGCCGTCATCGGCGGGCGGTTGAGCGCTTTCGGGAGCAACGCCCGGCTGGGCCGGGGGGAATGCATGGTGGTGGAAGCCGACGAGAGCGACCGCTCGTTCCTCAAGCTGTCGCCGTCGATTGCGGTGATGACGAACATCGATCGGGAGCACATGGAGGCATACGGCAGCTACGAAGAGCTCCAGCAGGCCTTCGTCGACTTCGCCAACAAGGTGCCCTTCTACGGCGCCGTGGTGGCGTGCGCCGACGACGCCGAGCTCGGCCGCGTGCTGCCGCGCCTGACCCGCCGCACCATCACGTATGGCATCGACGCGGAGTCGGCCGACGTGTCGGCCGCCGATGTCGTGCTCGAGGGCTTCGGCGCGCGCTGCACCGTGCGCCGGCGCGATCCGAGCCGCGCGAGCGCGCCCGAGCCGCTGGGCCCGCTGGCGCTGCAGGTGCCGGGACGCCACTCCGTGCTGAACGCGCTGGCGGCCGTCGCCGTGGGCCTCGAGCTGGAGGTGCCGTTCGCGAAGATCGCCGCAGCGCTGGCGGAGTTCCCGGGTGCGGAGCGCCGGTTCCAGCGTCACGGCGAGGTTGGCGGCGTGACCGTGGTGGACGACTACGGCCACCACCCGACGGAGATCGCGGCGGTGATTGCCGCCGCCCGCGCCGCCCGGCCCGCGCGGCTGGTCGTCGCGTTCCAGCCGCATCGCTACACGCGCACGCGCGACCTGATGCGGGAGTTCGGTGTCGCCCTGGCGCAGGCCGACGAGGTGCTGCTGACCGACATCCATGCGGCCTCCGAGGACCCGATCCCCGGCGTGACCGTCGAGGCGCTGGCCGCCGCCGTGAACGAGCACCGGGCGTCGCCGGTCCGCGTGGTGCGTGCCGTGGCCGACCTGCCCGCGGCCGTGGCCGACCTGGCACGGCCCGGCGACCTGGTCCTGATGCTGGGCGCGGGATCCATTGGCGGCATCGCGGCGAAGCTCGTGGGCGAGCTCGAGCGGCGCCGCGCCGGAAAGGCGGAGGGCTGAGCCATGCCGCCGGTCGCCGCCCCCGCGGACAAGCGCTTCCGCCGATCGCACGTCAAGCCGTCCAGCCGGCGCAGCTCGCGCCTGCGGCACGCCTGGCTGGCTGCCCGCGTCGTGACGCTCGCGGCCCTTGGCGCCTACGCCGCATGGCGCGGCGTCTCGATCATCTCCGGCTCGCCCGCGCTGCAGGTGGCGCGCATCACGGTGGCGGGGAACGAGCGCCTGTCCACGGGGGAGGTGCTGGCGCTCGTCGAGGGCCTTCGCGGCCGCAACATCGTCGGCCTCGACCTGGACGAGTGGCAGCAGCGGCTGCTCTCCTCGCCCTGGGTGGAGGACGCCGCGCTCCGGCGCGTCCTGCCCTCCACCGTCGAGGTCACGGTGCGGGAGCGGCGGCCCATCGCCATCGGGCGCATGGGCAGCGCGCTCTACCTGGTGGACGCGCACGGCGTGGTGGTGGACGAATACGGCCCCGCCCACGCCGACTTCGACCTGCCCGTCGTGGACGGGCTCGCGGCGCCGAAGGGCCGCGACGGCCTGGTGGACGAGGCGCGCGCCGCCCTGGCCGCGCGGCTCATCGCGGCGCTCGGCGCGCAGCCGGACCTGGCGAAGCGCGTGTCGCAGGTCGACGTCAGCGACCCGCACGATGCGGTCGTGATGCTCGAGGGCGACCGCGCGCTGCTGCACGTGGGCGAGGAGGACTTCGTCGAGCGCCTGGAGCAGTACCTGGAGCTCGGCGACGCGCTGCGGGAGCGCGTCGCGGACATCGATTACGTGGATCTGCGGTTCGCGGAGCGGTTGTACGTCCGGCCGGCGAAGGGTGCGGCCACCGCGCCCGCGTCGGCGCGTCGGTAGGGGTGGAACGGAGGCAACGTGGCACAGCGTGAGCGCTACGTGGTGGGGTTGGACATCGGCACGTCGAAGGTGTGCACCGTCGTCGGGGAGATCACCGACGAGGGCGGCCTCGACGTCATCGGCATCGGCTCGACCGAGTCGAAGGGCCTGAAGCGCGGCGTCGTCGTCAATCTCGAGGCGGCGGTGGACTCGATCAAGAAGTCGATCGAGGAGGCCGAGCTGATGGCCGGGGTCGAGATCGGATCGGTGCACCTCGGCATCAGCGGCCCGCACATCAAGGGCTTCAACAGCCGGGGCGTGGTGGCGGTGGCCGGGAAGAATCGCGAGGTCTCGCGCGACGACGTGCGGCGGGCCATCGACGCGGCGCGGGCGGTGAGCCTGCCGGCGGGCCGCGAGATCATCCACGTGCTGCCGCAGGACTTCGTCGTCGACGAGCAGGAGGGCATCGGCGCGCCCGTCGGCCTGAACGGCGCGCGCCTCGAGGTGAACGTCCACATCGTCACCGGCAGCCAGACCGCCACGCAGAACCTGGTGGCGTGCGTGAACCGTGCCGGCGTCGAGGTCTCGGACACGGTCATCAGCCAGCTGGCCGCGGCGGAGGCCGTCCTCACCCCCGACGAGAAGGAGCTGGGCGTCGCGCTGGTGGACATCGGCGGCGGCACCGCGGACGTCGCCATCTTCGAGCGCGGCAGCCTCTGGCACACGGCGGTGGTGGCGGTCGGCGGCGATCACTTCACCAACGACATCGCCGTCGGGCTGCGGACGCCCATCCCGGAGGCGGAGAAGGTGAAGCGGCGCGTCGGGTGCGCGTTGTCCGGCATGGTGGACGAGGACGAGACCATCGAGGTGGCCAGCGTCGGCGGCCGGCGGCCCCGGGTGATGGCGCGCCGCATCCTGTCCGACATCCTCCAGCCCAGGGCCGAGGAGCTGTTCCACCTCATCTGGGACGAGGTCAGCAAGGCCGGCTACGAGAAGTCACTCAACTCGGGGCTCGTGCTCACCGGCGGCGGCGCCGTGCTCGAGGGCATGTCCGAGATCGCCGAGCAGATTTTCGACCTGCCCATCCGCCGCGGCGTCCCGACCGGCGTGGGCGGCCTCGCGGACCACGTCGCGCACCCGGCGTATTCGACGGCCGTGGGCCTGGTGCGCTACGCGGAACGGCACCGGGCGCCGGTCGCCGCGGGCGTCGGCGGCGGCGCGTTCACGCGCGTGATGGGGCGGTTGCGGACGGTGTTCCGGGAGTTCTTCTGAGGAGGCGCGATGGCGGACCTGTATGACAACGACGCACTGCGGCTGACGCTCGAAGAGGGCAAGCGGGCGGGCGCGCGCATCAAGGTGGTGGGCGTCGGCGGCGGCGGGAGCAATGCCGTCACGCGCATGGTGCAGGCCGGGCTGTCGGGCGTCGAGTTCATCGTCGCCAACACCGACGCCCAGGCCTTGCGCGCCAACCCGGCGCCGATCAAGATCCAGATCGGCGCGAAGCTCACCAAGGGGCTCGGCGCCGGCGCGGACCCGAGCGTCGGCCGCCAGGCGGCCCTCGAGGACACCGACAACCTGATCCAGGCGCTGTCGGGCGCCGACATGGTGTTCGTGACCACGGGCCTCGGCGGCGGCACCGGCACCGGCGCGGCCCCGGTCATCGCCTCGCTGGCCACCGAGCTCGGCGCCCTCACCATCGCCGTGGTGACGCGGCCCTTCAAGTTCGAGGGGAAGAAGCGGCAGAAGCAGGCGGAAACGGGCCTCGAGATGCTGCGCGAGGCCGTCGACACCGTCATCACCATCCCCAACGAGCGGCTGCTCTCGGTCATCGACCGCAGCACCAGCATGCTGGACGCCTTCGTCACGGCCGACGACGTGCTCCGGCAGGCCATTCAGGGCATCTCGGACCTGATCCTGGTGCCCGGGCTCATCAACCTCGACTTCGCGGACGTGAAGACCATCATGTCCGGGATGGGCGTGGCGATGATGGGCACGGCGCAGGCCGAAGGACAGACGCGCGCCATGGACGCCGCCAACCGCGCCATCTCGAGCCCGCTGCTCGAGGACGCGTCGGTGGACGGCGCCCGCGGCGTGATCATCAACGTGACGGGCGGCCCCGACATGGCCCTGATGGAGGTGAACGAGGCGCTCACCATCATCCAGGAGGCCGCGCACGAGGACGCGAACATCATCTTCGGCGCCGTGGTGGACCCGCAGCTGCACGGCCGCGTGAAGATCACCGTGATTGCCACGGGCTTCGACCACGTGAAGACCGACAGGTCGATGCCGGCAGCGTCCACGCTCCAGACGCCGGTGGACATGAGCGCCTACGCGCCGGCGGCCCGCGCCGTCACGGCGCCTCCCGCACCGGATCCGGCGCCGCTGTCCTCCAGGCTGACCATTGCCCGCCGGCCGGGCCTGGACCTTCCGCCCGCCCGGCCGCTGGCCTCGGCGGTGGGCCAGTCGCCGGGGACGGGTACCGCCGGCGGCCATGACGACCTCGAGCTGAACAGCCCGCTGGACGTGCCGGCCTTCCTCCGCCGGGGCGAGGGGTAGCCTCCGCCGGCTGCCGGACAGGGCGGTGATACAGTAGAAACAGCCAGGGGATCCGCGAGCTTCGGCGCCGCTGGAGCGCCAGCTCGATGGTCCCCTGATCTGTTGATGAACTTCCGCCAGCAGCGCGATATCGCACAGCGCACCCTCTCACGCGAGGTCGGCTACGTCGTCAAGCCGCACGCCAACCGGCTGCGCGTGGCCTTGGCATTCCCCAACACCTATTTCGTGGGGATGTCGAACCTCGGGTTCCAGACCCTCTACAAGCTCTTCAACCAGCGGCCCGACACGGTGTGCGAGCGCGTGCTCCTGCCCCCGAAGCAGGAACTGGCGGCGCTGCTCGAGTCCGGCACGCGCCTGGTGACGCTCGAATCCCAGACGCCGGTGCGCGATTTCGACGTGCTCGCGTTCTCGGTGTCGTTCGAGTGGGACTACACCAATGTCCTGACGATGCTGCGCCTGTCCGGCCTGCCGCTGCGGGCGGCGGACCGCGACTACACGTACCCGCTGGTCGTGATCGGCGGCGCGGTGACGTTTGTGAACCCCGAGCCGCTGGCGCCGTTCGCGGACGTGATTGCCGCCGGCGAGGGCGAGGTGCTGGTGCCCCAGCTGGTGGAGGCCTGCGGCACCCCGTCCCGAAGCGAGACGCTGCGGCGGCTTGCCGCCGAGCGCGGCTTCTATGTGCCCTCGTTCTACGACGTGGAGTACGGCGCGGACGGCACGATTGCGCGCTACGTCCCGCGCGAGGGCACGGCCGCGCCGGCGACGGTGCGGAAGGCCGCCCTCAAGACGACCGAGGCGTGCGACCCGCCCGCGACGAGCATCTTCACCCCCGACACCGAGTTCGGGTCGCGCTTCCTGGTGGAGGTGGTGCGCGGGTGCGCGAACCTCTGCCGCTTCTGCTGGGCCGGCTACAACTACCTGCCGGTCCGCGCGTTTCCGGCGGATCGCATCCTGCAACTGGCGCGGGACGCGCGCCCCCATGCCTCGCGCGCCGGGCTGGTTTCCATCGCCCTGTGCGACCACCCCGAGATCGAGCACATCCTGCGCAGCTTGAAGGGGATGGGGTACTCCATCAGCCCCGCGTCGCTGCGCCTCGACGACCTCACGCCGACGATCGTGTCGTTGCTGAAGGAGAGCGGCGAGCGGACGCTCACCATCGCACCGGAGACCGGCTCGGATCGCCTGCGGCGCGTCATCAACAAGACGATGACCAACGAGGAGATTCTCGCCGCGGCGGAGCTGATCTTCGAGAGCGGCATCGAGAACCTGAAGCTCTACTACATGATCGGCCTCCCGACCGAGGCCGACGAGGACCTGGTGGCCATCCGCGACCTGACCGTGCGGCTGCGGGACGTGATGGTGAAGCACGCCCGCCCGCGCGGCCGCATCGGCCGCATCGTCGGCAGCGTGAACCCCCTGGTGCCCAAGCCGGGGACCGCCTACCAGTGGATGGCGATGGAGCGGTCCGACGCCATCGAGCAGAAGATGAAACGGCTGCGGACCCTGGTGTCGGGTCTCGACAACGTCTACTTCAACATCAAGAGCGAGCGGCATTCCTACTACCAGGCGCTGCTGTCGCTTGGCGACCGCCGCATCGCGCCGGCCATCGAGGCGGCCGAACGCAACGGCGGGCAGTGGCGCCAGGCGATGAGCGAGGCCGGGCTGGACGGCGACTTCTACATCTACCGAGACCGCACCAATGACGCGGTGCTCCCGTGGGACATCATCGACGGCGGCATGAAGGCGGCCTTCTTCCGGTCCGAGCTCGAGAAGGGCGCGCGTGCCGAGTGGACGCTGCCTCCGAAGCGCGCGAAGGACAACGCCCGGCTGCTCACGATGATCAGTTGAGGCCACCTGTTCGCCACCTTTCGTCCTGACGCGCGGGGCGGCGGGGCCTCCCGCACCCCGCCGCTCCCACCTCCTTTCGCGCAGCCGAACACCTGTTGCCTACCGGCAACTGAGCACTCGCCGCCGGCCGGCGAGTCAACTGCTGACGGCGGCCTGCGCCTCGAACTCGGCGTAGGCGTGGAGGATGACGTCGCGCACGCGGTCCTGGCTGCCCGAGTCGTCCATCGGGCGAAGCAGCGCGAAGCTGCGGCGCTCGCCGTTCACCGAGTAGGCCCGCGCGGGAAAGGTGACGTTGCGCCCGGTGCCGGTGCGGCGCTCCCAGACGGCGAAGCCGACGAGCTTCATGCCCTGCAGGTCTCCTCCGTCGAAGTGCAGTTCGGCGTCGGCGAGCTTGCCGGCGGGGTTTCCCTTGTCGTTCGGCGTGATCTTGACCACCATGATGCGACTCTCCAGTCCGGCGCCGCGCGGCGCGACGCCCGTTGGCGTTTCGTGACCGGGCCCCGTCGTGGGGCCCGCGTCACACCGCATCAAGAGCGGTACCAGCGACGAGAGCCGGTATTCGGGCGATCATCCGGGAAGGCACGATGCGAAACGACAACCGCGGTTCACAGGCGCCCTCGCCGGCTCCTGGGATTCCTCCCACGCCGGCCGCCGCATTCCGTTGGGAACGCGAGACTTGGGGGCACGTGCTTCGATGCACGCCGCTCGGCGGAGTGGCGCAACACCTGTTTACGTCCGCGCAACCGACGTTACCGCTGGGCACGGGCGAACGAGCCGGCCCGGGAGTCGCCGTCGCCCGTGACAGCGACGAGGCGTGGGCGCTGGTGGCGTTCTCGGTCGGGGCGAGGCCTGCAGCCGTCATGCGCGTCCGCCAGGTGCACGGCAACGCGGTCCGCGTGTTGCCGCGGGACGCCGGGGACGAGGCGCGCGCCGAAGACAGGCCCGATGGCGACGCCCTGGTCTCCAACCGCCCCGGCCTCGTGCTGGCGGTGCTCGTCGCCGACTGCGTGCCCATCCTCATGGCGGACGCGCGCAGCGGTGCGGCGGCGGCCGTGCACGCGGGATGGCGGGGCACGTGCGCGGGGATCGCGGCGGCGGCCGTCGCGCGCCTGGCCGACGCCTTCGGGACGCGGCCCGCGGACCTGGTCGTGGCGATCGGCCCGAGCATTGGGCCGGACGACTACGAGGTCGGAGAGGGGCTGCTGGCCGACTTCGCGGCGGCGGGCCACGGCGACGCCGCCCGCGCGCGATGGTTCCGCCGCGGGCAGGGCGGGCGGTGGCACCTGGACCTGTGGCAGGCGAACCAGGATCAGCTCGTGGCAGCCGGCGTGCGCGCGGGGAACATCCACGCGTGCGGGCTGAGCACGTTCCGCCACCCGATGTGGCTGGAATCCTACCGGCGGGACGGCCCGCGTGCGGGCCGCATGGCGGCGGCCATCATCGTGCCGTAGACCCGTTCAGGTCCATGCCGATGTTCGACAGCCGGTCGGCCTCCTTGTTCTGCTCGCGGCGCACGTGCTCGAAGCGCACGTGGCCGATGTGCATCACCAGCAGGCACGCCTGCTTGTAGAGCGGCAGCAGACCCTCGTTCTTGACGCGATAGTTGCCGCGCATCTGCTCGATGAGCAACTGCGAGTCGCCGCGAACCAGGAGCGACTGCACGCCGTGGTCCACCGCCCACTGCAGCGCGGCGATGAGGCCGTGGTACTCCGCGACGTTGTTGGTGGCGCGTCCAAGCGCTCCGTGCAGTTCCGCGAGGACCTCGCCCTTGTCGTCCACGACGTAGGCACCCCATCCCGCGGGTCCCGGGTTGCCGCGCGCGCCGCCGTCGAAATAGGCGGTAATCACGAGTGGCTGGAGGCGGCCGGCGGCTCGGGGGCGCTGGGCGCGGGCGGGTGCTCGCCCGGCGCCGGCGGCACGAAGTAGAGGATCCGCTGGCACGAGTCGCACTGGACGATGGCGTCGTTGCGGATGACGGTCTGGAAGATCATCGGGCGCAGGCGCACCTGGCACACGACGCAGCGCTCCTTCTCGGCCCGGGCCATGGCCTGGCCGTTGCGGGCCCGCGCGACCTTCTCGAAGGTGGAGACCAGCTGCGGGCTGATCTGCCGGACCAGCGCCGCGCGTTCGGCGGCCAGGGCCGTCAGGGCGGCCTCGCTTTCGGCGCGCTCGGCCTCGATCGCCCTGCGCTCGGCGGCGACGGCGGCCTCGTCCGCCTTCAGGCGGGCCTCCGCGGCCTTCAGCGCCGCCGCGAGCTCGTCGGCGCGCATCATGATTTCCAGCGTGCGGCTCTCGAACTGGTCGATCTCGGCCTTCACCGCCGCCATCTGGTGCTGCATGGCATGGAACTCGGTGTTGGTCTTCACCGCCATCGACTGTTCCTTGTACTTCTCGAGCCGCTGCTGCGAGGCCAGCAGGTCCTTGTCCACGGTGCGCCTCGCCGCCTGGTTGTCGGCGACGGCCGCCTTCGCGGCGTCGAGGCCGGCCCTGGCGGTGGCGAGCTTCGCATCGAGCGCCGCGATGCGCTCGGGCGCCGCCGCGACGATGCGCTGGGCGGCGCCGGCGCGCGTTTCGATGTCCTGGAGGTGAATGAGGCGCTCGAGGTCGGGCAGCATGCGGGGAATCTTGGTCAGAGTGTAGTGCAAAAGGGGCGGCCCGCCGGCGGCCGCCGCCCAATCGGCACCCGCTTCACTCCTGGCTTCGCACCTCTCGCGGCTGACTTCTCACTTCTGACTTCTCACTTCTGACTTCCGCAACGGGGGAGTGGGCCCACCTGGATTCGAACCAGGGACCAACCAGTTATGAGCCGGCCGCTCTAACCGCTGAGCTATGGGCCCGCACGGACAATGACGGGAGGGCATGACGCGTGTCGGGAGGGGATGGCTCTCGGGAGGGAACTGCGGGAGGGAGGACGAAGCCTCGGGACTGCCACAAGCCGGACAATCCCGACGCTGAGCCCCTCCCGACGCCCGACGCCACTCCCGAACGCGCGAGGCTCTGGAGCCACGCCTCGCTCTCCTCCCGGCGGGTCTCAGGACCGCCCTTCCAGGAACGCCCGCAGCTTCCGGCTCCGCGAGGGGTGGCGGAGCTTCCGGAGCGCCTTCGCCTCGATCTGCCGGATGCGCTCGCGGGTGACGGCGAAGTTCTGGCCCACTTCCTCCAGCGTGTGCTCGCTGCCGTCGCCGACGCCGAACCGCATCTTGATGACCTTCTCCTCGCGCGGGGTGAGGGTCTTCAGGACCGACTCGGTCTGCTCCTTCAGGTCGAGGTTGATGACCGCCTCCGACGGCGACACAGCCGTGCGGTCCTCGATGAAGTCGCCGAGGTGCGAATCCTCCTCTTCGCCAATCGGGGTCTCGAGCGAGATGGGCTCCTGCGCGATCTTGAGGACCTTGCGCACCTTGGACACCGGGATGTCCATGCGCCGCGCGATCTCCTCGGAGGTGGGCTCGCGGCCGAGTTCCTGCACCAGCGCGCGCGAGGTGCGAATCAGCTTGTTGATCGTCTCGATCATGTGGACCGGGATGCGGATGGTCCGTGCCTGGTCGGCGATGGCGCGCGTGATGGCCTGGCGGATCCACCACGTGGCGTAGGTGGAGAACTTGTAGCCGCGGCGGTACTCGAACTTGTCCACGGCCTTCATGAGGCCGATGTTGCCCTCCTGGATGAGGTCCAGGAACTGCAGGCCGCGGTTCGTGTACTTCTTGGCGATGGACACCACGAGGCGGAGGTTCGCCTCGACCAGCTCCTTCTTCGCCTGCTCGGCCTGCGCCTCGCCGCGCATGATGACCTCGAGCGTGTGGCGCAGGTGGTCCACGCTCTCCTCGAGGTCCTCGGTGCGCTGCTTGATCTCGGCGGCGAGGTCCTTCCGGCGCTTCTCGAGCGCCTTGCGCTCCTCTTCCTTCAGCTTGGGCCGGCGGGTCTTCGCCGCCAGCGTCTTCTTCAGGTTGTCGAGCTCGCGCTGCATCTTCGACACGCGCTCGACGATGTCCTTGACCTCCTCGACGAGGCGGCGCTTCACCGGCTCGGTGAACTCGATCTTGCGGATGAGGCGCGACAGCTCCACCTCGGCGCGCATGGCCTTCCACTTCGCCCGGCGGTACTTCCGCTTCTCGGACCTGGGGATCCCGTCCAGCTTCTCGTGCAGCTTCTCGACGGCCAGGCGCGCCTTGCGCACGCCCTCCACCTCGCGGAGGAACTTCTGCGCGCGCTCCTCGATGCGATCGTCGGTGATCTCCTCGTCGTTGAAGATGACCAGCTCGCGGATGGTGCGCTCCCCGTTCCTGAGCGCCTCGCCCATCCGGATGACGGCCTTGGCGATGGCCGGCATGCGCGAGATGGACTTGATGACGGAGAGCTTGCCCTGCTCGATGCGCTTGGCGATGGCGACCTCGCCCTCGCGGGTGAGCAGCGGCACCGTGCCCATCTCGCGCAGGTACATGCGGACGGGATCGTTCGTCTTGTCGAGGGCGCCCGGCGTGAGGTCGAGCTCCATGCCCTCCTCGCCGGCCGCCGGGCCCTCGCCGCGCTCCATGCCCTCGCGCTCGCGGTAGCCCTTCTCGGAGTCCACCAGGTCGATGCCGGCGGCCCCGAACACGCTCATGAGCTCGTCCAGGTCTTCCGGAGACGAGGTGAGATCCGCGGGCAGCAGATCGTTGACCTCGTCGTACAGGAGGTAGCCCTTTTCCTTGCCGATGATGATGAGCTGTCGTACTTCGTCGAAACGATCTTCGAGGGACAAGGGTCCACCCTCCTGCGGAGATGAATGCGCGCGCCCTGAAAAAGGCGAAGCCATTAATTGTAGCGCGGATCAGTTGTTCTCGGGGCCCAGCCGACGGCCCAGCTCCAGCTTCCGCTGCAGCAGCGTGAGCAGGTCGTCCCCCCGCTCGCCGCGCTCCTGCAGGCGGTCGATCTCGCGCTGCACCGCGGCCAGTTGACGCTCGTGCTTCAACCGCTTCAGCGACCTGACCGACGACTCCGCGTCGAGGACCGGCGCGGAGGCTTCGGAGGCGATGGCCGCGAGGCGTTGGGCCTCCTCCGTACTTAGACGCTCCATGAGGATATTTGGGGCCTCGGAGGGGTCTGCCACCGAGAGCCCGCGGGCCATTCGCAGCAGCTCTGACGAGCTAAGTCCTTCCAGGTCATCGTCTTCCAGTGTGCGGATCCACGGCAGCACGTCGGCCGGCCGGTGGATGAGGCCCCAGAGCAGCCCGCGCTCGGCGGCCCGGACCTGGCCCGACAGCGTGGGGACCCGCGCCGCCGGCAGGTCGGTCTTCCTCGCAGCGGCGGCCTTGCGGATCTCCGCGCGCACCACTTCTTCCGTGACACGCGCCTTGTGCGCCAGGCGATCGGCGAACTGGTCCCGCGCGGCGGGGTCCGGAATGCGTGCCGCCACCCCGAGCATCTTGCGCAGGAATTCACGCCGTGGCTCGTCGCGGCTCAGATCGTGGCCGGCGGCGGCCCGGTCCAGCAGGTAGTCGAGGTACGGCTTCGAGCGGCGCAGTTCCTGGACGAAGCCCTCACGGCCGCGCTTCTGGACGAACGTGTCGGGATCGTCGCCGCCCGGCAGTTGAACCACGTTGACGTCGAAGCCCTCTGCCACGAGCAGCTCGGAGCTGCGTTCGGCGGCTGCCTGCCCGGCGCTGTCGGGGTCGTAGCAGAGCACGGCCTTGGGCGCGAAGCGCCGCAGCTGCTGCGCCTGCCCCTGGGTCAGGGCGGTGCCGCAGGTGGCCACCACCGGCAGGCCCCCCGCCTGGAAGACCTGGGCGAAGTCGAAGTAGCCCTCGACGAGGATGGAGAAGCCGGCCTTGCGGATGTCCCCCTTGGTGAGGTTGAGGCCGTAAAGCGTGCGCCCCTTCGTGTAGATGGGCGTTTCGGGCGAGTTGAGGTACTTCGGGGCCTGGTCCTTCTCCAGGGCACGCCCCCCGAAGGCCACCACCGATCCGCTGTCCCTCGCAATCGGCACCATCAGCCGGTTCCTAAACCGGTCCACCTCGCTCCCATCGTCCCGCCGGCTGACGAGTCCGCTGGCCAGGATCAGGCCCGGCGCGAAGCCCGCCTTCAGCAGCCGCTGCCGCAGGGCGTCCCGGCCGGGCGGGGCGTAGCCAAGCTGGAGACGATCCACCGTCGGCTCCGTCAGCCCGCGCTCATTCGCCAGATACTCCCGGATGCGCGCGGCCTGCGGCGATGCCAGATGCTCGCGGAAATACGCCGTCGCCACCTCGTGAATCTTGAGCAGCGACTCGCGCTCGGCGGCGCTGTCGCGTTGATCGCCCGACTCCATCTCGGGAACCGGGATGCCGAAGCGCTGGGCGAGGTGCCGGACCGCGTCCTGGAAGCCGAGCTGCTCCTGCAGCTCGATGAACTTGAAGACGTCGCCCCCCACGCCGCAGCCGAAGCAGTGGAAGAACCCCCGATCGCGGTTGACGTTGAACGACGGGGTCTTCTCGCCGTGGAAGGGGCAGAGGCCCTTGTAGCTGGTCCCCGCCTTCCGCAGCGACACGTAGTCCGAGATGACGGTGACGATGTCTGCCGCGGAACGGACTTCGTCGATGAAGGGCTGGGGAAATTTCACGGGCGAATCGATCGATCATACGCCCCGCGGTTGCAGACGGCCGATCGCGATTCCAGCGACCGGCCGTCCCGTTCACCACGACCCCTGGCGCCCGCTCGTCATCGCGGCCTCAGGGCACCGAGACCGCCCAGCGTCCGTAGGTGTAGACGTTGCCTGCGGCCGTGGCGTTGCTGATGATGCCGAACCCCACGGTGCTGGCCTGCTCGTAACTCCCCGTCACCGCGGACCACAACCGAACGCTTTCCGCGTTGCTGCGCACGCGTTCGTACAGACAGACGTGCCCGGGAGCCGCCTGGGGATCCGCCACGGAGCCTGGACAGTTGGCCGTCGGGGGGCCGCCGACCGGGATCACGTTGGCTGCCACTGCGGATGGCGCCGACGGCAGCTGGCGCGGAAACGAGATGGACGAGGTGCCCTCGCTCGATGCCGAGGCCGCCGGGAAGATCACCGACCACTCGCCTCTCATGGTCAGCCGCCTCGCAGGGGCGGACACCGGCAGCGGCGGGTTGAAGACGAAGGTCCCGCTGTTGCCCCAGTCGTCTGTCCACGTGCCGTTCAGGGTCGTGATATTCAGGCTCACCATGGCGTTGATGACCATGCTGTCGGGTCTGACCATCGCGAGGCTGAAGCCCACGGTTCCGCCTGCGTTGAGATGGGCGCTGCCATTGGCGGTGGCGGCGGGCGCCGCCCCGTTGCAGCCGTCCTCGGTCCCGGTCAGCTCGTAGACCGAGCCTTTCTGCTCCACGAGCACCGTGACGACGTTGCAGTAGGGTGCGAACTGCCAGCGAAACGTCCCCAGAACCTGCGCCGACGCGCTGCTGCACGCCGCCAGGACGCAGCCCAGGACCAGGATGTGTTGACAAGTGCCCTTCACAGTCACCTCCCTCGAGAATCAACCGGCGGATAGTGTATCCACGGCTCTCGCCGTTGCATACATGGAGGAGCGGCGGCTGGTCACCGGTTTCGTGGACGGCTGGCCCGCCCTTCGGGCGCGCCACTGCCACCAAGGACGGGGGAACCCTTCAGGCCGCGAGCTCGATGAACTTGAAGACGTCGCCACCCATGCCGCAGCCGAAGCAGTCGAAGAACCCCCGATCGCGGTTGACGTTGAACGACGGGGTCTTCTCGCCGTGGAAGGGGCAGAGGCCCTTGTCGCTGGTCCCCGCCTTCCGCAGCGACACGTAGTCCGAGATGACGGTGACGATGTCTGCCGCGGAACGGACTTCGTCGATGACGGGCTGCGGGAACTTCAAGATCGCTCGTGCCCGTGGCGGTGGGAAGGTGATCTCAGCTGCCGTTCGCGTCCGCGCGCGAGGGCCGGGTACACCGTCGCGCCGCGGGGGGCGAGGCGCCGGCCTCAGTCCTTCAACTCCACCACCGTCGCGCCGCCCCCACCCTGGTTCTCGGGGGCCTGTGCGTACTTGAGTACCAGCGGATGGTTCTTGAGGAATGCCTGAATCCCCTTGCGCAACTGGCCGGTGCCGAAGCCGTGGACGATGCGGATCTCGCGGAGGTCCGTGACCATGGTGTCGTCGAGGAACCGCGAGACCCGGTCCAGCGCCTCCTCGACGGTGCAGCCAATGACGTTGATTTCGCTGAGCAGCCCCTCCCGCGGCTTGAGGTCGACGGTGACCCGCACCGTCGCCGGCGTGGACGCGCGAGCGGCGGCCGGGGCGCCGACCACGCGCAGGTCTTTCGCCTTGGCGCGCATCCGCTTGCCGCGGACGTCCACTTCGATCTGTGAGCCCGAGATCGAGACGACGGTGCCCTCGAGGCCGAGCCCCATTGCGACACGCGCGCCGACGGCGAGACTGGCCGCCCCCGCGTCGGCCGCCGGTGCCGCACCTCCCGCCGCCTCCGCGCCGGACGCGGGTGCCGCGGGATTGCGCAGCGACTCCGCAATCCGCTCGATGGCGGCGCGCGCCTCCGCCCGTGCCGCGCCGGTCTCGCCGGTGTTGACCACGGCCCCGGCCGCCCGCAGCGACGCCTTCTCGACGATGGCCTCGGACTTCTGGCGCAGCTGGTCGATCACTGCGTCGATGTCCCGACGGGCCTGCCGCAGGCGGTCGTCCAGCTTCTCGTTCAGGCGATTTCGGAACGCCTCTTCGCGCTCGGCCAGCGCGCGCTCGCGCTTCTCCACCTCCGCGCGCTGCTCGCTGAACGCGCGACGCTCGCGGTCCAGTCGCATCTTCTCGGCGTCCAGCGCGCGCGCCTGCGCGTCGATGCGATCCAGGTGCGCCTGGACGCGCTTCTGATCGTCGCTCAGGAACCCTCGCGCGGCGGCGACCACGGCGACGGGCATGCCGAGGCGCTGGGCCATCTCGATGGCGAGGCTCCGCCCGGGTGCGCCGTAGATGAGGCGATAGGTCGGCGCGTAGGTCTGCGGGTCGAAGGCGAAGCCCGCCACCGTCACGCCCTCGGTGGCCGCGCCCCACGTCTTCACCGCGTCGAAGTGCGTCGTCGCGATGAGGTGCGCGCCGCGCTGCCTGAAGTGGTTCACCAGCGCGGTGGCGAGCGCCCCGCCTTCGTTCGGGTCCGTCCCGGTGCCGACCTCGTCCAGCAGCACGAGTGCAGGCAGCTGCAGCGCGCGGTCCATGGCGACCAGGTTCGTGATGTGGGCCGAGAACGTGCTCAGGCTGGCCGCGATGGACTGCTCGTCGCCGATGTCGGCGAAGACCGACCGGAACACCGGCAGCCGCGCGACCTTCGCGGGCACGTGCAGACCCGACTGGGCCATCAGCGCGAAGAGGCCCGCGGTCTTGAGCGCCACGGTCTTGCCGCCCGTGTTCGGGCCGGTGATCAGGAGGACACGGCTCGGCGGGTCCAGGACGACGTCGATGGGCACGGCTTTCTCGAGCAGCGGGTGCCGCGCGCCGCGCAGCTCGAACGATCGGTCCGCCACGAACGTCGGCTCCATGCCGCCGACCCTCGCACTGTGTCGAGCGCGGGCCTGCAGCACGTCCAGGTCCGTGGCCACCTCCTCGATGGCCCGCACGTCGCCCGGGCGATGGCGGAAGCGGTCGGTGAGCGCCAGGAGGATGCGGAAGATCTCCTCGCGCTCGCGCTCCTCCAGCTCCACGATGTCGTTGTTGATCTCCACCGTGGCGGCCGGCTCGAGGAACAGGCTGGCGCCGCTCGCGGAGCTGCCATGGACGATGCCTGGCACGTTCGCGCGGTGCTCGGCCCGCACCAGGAGCACGAACCGGCCGTTGCGCTCGGTCACCACGTCGTCCTGGAGGTACTTCGCGGTGTCCTTGCCGTGCGCGAACTGCTCGAGCGTCTGGCGCAGCCGCTGCCGTTTCTGCCGCAAGCGCTCGCGCATGCCCCGAAGCGCGGGGCTGGCCTCGTCGAGCACCTCGCCGGACACATCGATGGCACGGCGGACGGCCTCCACCTCGCTGGCGAAACTGGCCACGCGGGCGACGATGGCCTGGAGGATGGGGAAGGAGCCCGCCGCGGCGTGAACGCCCGCTCGCGAGCGCTCGACGGAGTCGATGAACTCGGCCAGCGTGCGGAGGGCCAGCGGCTCGAGCGGCCGGCCTTCGATGCCGAGGCCGGCCAGCGCCTCGCTGAGGCCCTGTCCGGCGCGCAGCGGGAACTGCGGGTTCCGCTCGAAGAATCGGACCGTCTCGCTGGTGGCGCGCTGCAGGGTCGCGACGTCCTGCGCGTCGCCGACGGGCTTGACCACCTCGAGCCGCGCGCGGCCGAGCGGCGTCAGCGCGAGTGCCGCGACATCGGCGACGATGCGGTCGAATTCGAGGGTGCGGGTGGCGAACATACTGGGCCGCGCTTCGCGCGGTGGGCCGGGGTGGGCCTCGCTTCGCTCGGCAAGGGCCGTGCTCGCGCGGTAGGCCTCGCTAAGCTCGGTAGGATCCTACCGCAGGCCGACGCTCCCGGAGGGAGCGCCCACGGCCGCAGGCCGCCCACGCCCGAAGGGGCCCTACCCAAGGCCGCCCACGCCCCCAGGGGCGCCTACAGGTGGTTGATCATGCTGGCGATGCACCCCGCGCCGAAGCCGTTGTCGATGTTCACCACCGAGACGCCGTTGGCGCAGGAGTTGAGCATGCCCAGCAGCGCCGCGATGCCACCGAAGCTGGCGCCGTAGCCGATGCTCGTCGGTACCGCGATGACCGGCACGTCCACCATCCCGGCGACGACGCTGGGGAGCGCGCCCTCCATCCCCGCCACCACGACGATGACCCGTGCCGATTCGAGGCGCTCGCGCTCGCGGAGGAGGCGGTGGATGCCGGCGACGCCGACGTCGTACAGGCGGTCCACGTCGTTACCCATGAGTTCAGCCGTGATCGCCGCCTCCTCGGCCACCGGGATGTCCGAGGTTCCCGCCGAGGCCACGGCGACGGCGCCGCGTCCCCGCGGCACGTCGCGCTTCAGGGTGATGGCGTGGGCCAGCTGGTGGTACTCTGCCTCCGGCAGCAGGGCATGGACGGCCTGCCAGGCCGCCTCGTCTGCGCGGGTGACGAGGAGGGGGTGGCCGCGCCCGGCAATGGCGGCGGCAATGGCCGCGATCTGGTCAGGCGTCTTGCCGAGCCCCAGCACCACCTCGGGGAATCCCTGGCGGGTGGAGCGGTGGTGATCGACCCTGGCAAAGCCGAGGTCGCCGAGCGGCTCGGCGCGCAGGGCTGAGACGAGCGTGCGGTGCGCATCGGCGGCCGACCGGCTGCCTTCGCGGACCTGGTCGAGGAGAATGCGAATCTCGTCTGGGCTCATGGGCGCTGTATCATCCGTGTTTTGTTGACTTTACGAGAACTGGATATAGAATGTGAGTTTGCGCTGGTCCCGTCTGAGCCAGGTCTAGCATGACGCCGATCGAAACTCTCATCCTCGCATCGTACTTCTTCGTGCTGCTCATCCTCGCGGTCTATGGGTGGCACCGGTACTATCTGGTCTACCTCTACATGAAGCACAAGGACGACCAGCCGGTGCCGAAGGCCCGGTTCGAGTCGCTCCCGCCGGTGACCATCCAGCTCCCGCTCTTCAACGAGATGTACGTCGTGGATCGGCTGGTGGACGCGGTCTGCCGGATCGACTACCCGCGCGAGCTGCTCGAAATCCAGGTTCTGGACGACTCCACGGACGAGACCCGCCAGATCGCGGAGCTGGCCGTGCGCCGGCACGCCGCCCAGGGCGTGGACATCAAGTACCTCCACCGGACGGATCGCACCGGCTTCAAGGCGGGCGCGCTGGACGAGGGGCTGAAGGTGGCCCGCGGGGGCTTCGTCGCCATCTTCGACGCCGACTTCATGCCGGAGCCGGACTTCCTGATGCGCACCGTGCACTACTTCACCGATCCGAAGGTGGCGATGGTGCAGGCGCGATGGGGGCACATCAACCAGGAGTACTCGCTCCTGACCAAGATCCAGAGCATCCTGCTCGACGCGCACTTCGTGCTCGAGCACGGATCGCGCAACCGCGGCGGCTGCTTCTTCAACTTCAACGGCACGGCGGGCATCTGGCGCCGCGAGGCCATCGCCGACGGCGGGGGCTGGCAGCACGACACCCTCACCGAGGACCTGGACCTTAGCTACCGGACCCAGCTCAAGGGCTGGCAGTTCGTGTTCGTGGCGGATCACGTGGCCCCGGCCGAGCTGCCCGTGGAGATGAACGCGTTCAAGAGCCAGCAGCACCGCTGGGCGAAGGGCTCCATCCAGACCTTCCTCAAGCTGATGCCGCGCATCCTGCGATCGAACCAGCCGGCGAAGGTGAAGGCCGAGGCGTTCTTCCATCTCTCGGCGAACCTGAACTACCCGCTGATGTGCGTGCTGTCGGTGCTGATGGCGCCGTCGATGATCATCCGCTACAACATGGGGTGGTACGAGATGATGCTCATCGACATCCCGCTGTTCCTGGCGGCGACCGCGTCGGTGGCGAACTTCTACATGGTGTGCCAGCGGGAGCTCTACCCGCAGACCTGGACCGACCGGCTGAAGTACCTGCCGCTGCTCATGTCCATCGGCATCGGCCTGGCGGTGAACAACACGAAGGCCGTGTTCGAGGCGCTCTTCCACAAGCCGAGCGACTTCGCCCGCACGCCGAAGTACGGCGTCGAGGGCCGGGCCGACGACTGGGCGACGAAGAAGTACCGCCAGTCGGTGGCCATCCAGCCGCTCATCGAAGTGGCGCTCGGGATGTACTTCACGGCCACGCTCTTCTATGCACTGGCCAACGGCATCTACGGCACGGTGCCATTCCTCATGCTTTTCCAGGTCGGCTTCCTCTACACGGGCCTCCTCTCGCTCTTCCAGCAGTTTGGCGGCGACACGGTGGTGGCCGTGGCGCAGGGGAAGGAAGCATAGGGGTCGCGTCGGGAGTCGGGAAGCGGGAGTCGGGAGTCGATCGACTGCCGGACGGGACGGGAACGAGGGCGGCCTTGCGGCCGCCCTTCTCATTTTTGGTGCGCGCGTACGCCGGACCTGCGGCGCCCGAACCCGAGAACCCGAGAACCCGAGAACCCGAGAACCCGAGAACCCGAGAACCCCCGAACCTCGGTCCCGGCCTGTTAAGATCCCCCCATGTCCGCCGATGTGAAAGCGAAAGCCGGTCTCGAAGACATCGTCGCCACTTCATCGCGTATCTGCTTTCTCGACGGCGACCGCGGCGTGCTGGCCTACTGCGGCCACGACATCCACGATCTGGCGCGCCACGCGACGTTCGAGGAAACCTGCTTCCTGCTGTGGCACGGCCGGCTGCCGAGGCGGGCGGAGCTCGGCGACCTCCAGTCGCAGCTGGCGGCGGCGCGCCCGCTGCCCGAGGCGATTCTTCGCCTGATGAAGATGCTCCCGCCGTCCGAGGGTATGGACGCGTTGCGCACGCTCACCTCGGCGCTGGGGCACTACGATCCGGACGCCCACGACAACTCGGCGGGAGCGTCCTATCGCAAGGCGGTGCGGCTCACGGGGCAGATCGCGAGCCTGGTGGCCACGTGGGGCCGCATGCAGCAGGGCGGTGGCCCCATCGCGCCGGACCCGGCGATGGGGCACGCGGCGAACTTCCTCTACATGCTCTTCGGCACGCGGCCCAACCCGACGGCGGTGCGGGCGATGGACATTGCGCTCACGCTGCACGCCGACCACGAGCTGAACGCCTCCACCTTCGCGGCCCGCGTGGCGGCTGCCACCCTCACCGACATCCACTCCGCCATCGTCGCCGGCATCGGCACCCTCAAGGGCCCGCTGCATGGGGGCGCGAACGCGGAGGTGATGAAGATGCTCATCGAGATCGGCCAGGACGCGCCGCCCGAGCGCATCGATGCCTACGTGAAGGGCAAGCTGGCGCGGAAGGAGAAGATCTCGGGCTTCGGGCACCGCGTGTACCACACCGAGGATCCGCGCGCCACGCACCTCCGGCAGATGTCGAAGCAGCTCGGGCAGCAGGCGGGCAACACGCGATGGTTCGAGATGTCGGAGCGGATCGAGGCGCTGGTGAAGGGCGAGAAGAAGCTCTTCCCGAACGTGGACTTCTACTCGGCGTCGATGTACTACACCATGGGCATCGCCATCGACCTCTACACGCCCATCTTCGCCGTGAGCCGCATCTCCGGGTGGACGGCACACGTGCTCGAGCAGCTCACGAACAACCGCCTCATCCGGCCGCGAGCGGAGTACACGGGGCCGGCGTATCCACAGGCGTGGACGCCCGTGGACCAGCGCTAGATGGCGACCGCTTCCGGCACCACGCTCCCGCCCGCCGGGCCGAGGCCACGGCTCCTGTGCATCGATGACGATCCCCTGCAGCACCGCGTGATCGAGCACCTGGTCGGCGGCTTCCGCCACGTGTCGTACGCGTGCGAGTTCGCGGACACGTACAAGGAGGGCCTGGCAAGGCTGACCAGCAACGGGTTCGCGGTCTGTCTGCTCGACCACAAGCTGGATCGCGGCACCGGTATCGACATGATCCGGGAGGCGCGGCGCCTCGGCGTCGACACGCCCATCATCGTGATGACGGTGGATGACACCGAGGACGTCGATCTCGCCGCGGCCGAGGCCGGCGCGGCCGACTTCCTGCTGAAGTCGGAGCTCAACCCGCGGCTGCTCGAGCGCACCGTGCGCTACGCCGTGACGCTGGGCACGACGCTCCGGCAGCTGCGCGAGGCGGCGCTGCGCGACGAGCTCACGGGCCTGCTGAACCGGCGCGAGCTGCAGAGCCTGCTGCAGAACGAGTGGCTGCGCGCGGTCCGGTTCAAGCGGCCCTTCTCGCTCGGGCTCGCGGACATCGATTACTTCAAGCGCGTGAACGACACCCACGGGCATCTCGTGGGGGACCAGGTGATCCGCCACGTGGGGCAGGTGCTCGAAACCACCCTGCGCCGCCTGGACCGGGTGGCCCGGTTCGGCGGGGAGGAGTTCGCCATCCTGATGCCGGAGACCGGGAGGCGCGAAGCCGCGATCGCGATGGAACGCGTCCGCGCGGCTCTCGCACAGTCGCCGTGCGTGGTCGCCGGGCAGGACCTGCGCATTCCGGTGACGCTCAGCATCGGCGTGTCGGTGCCGCTCGAAGATGCTGACACGCCCGACGCGCTGATCGCGGTGGCGGACCGCCGGCTGTACGCCGCCAAGCACGCCGGGCGCGACACGGTGCGGGTGAAAGACTGACGGGGGGGGCCCGCCTGCGGCAGGGTGGCCTCGCGGCTTTTCGCCGCTCGGTGGGCTTGGGCCTCGCGGCTCCGTCGCTCGGTAGGCCGCGCTTCGCGCGGTAGGCCCCGCCTCCCGGCGGGGTGGGAGGTCAGGCTCGGGCCGGCGCGAGAGCCCGACACGCCCGACACGCCCTACCGAAGGCCCACGGCCCCGAAGGGGCCGCCCACGCGGCGACGCCGTGCCCACGCGAAGCGCCCCCTCGCAGCACCGCCCACCCGGGGCCGCGCCTCGCGCGGTAGGGCACGCCTCCGGCAGGGTGGGAGGTCAGGCTCGGGCCGGCGCGAGAGCCCGACACGCCCGACACGCCGTACCGAAGGCCCACGGCCCCGAAGGGGCCGCCCACGCGGCGACGCGCCGTGCCCACGCGAAGCGCCCACCGCCCGAAGGGCCGCCTACCTCGCCGCGCCCGCCGCGCGCAGCTGCTCGATCTCGTCCTGGCTGTACCCCGCGGCGGCCAGGACCTCGTCGGTGTGCTCGCCCAGCATCGGCGCCCGCCGTCCCGCGTCGAGCGGCGTGGCCGACAGCTTGAGTGGCGTTCCCAGCGCCTGCATGGGCCCCAGGATGGGATGGTCCACGTGCACGGTCATCTGCCGCGCTTCGGCCTGCGGGTGCGCGAGGGCCTCGGCGTAGTCGAGGATGGGTCCGCACGGCACGCCCGCCTGCTCGAGTCGCGCCAGCCACGCGGCACGAGTCCCGGTGCAGGTGACCTCCTCGATGAGTGCCGCCAGCGTCTCCCGGTTCGCCACGCGCGCGCTCGCCGTGCGAAACCGCTCGTCCATCGTCCACTCCGGGTGTCCCAGCAGCTCGGCAAGGCGGACGAACATCCGGTCGTTGGCCGCGCCCACGTTGATGTAGCCGTCCGCGCAGCGGAAGGCCTGGTAGGGGGCCACCATCCGATGTGCGGAACCCAGCCGCTGCGGGATGCCGCGCCCCGAGAAGTACTCCGTCGCCTCCCACACCGAGAGCGCGAGGCCCGCCTCGAAGAGCGACGTGTCGATGTGCTGGCCGCGGCCGGACGTGTGCCGCCAGTGGAGCGCCGCGAGGATGCCTGCGAGCGCGTACAGGCCCGCACCGAGGTCGGTCAGCGGCACGCCCGCCTTCACCGGAGGGCCATCCGGCTCGCCGGTCACCGACATGATGCCCGACATGCCCTGCGCAACGAGGTCGAAGCCGCCCTTCGACGCGAACGGCCCCGTCTGGCCGAAGCCGGAAATGGATGCGTAGACGAGGCGCGGGTTCTCTTCCGCCAGGCGCGGGTAGTCGAGCCCGAGCCTGGCCATCACGCCGGGCCGGAAGTTCTCGATCAGGATGTCCGAGGATCGGGCCAGGCGTGTGAAGACGTCGCGGCCCGCCTCCTGTGCCAGGTCGAGCACGATACCGAGCTTCCCCCGGTTCACCGCGCCGAAGGCCGCACTGTCGCCGCCCCGCGCGCCCGCCATCGCCCGCGTGGAGTCGCCCTCCGGCGGCTCCACTTTGATGACCCGCGCGCCCATGTCGGCAAGTAACATCGCGCAGTAGGGCCCGGCCATCACCTGGGTCGCATCGAGAACGACTATGCCGTCGAGCAACGTTGCCTGGGACATCAGCGGACCCATCGGGATTCTCACGTTCACGCGCCCCGAGGCGCGCAACGCCCTGACGTGGGAGATGTACGACGCGCTCGAGCACGCCTGCCAGCAGGCCGACGAGGACTTGCGCGTCCGTGCGCTCATCATACGTGGTTCGGGCGGCGCCTTCGCGGCCGGCACCGACATCTCGCAGTTCGCCGGCTTCTCGTCCGGGGAGGACGGCGTGCGCTACGAGCGGCGGCTCGACGCGTTGGTGGACCGCCTGGAACGCGTCACGGTGCCGACCATCGCCGAGGTGGACGGACCAGCGGTCGGCGGCGGATGCCTCATCGCCGTGGCGTGCGACCTCCGCCTCTGCTCGGACCGCGCGCGCTTCGGCGTGCCCATGGCGCGCACGCTGGGGAACTGCCTGTCGATGGCCAACCTGGCGCGGCTCGCCGACGCGGTCGGTCCGGCCCGCGCGCGCGAGCTGCTCCTCACCGCGCGGCTGGTAGATGCTTCGGAGGCGCTGGCCATCGGCCTGGCCACGCGCGTGGTCCCTCACGACCATCTCGCGGGCGAGGCGTTGACCCTCGCCGAGGAGCTGGCCCGGCGCGCGTCCAGCACCGTCACCACGACCAAGGCGATGCTGACGCGCCTGCGCCGGCACCGCTGTCCGCCCACGGGCGCCGCCGACGACCTCGTTGCCGCCTGCTACGCGAGTGCGGAATTCCGCGAGGGCGTGCGAGCCTTCACCGAAGGCCGCCCGCCGAAGTTCGCGTGAGAAAGAGAGACCACGAAGACACGAGGGGTACGAAGATCCCACGACCAACTCGAAACCCAGGACCTCAAGCCCCAAGCCCCAAGCCCCAAGCCCCTAGAACAACACCCAGCAGATGAGGGCGCCGATGACCGTCATCGAGAGGCCCCAGGCCAGGAGCTGATTGAAGAGGCGCTTCGGATCTTCGCTGGCGGGCAGCGCTGCAATGCACAGCGCGCCGATGGTGGAGAGCGGCGAGAGATCCACCAGGTGGCCGCCCACCATCATGGCCGACGCAATTCCCATGGCGTCGCCGCCCCCCAGGCGCTCCACGAGGCCCGGGACGGTGGGCAGGAAAGCCGGGAGCACCACGCCGGACGTGCTGCTGTACACGGAGACGATGCCCACGACGAGCGCGACGATGCCGGTGACCGTGGACGGCGAGGACACGCGCGCCAGCAGGTCGGAGAAGAGCGCCATGCCCTGCGTCTTCTCCAGCACGCCGATGAGGACCGTGACGCCGCACACCATGAGCACCACGCCCCAGGGCATCTTCCTGATGGCCTCCTTCTCGTCGGCGGCGTTCACGAGCGACAGGAAGGCGGCGCCCGTGAGCGCTGCCATGCCCACCTGGAGGTCGAAGGCGACCACGCCCACGACGAGGGCGGCGAGCACGGCCAGCGTCAGCCAGTGCACGGCCTGGAACGGCTCGATCTTCGCGGCCTCGACGTCCGCCACGTGGTCGGCATGTCGGCGGAACAGCTTCACGCCGCCGAAGGTGAAGTACGCGATGAACGTGATGGCAATGTGTGCCAGCAGGTTGTTGGCGTAGCTGGTCCACTCCATCCCGCCCAGCCCGATGCGGTCCATGATGCCGTTGACGATGACGCCGGTCGGCGCAAACGGCGAGAGCGCGCCGGCCTGCGCGCCGTTGCCGACCATCAGCGTCATCAGGAACGGCGAGATGCCCGCCTGCGCACCGACCGCCATGCCCATCGGCGCGAGGATCGCGGCCGTCGAGATGTTGCCTGGCCCGATGGTGGAGAGCCCCAGCGCGATGGCGAAGAACACGATGGGAATGAGCCCCGCGTTCCCGCCGCAGGCGTGCACCGCCCGGGCCGCCAGCCGGCCGAGCGTGCCGTTGGCGTTGGCCATGCCGAAGAGCAGCGTGACGCCCGCCAGCGTCAGGAAGAGCTGCACCGGGAAGCCGCCGATCACCTGCCCGAGTGGCAACCCGCCCAGGTAGACGCCGACGATCCAGGCGAAGGCCAGCGAGACGACGCCGACGTTCACCTTCGTGAACATGCTGAGCGTCACGGCAACGGCGAGCGCGATGAGCGAGATCCAGGCAAGGCTCATGCGGGGGGTTCCTCCAGGAGCGAGCGAAGCAGGACGGCGGGATGCACGGCATCCACACGGGTGAAGTGGGCCACCTGGTGGCGGCACGACGTGCCCGCGGCGGCGAGCACGGCCCCCGCGGGCAGTGAACGGGCGGCGGGCAGGAGCTTCCGCTCGCCGATGGCCCGCGACACGCCGTAGTGCTCGCGCGCGTAGCCGAACGATCCGGCCATGCCGCAGCAGCCGGCGTCCAGGTCGGTGACCGTGGCCCCGGGGATGCGCGAGAGCAGCGCCGCGGCGGGCGCGCCCAGGCCCATCGAGCGCTGGTGGCAGTGCACGTGCAGCAGCACGGACGATGGGCCCGGCCGGAGCGCGAGGCGCGCGCGGCCGGCCGCGATCTCTCGATCGAGGAGCTCCTCGAGGAGGACGGCCCGGCCCGCAACGATGCGGGCCTTCTCCCGAAGCGATCCACTCAGCAGATCCGGTGCGTCCTCGCGGACCGCCGAGAGGCACGATGGCTCGACGAAGACGATCGGTTCACCCCGCGCGGCGCGTGGGTAGAGGAAGGCCACGTTCCGCGCGGCCAGCTCGCGCGCGTCGGCCAGCAGGCCCTTCGAGATCAGGGGGCGCCCGCAGCAGACATGGGGAGCCAGCGCCGCGCCGATGCCGGCATGGTCCAGCAGCTCGAAGGCGGCGACGCCAATCTCGGGCTCGACGTGCGAGGTGAACGTGTCGGCGAAGAGCACGGCCTTCGGCTCGCGTGTGCGCGGGGTCGCGCGGCCGAGACGATCCCGCAGGGTCCGCCGGGCCCAGCGCGGCGGCTGGCGCCGCCGGTCGATGCCCAGGAGCGCCTCGTTCACCCGACGGCCCAGACCGCTCCCGGCCAGCGCGTTGGCGACGGGCGCGAAGCGGCTGCCCCAGGGCGCCAGTTCGTGGAGGCGTCCAATCGCACGCGCCTCCAGCGGCACGCCGTGGCGCTCGTAGTAGCCGGCGAGGAACTCGCTCTTGTAGCGGGCCACGTCCACGCCGACGGGGCACTCGCTCCGGCACGCGCGGCACTCGAGGCACAGGTCCAGCACCTCGCGCACCCCCTCATCGTCCAGGCCCGCGTCGGCCATCCGGCCGCTCATCGCCAGGCGGAGCACGTTCGCGCGCCCGCGCGTCGAGTGGGCCTCGTCCCTCGTCGCCATGTATGACGGGCACATGGTTCCCGAAAGCGTCTTGCGGCAGGCGCCAACGCCGCTGCACATCTCCACGGCTCGGCCGAAGCCGCCGAAGGAGGCGTAGTCGAAGAAAGTGACCGGGTTCGGAGTGACATAGCCGGCGCCGAAGCGGAGGTGCGACGTGATGGGCGGCGTGTCCACGATGCGGCCGGGATTGAAGAGCCCCCGGGGATCGAAGGTCTGCTTCACGGTGCGGAAGGCCTGGTAGAGCGCCGAGCCGAACATCTTCTCGTTGAACGCGCCGCGGACCAGGCCGTCGCCGTGCTCGCCGGAGAGCGCCCCGCCGTACTCGAGCACGAGGTCGGCCACGTCGTTGGCGATGGCCTCGAAGCGCGCCACGCCCGCGGCCGTCTTCAGGTCCACCACCGGCCGGACGTGCAGGCACCCGACCGATGCGTGCGCGTAGATGCCCGCGGTGGTGCCGTGCCGCTCGATGATTTGCGAGAAGCGCTCGATGTAGTCGCGCAGGCGCTCGGGCGCGACGGCCGTGTCCTCGACGAACGACACGGCCTTGCCGTCGCCCTTCATGGCCATCGAGAGGCCGAGCGCGGCCTCGCGGAGGCTCCAGACGCGTGCCTGCGCCGCGGGATCGGTGATCGCGCGGGTGCGGCACGGGACGCCACTGGCAGCCAGGTCCCGCGCCAGCGCCTCGAGCCGGGGCGGCAGCTCGCCGGCGTGGTCCGCGTAGAGCTCGATGCAGAGCAGCGACGAGCCCTCGCGCTCGACAATGGTGCGCCGCATCGCGTCGAGGGCGGCGTTGTCGCGCGTGTGGCCCAGGATGAAGTCGTCCATCACCTCGACGGCGGCGGGGGCGTGCCGCAGGGCGATGGGCGCGGCCCCGAGGGCGTCCAGCAGGTGATCGAATTCCGCGGTCAGCAGCGCTTTCGCGGCGGGCAGCGGCACGAGGCTGATGGTGGCCTCCACCACGAACCCCAGCGTGCCTTCGGAGCCCACCATGATCCGCGAGAGGTCCACGGGGCGGGACGGATCCACGAACGCGTCGAGGTTGTAGCCGCCCACCCGGCGGAGCACCTTCGGAAAGCGGCGATCGATGTCCGCCGCGTGCGCCTGCGCGAGCGCAGGGATGGTGCGGTAGGCGCGGGCGGCGACGCCGTCGCCCTGACGGGCCCCCTCGAGCTCTGCGGGGGAAAGCGGTCGCAGACGCTCGACGGCGCCGTCCGAGAGGACCACCTGCAGCTCGCGCACGTGGTCGATGGTCTTGCCGTAGACCACCGATCGCGCCCCGCTGGAGTTGTTGGCCATCATGCCGCCGACGGTAGCGCGGCTGGAGGAGGACACGTCCGGAGCGAACCGCAGGTTGTGCGGCTTGAGGGCGGCATTCAGCTCGTCGAGGACAACGCCGGGCTGCACGCGCGCCGTGCGCACGTCGGGGTCGACGTGCAGGATGCGGTTCAGGTACTTCGAGGTGTCGAGCACGAGCCCGGCGCCGATGGCCTGCCCGGCCTGTGACGTCCCTCCCCCTCGCGGCGTCAGCGGCACGCCGTGGCGCGACGCCACTTCCACTGTCCTCACCACATCGTCCACCGAGCGTGGGACGAGCACGCCGAGCGGCGTGATCTGGTAGACGCTGGCGTCGGTGGAATAGAGGGCGCGGGAGGCGGCGTCGAAGCGGACCTCGCCGTCCAGGGCGGCGGCGAGGTCGTCCCGGAGGTGTGCACTCATGCGGCGACCGCCCGGTGGGGCAGGTGGCCGACGCAGGTGATTCGAGCCAGGGTCATCGGCGGACCGATTGTATGCCAGGCGGAGGTGTGTCCCCCGGGTTGCCGCTTTCGCGTTTTCCCCGGTACGTGCGACAGCGGACCTCCGGCACCGGGAGGCGGGCTTCATGGAGGGCATGATGAGCGGACGGTGGAAGGCACTGGTCGTTGCCGCAGGCTTCGTGGGCGTGACGGCGCCCGGCGTTCGAGCGCAGACCCTTGGCACGTTCCGCTGGCAACTGCAGCCGTTCTGTAACGTGGTGACCCTGAACGTTCGGCAGGACGGCGGCGTCTACACGCTCGACGGCTTCGACGACCAGTGCGGCGCGGCGGCGGCGGGCAGTGTGCTGGGCACCGCCTTCCTGAACCCGGACGGTACGATCGGGATCGGGCTCGGTGCAGTCGTGGCACCCGGGGCGGCGCCCCTGGTGCTCTACGCGCGAGTGGATCTCGCCAGCGTGAGCGGCACCTGGAGCGACAGCGCCGGGAACAGCGGGGCCTTCGTGTTCACGCCCGGCCCGGGCACGGGCGGCGCCGCGCGGCCCGTGCCGCCCAACGGCATCAGGCCAGGCAGCATCACGGCCGCCCAGATTGCGCCCGGTGCGATCGGGACCGCCCAGATCGCGGTGGGCAGCGTGACGGCCGCCCAGATTGCCCTGGGCAGCATCACTGCGGCGCAGCTCGCCACCGGCGCGGTGGGCACGGCGCAGATTGCCGACGCGTCGGTGACGGCCGCGAAGCTGGCTCCCGGGACGATTCAGGCGCCGATTGCGGGGGCCTGCTCCGTGGGCGAATACGTGCGCGGTGTCACCGCCGCCGGCGCGCTGCTCTGCGAGCCGTCGTTGAATGCCACGGTGTCCACCACGGTCGACGGTCCACCCGCGGCCGGTTCGAACAGCGCGATCGCCATCGGCGCCGACGGGCTGCCGATCATCAGCCACTACGACGCCACGGCGCAGGGACTGCGCGTCACCCGCTGTGGCAACGCCGCCTGCACGGCCGGCAACGTGAGCGGGACAATCGACGCCCCGGGCAACCCGGTGGGGCTCTTCACGTCCGTCGCCATCGGGGCCGACGCGTTGCCCATCATCAGCCACCACGACATCGCGGCCGTGGCCCTTCGGGTCACGCACTGCGGCGACGCGGACTGCAGCGCGGGGAACGTCAGCACGACGGTGGACACCGGCGGGCGCTTCAGCTCGATGGCGATTGGCGCCGACGGGCTTCCGCTCATCAGTCATGACGATGGGAGCCGGTTGAAGGTGACGCACTGCGGCAACGTCACCTGCACGGCCGGCAACACCACCACCATCGTGGACGGCCCGGGGATGTTCCTGGGACGGTACGGATCGCTGGCGATCGGAGCCGACGGACTGCCAGTGATCAGCTACCAGGATGGGGCGGCCGGCACCCTGCGCGTGGCGCACTGCGGGAACCTCACCTGCACCTCCGGCAACGCCATCACCGCTGTTGACGCGGGAGGCGGCTATACGTCGCTTGCCATCGGGTCGGACGGCCTGCCCGTGATCAGTCACCGCGCCCACACGGCGCTGCGCGTCACGCACTGCGGGAATGCGGCGTGCACGTCGGGGAACGTGAGCACGACGGTGGATGACCCGGCCAACGAGGTGGGCGCGTATACGTCCATCGCAATCGGCGCCGCCGGCCTGCCGATCATCAGCCACCAGGACGCCTCCGCCGCCGCGCTCCGGCTGACCCGTTGCGGTGATCGGGCCTGCACCAGCGGCAATGAGAGCGCCAACATCGACGACCCGGCCGACAACGTCGGCGAGGGCACGTCGATGGCCATCGGGCTGGACGGCCTGGCGATCATCAGCCACGCGAACACCGGCACGGGGACGCTGCGCGTGACGAAGTTCGTGCCGAGCGGCGCCTCGCTGATTCGCCCCGGCAGCATCACCGGCACGCACATCGCGCCGGGCAGCATCACGGCGGCGCACGTCGCCGCGGGCAGTCTCACCGGAGGGCAGATTGCCCTGGGCAGCCTCACGGGCGCGCACCTGGCACCCGGGAGTGTCACGGGCACCGAGATTGCCGCGGCGACAATCACGGCCGCGAAGATCGCGCCGGGCTCGATCACCGGCGCCCAGGTCGCGGCCGGCAGCCTGACGGGAGCCCAGATCGCCACGGGCACCATCACGGCATCACACCTGGCACCCGGCACGGTCCAGGTGCCCATCGTCGGCACCTGTCCGGTCGGGGCGTACCTCCGTGGCGTGGACACCAGCGGGTCCGTGATCTGCGAGCCGGTCCGGGTAGCCCCGGCGTCGAATCGCGCGGAGCCGAACCCGGCGAACATCCGGGGCGACTTCACGTCGATCGCCATCGGCCTGGACGGCCTGCCCGTCATCAGCCATCACGACCGGACGGCGGGGACGCTGCGGGTCGTCAAGTGCGAGAACGACTTCTGCAGTGCGCAGCTGCTGGTGACGGCCGCGACGGACGACCCGGCCAATTCGGTCGGGTGGTACACGTCCATCGCCGTCGGCACCGACGGCCTGCCCATCATCAGCCACCAGGACGACACCGCCGGAGCCCTGCGCGTCACGAAGTGTGGCGACCCGGCCTGCGCCACCGGGAACGTCAGCACGACCGTCGATGATCCGGCCAACACGGTAGGCCTGCACTCGTCCATCGCGATCGGCGCGGACGGCCTACCGGTCATCAGCCACTGGGATGTCACCGCGGGCGCGATCCGCGTGACGCACTGCGGCAACGACTCGTGCACGGCGGGGAACGTCACGACCGCCGTGGACAGCGGCGGTGGGGTGACGTCGCTGGCGATTGGCGCCGATGGCCTGCCGGTGATCGGCTACGGCGCCGGGGGCGCCCTGCGGGTCACGCACTGCGGCAACCTCGCCTGCACGGCCGGGAACGTGAGCACGACCGTGGACGACCCCGCCAACACCGTCGGCTCCTACTCGTCTCTCGCGATCGGCACCGATGGGCTGCCGGTGATCGCACACCACGATCTCACGGCCGGCGCGCTTCGCGTCACCCATTGTGGAAACGTCGCCTGCACGGCGGGGAACGTGAGCACGACGGTCGACGACCCGCTTGGCCTGGTCGGGGTGGACGCCGCGCTCGCCATCGGGTCGGACGGCCTGCCGGTCATTGCCCACCGTGACGAGGCGGCGCAGGCCCTGCGGGTGACCAAGTGCAGCGATGCCGCCTGCACCGGGGCCGTCAGCACCGTCCTCCAGGAAGGTGGGCAGTATCCCTCGATCGCCATCGGCGCGGACGGCCAGCCCGTGATCAGCCATCAGGTCGTCACCGAGGGCTTGCCCCGGCTGTTCGTGACCAAGTGCGGAACGCAGAACTGCCGCTGAAGGCGCCCAGGACCCGCCGGCCGCGCCGACTATGCGATCCGAGCTCCTTTCAGCGACCCAGCGCCAGCGCCACCTGCTTCAGCACCTCGACCTCGTCCGGGAAGCCCCGCCTGTCCTTCGTGGCCACCACCGTGCCTCCGACCCGGATGGAGAACTCGCCACGCGCGCCCTCGACAACGGCAGGCTCCACGCCGGTGTCCCTGGCAATGAGCGCCGCCAACCTGGCGGCGCGAGGGTAGTAGTTTCAGACGCGGCAGTAGCGGATCTCGATGCGTGCCATCACGCCCACCTCCAGTGCGCCAATGCGCCAATCCCATTGCGCCAATGCGCCAATCCCATTGCCCCAATGCGCCAATCCCATTGCCCCAATGCGCCAATCGCCAATCACCCAATGAATCGCTCAATCACCATTCGACAATCGTCAATGGGCACGCCTCACTGACTCTTCCCCCGCGCTGCGATCGGCCACACGCCCTCGACCGTGTCGCCGCGCAGCGCATAGACGACGTCGTACAGGTTGACAGTCGGGTCGCAGTGCGGCGGCACGAACTCGATGCGGTCGCCGACCCGCACGTCGCGCTCCGCCTTCGAGAGGTCCAGCCGTCCGTGCTCGTCGCCGGCCCACGCGTAGGTGACGCCGGGCAGGTCCACCGGCGCGGGGGTGAACGGGCGATCGGTCGCGAAGGCCTTGTAGCCGCCATCCACGATGGCCACGCCGGGTCGGCGCGAGACGACGGTGGTGACCACGGTGAGGGCCTGGGCGAAGTCGCGGTACTCCGTGCCATCCGGGCCGCCAATCCCCGCGTACTCCATGTCCATGAACACGAAGCTGCCCGGCTGGATCTCGGTCACGCCGTCGATCTCCGAATCGATGCGATACGTGCCCGTGGAGCCGCCCGTGACCAGCGGGCAGGCGATACGGTCGCGCTCGATGAGGCGGCGTGTGTCCACCGCCTGCTTCATGCTCCCGCTCGTGCGAGCGCGCCGCGTGTCGAACGGCACGGTGTGGGCGGCGGCGCCGTCGTAGGACTGGAGCCCCGCGAAGCGCATGTGGGGCTGTTTCGTGATGAACCGCGCGAGGTCGCAGGCGGGCGCGCCCGGCGCGATGCCCGTGCGGCCGAAGTAGAGATCCACCGCGAGGTTGAGCGTGACGCCGGGCATGCGGGCGGCGGCCTCGCTCAGCTCGCGGACGTTCTGCTCGGTTTCGACGATGAAGATGGTGTCTGGCGCGCGAGCGGCCAGCTCCACGGCGCGTGCGATCTTCGGCGCGCCGATGACGACGGTGGTGACCAGCAGTCCGGGGATGCCGTGATCGGCGAACACCCCGGCCTCGCTCAGTTTCGCCGTGCAGGCGCCCACGGCTCCCGCAGCGATCAGCCGGCGGGCAATCTCCGGGCACTTGTGTGTCTTGGCGTGCGGGCGGAACGCTTTGCCGCGCTCACGAAGGTGAGAGGCCATGCGCGTGACGTTGGCCTCGAAGCGATCGAGGTCGAGCAGCAGGGCCGGCGTGGGGATGTCGTCGCGGAAGCGCATCGTGGGAATGCTACCGCGGCCTATGCGAGGGCAATCCTGTCGATGCCGCGAATGCCGTCGAACCCGGCATCGAAGGTCGCGATCTCCGAGATGTCGTGGTTGAGCATGACGGCTGCGTGGATCGCATCGCGGACGCTCAGGCCTGGTGCACTCACCACCATCACGCGCGCTCGATCGGTATCCGCAAGCGTCACCGGGAGAACGGTCGGACACAGCTGGACGAAGAGGTCGTACACCGCGCCGGCCAGGTCCAGCCGCTTCAGGGCGCTGTAGCGGTACAGGATTTCCTGCAACACCTCGGTGCTGGTGCAGATCTCGATTTCACCCGAGCGGGCGCGCCCGAGGAACCGACGGGCTGGCTCGCGGAGCGGGTGGTCCCGGCCTGCCACGTACATCGGGATGTTCGAGTCGACGAAGATCATCAGCCGCGGCCAGCCTCGATTTCCGCGAGCATCTGGTCGATGTCCCCGGTCGGGGCACCCAGGGCTGCGAGGCGGTCGAGCGGATCCCCGGCCGCGGGCTCCGCCAGCGCGCGCTCGAGCACGTCCCGGACCCAGGCCCCGGTTGACTGACGCCGGCGCTGCGCGGCCTTGCGGATGCGGCGGTCGAGAGCCTCTGGAATGAGCACCTGAAGCCGTATACTCATATACTCATACTACCGTACTCAACGCTCAGCTCCCGGCCGTGTGCATGTACTCGTCCACGTTCTTCGCCAGCACGTCCAGCGGCACGTTCCCGCCCAGGACGACGGTGTCGTTGAAGGCCTTCACGTCGAAGCGCGGGCCGAGCGCCGTCTTCGCCCGCTCGCGCTGGCGGTTGATCTCGGTGTGCCCCACCTTGTAGCCGCACGCCTGCCCGGGCCAGGAGCAGTAGCGGTCCACTTCGCTGGCGACCTCCTCGTAGTTCGATCCGTTGACGTCCACGAAGAAGCGGATGCCCTGCTCGCGCGTCCATCGCTTGGCGTGGATGCCGGTATCGACCACGAGGCGGCAGGCGCGGAACGCGATGGCCTGCAGGTAGCCCACGCGGCCGACCGGATCGTCCTCGTACGCGCCCAGCTCGTCGGCGAGCTGCTGCGCGTAGAGCGCCCAGCCCTCCGAATAGGCATTGAACGCGAGCAGCTGGCGGATACGCGGCATCTCGTGCGTGTACTCCCCCTGCCAGATATGGCCCGGAATCGCCTCGTGGAACGTCAGGTCGGCGAGGCTGAACCTGCTGTGGAGGTCGGTTGTCCGCAGGTTGATCCAGTAGCGTCCCGGGATCTTGCCGTCGATGGATCCGGCGCCCCCGTACGCCGTGGGCGCGCCGGGCTCCTCTTCGGGCGGCAGGCGCTTCACCTCCATGTTCGGATCCACGAGCGTGTTGAACGCGCGCGGCAGCTGCGCGCGAATCCAGGTGAGCCGATCCTGGATGAACGCCATGATCTCGGCGCGGCCCTTGTCGCCTTCGGCGAACCGGTAGCGCGGATCCTTCGCCAGCGCCTGCATCCGTTCGCCGACCGTGCCCTTCGTGTAGCCGAGGCCATTCAGGATGGTGTCCATCTCGGCGTGGAGCTGCTGGAGCTCGGCCTGGCCGACGGCGTGGATCTCGTCCGGCGTCATGGCCGTGGTGGTGGAGGCCTTGAGGGCCCACCTGTAGAACTCCTCCCCCTGCGGCCGCGCCCACATCCCGGCATCGTCGGTGGCCACGGTCCGCTGGGCCTGCAGCTCCGCCACCTGCCGCTCCAGCGCCGGCGCCACTTCCTGCGCCGCAATCGTCCGCGCGCGATCGGCCCAGGTGCCGGGGATGTCCTTCGTGCGCCGTGCCAGGGACTCTACGAGCGATCCGCCCTCGCGGGCGTTCTTCACGGACAGGCGCAGCTGTTCGAGCGCCTTGTCGATGAGGAACGCCGGCGGGACGAGGCCCTTCGCGCGCGCGTCCTTCAGCCGCTCGAGCTCGCCGTCGAGCTGCTTCGGGTACGACTGCAGCCGCGCCAGGTACGCCTCGGCGTCATCCGCGTTCTCGATGGGATGTTCCGCGTCCAGGAAGCGCGGGATGTCGAGGTAGGCGCCGACGTTCTGGATGACCACGTACGGCGTGTTGCGCCAGCTGCCGACGGTGATGTCGCCGTAGGGGAGCGCGAAGCCCTCGAGCGCCGTGGCGTAAGCGCTCCGCACCACCTCCACGCTCGTGCGCGTGGCGTGCGTGAGCTTCGACGTGTCGATGGTCCTGACCTGCTCCAGGTCCGCGCGGACCCGGCTCGTCAACCGCTCGCGCCCCTGGGGCGAGCGGTCGGCGAGCTGCGAACGCAGGGCGGCTCGTGGACCAGTGTCGATGCCGAGGGAGGTGGCGCTCTCCGGGAAGAGGCGCAGCAGGTTCTCGGCCACGGCGTCGAGGACGGCCACCGCGTCGGTGTCGGGGTTCCCTGAAGACGTCATGGACGGGGTCTCGGAGCCGCAACCGGCGACCAGCGGCAGGGCGGCAGAGGCGGCGAGCGTCGCGACGGCCTCTCGTCGGTTCATCAGCATGCGGTCATTGTGGACCAAGTCATCTGGCGTGGGCGAGAGTCGAGTGTCGGCCTGCCCGCGAGCGCGGCCCGCTCAATCGTCATACGACTGCTCGCAACCGACACACGGTCCTGATCTCGTGCCCGCAGGCTCCGGATGCATGCCGGGTCCAGACCAGGTCATCCGCCTGACCACTGCGCGCCTCACCTCCTCGCCACCCGCACGATGGTCACGGGCGCCACCAGCTGCTCCCGCTCGTTGGTCGCGCCCTGCTGTATGGCGCGCACCACGTCCATCCCCGACACCACGCGGCCGAATGCCGCGAAGCCCTGGCCGTCCGCTGCGCGTGCGCCGCCGAAGTCGAGCGACGGCTGGTCGCCGATGCACAGGAAGAAGTCGGACGAGGCGCTGTCGGCCGCGTTGCCGCGGGCCATCGAGATGGCGCCGTCCACGTGGCGCAGGCCGGTGACGGAAGTCCGCTCCAGCGGAATCGGCCCGAACCCCGGACGCGCCTTCGCGCGTGCCGGGTCGCGGCCGCCCTGAATCACTTCGATTTTCGCGTCCGCGCGAACCTGGTTGTCCAGCCGCACCGCTCGATGGAAGCGCCCGCCGTCGTACATGCCGGCGTCCACGTAGCGGAGGAAATTCGCCACCGTCCCCGGTGCGCGCGCCGGCTCGAGCGCCACCTCGATGACGCCCGCCGAAGTTTCGATCGCTACCGTGACCGGCGCCTGTGCCCGGGCACCGGCCGGCGTCAGGGCCACGACCAGGGCAAGGGTCACGAGCCGGAGGAAGCGGGGCTGGGTCATAATGGGGAGATTATTCTCCCGGGACGACCTTGATACAGAGCACCATCCGCAACTTCTCCATCATCGCGCACATCGACCACGGCAAGTCCACGCTGGCCGACCGCTTCCTCGAGATCACCGGCGCCCTCCAGGCCCGCGAGATGGAGGCCCAGGTGCTCGACAGCATGGACCTCGAGCGCGAGCGCGGCATCACCATCAAGGCGCACCCCGTCCGCCTCACCTACAAGGCCGACGATGGGCAGACCTACATCCTGAACCTGATCGATACGCCCGGCCACGTGGACTTCGGCTACGAGGTCACGCGCTCGCTCTCGGCCTGCGAGGGCGCGCTGCTGCTCGTGGACGCGTCCCAGGGCGTGGAGGCGCAGACGCTGGCCAACGCCTATCTCGCCGTCGACAACAACCTCGAGATCATCCCCGTCATCAACAAGATCGATCTGCCGAGCGCGCAGCCGGACGAGGCCCGCCGGCAGATCGAGGAGATCGTCGGGCTCGACGGCGCCGGCGCCATCCTCGCCAGCGCCAAGGAAGGCCGCGGCGTGAAGGACATTCTCGAAGCCATCGTTCACCGGCTGCCGCCGCCGGAGGGCGACCCCGCCGCGCCGCTGAAAGCGCTCATCTTCGACTCCTGGTACGACGCGTACCGCGGCGTCGTCATCGTCGTGCGCGTGCTCGAGGGCACCATCCGCACTGGCATGAAGGTGACGCTGATGAACACGGCCCAGGACCACGAGGTGGAGCAGCTCGGCGTGTTCACGCCCAAGCCCGTGCCCGTGGAGAGCCTCGGCCCCGGCGAGGTGGGCTTCGTGGCGTGCGGCATCAAGCGCGTGGCCGACGCGCAGATCGGCGACACGGTCACCGAGACCGGGCGGCCCACGTCCGAACCCTTCCCCGGCTTCAAGGAGCTGAAGCCGATGGTCTTCGCCGGGCTCTACCCGGTGGAGAGCCATCAGTACTCCGAGCTTCGCGAGGCGCTCGAGAAGCTGCGGCTCAACGACTCGGCGTTCTTCTTCGAGCCCGAGACCTCGGTGGCGCTCGGCTTCGGCTTCCGCTGCGGCTTCCTCGGCCTGCTGCACATGGAGATCGTCCAGGAACGGCTCGAACGCGAGTTCGACATGGACCTGGTGACGACGGCGCCGGGCGTTTTGTACCGGGTGACCACTACCGACGGCGACGTCGCCGAGATCGACAGCCCGGCCAAGCTCCCCGAGGCCGGCAACATCGCGAAGATCGAGGAGCCGGTCATCACGGCCACCATCCTCACGCCGTCGGAGTTCGTCGGCGCCATCCTGCAGCTCTGCCAGGACAAGCGCGGCGTGCAGAAGGCGCTGGAGTTCAAGACGTCGGACCGCGTGCTCATCACCTACGAGCTGCCGTTCAACGAGGTGGTGCTCGACTTCTACGATCGCCTGAAGACGATGTCGCGCGGCTACGCGTCGCTGGACTACCACGTCACCGGCTACTGGGACTCGCCGCTCGTGAAGCTCGACATCCTCGTGAACGGCGAGCCGGTGGACGCGCTCTCGATCATCGTCCACCGGGACCGCGCGTACGATCGGGGCCGGCAGCTGGCGTCGAAGATGCGCGAGCTCATCCCGCGGCAGATGTTCGAGGTGGCCATCCAGGCGGCCATCGGCAGCCGCATCATCGCGCGCGAGAGCGTGAAGGCGCTCCGGAAGAACGTCCTCGCCAAGTGCTACGGCGGCGACATCACGCGCAAGCGCAAGCTGCTCGAGAAGCAGAAGGAAGGCAAGAAACGGATGAAGCGGGTGGGGAAGGTAGAGATTCCGCAGGAAGCGTTTCTCGCTGTCCTGAAGGTGGGTGAGGAATAGCGTCGGGAGTCGGGAAGCGGGAGTCGGATCTAGAATTCAAGACTCCAAGCCCCCAGGACCTCAAGACCCAGGACCCAAGCCCCAAGCCCCAAGCCCCAAGACCCCCATGGCCGAAGCCACGTTTCGCAAGTCCACGTTCCGGGAGTACTTCGAGTCGCTCGTCGTCGCCGTGATCCTGGCGCTGTTCGTGCGGACGTTCGGGTTCCAGGCCTTCAAGATCCCCACCGGATCGATGGAGCCGAACCTGCTCGTCGGGGACCACCTGCTGGTCAACAAGTTCATCTTTTCGCCGGCGGCGTCCAGTCTCGAGCGGGCGCTCCTGCCGATGCGGGACGTCGAGCGCGGCGAGGTGCTGGTGTTCAAGTTTCCCGAGGATCCGGAACGCGACTTCATCAAGCGTGTCATCGGCCTGCCAGGCGAGACGCTGGAACTTCGTGGCCAGACGGTCTTCATCAACGGCGCGCCGCTCGCCGAGCCGTACGCCCACTACATCCTGCCCTCGGCCGGCACGGGCGACCCGTCCGACGTCCGGCGGAAGTACGGCCCCGTCACCATCCCGGCCGGCCACTACTTCATGATGGGCGACAACCGCGACGACTCGCAGGACAGCCGCTACTGGGGCTTCCTGCCCGCGACCTACGTCAAGGGGCGGGCGCTCTTCATCTACTGGTCGTTCGGTGGCCCGCAGGGCACGCGCTGGGGCCGGCTGCTGCACCAGATTCACTAGCCACGCTCCAAGTGCCCTTCCACATCGGTTCCAATCGACTGCTCGAGCGGCTGGGCGAAGGAGGGATAGGTGAGTCCCCCACCTCGGAAGCTGGCGATTATTCCGCATGGCGTCCTCGACGTGGCGGGATTCCGCCACCCCTCCTGACGTCGGCGGGGTCTGGCCCAGAAGTCCTCACTGGTTGGGCCTGATTGCGGGCTTTGGGCCGTGGAACACGACTTGCTCCTCATCTCTTGAATCCCCGACCACGGCATCGCCGGGGTTGTCCCGCGAAGAAGCCGCGCGAAGGGGGCCGAGGAAGAAAGGGCCGGTCCGTTCCGAAGCATGACGGTCCGGCCGTCCCCGCCTGGAGGCGCTTCCGGTCACAGCCTGCTCCGCCGTGCCCACCCCGGCAGCGGATCCGCGAAGGCTGACGTGATTCTTGGCTCCGGGGCCCAGGAGACGAGGAGGCCGTCATGGCGCTCCCGCGTGTGTGTGCCGCAGGTCCCCGCAGTTCTCTCATCTCGGTCGGTCGAGTCCTCTGCCTGACGCTGTTGATGCTCCTGCCCACGCTCGCGTGGGCGCAGACGGGCACCATCACGGGCGCGGTCGGCAGGATGTCCGGATCGACCCCCGTTCCGCTCCCCGGCGTCGCCGTCGTGCTCTCTGGCCCTGAACATCTCTCGCAGACGACCGACGGCTCGGGGGCCTACTCCTTCACCGGCCTGCCGCCCGGACGGTACTTCCTGAACACTGAGAACGACCTGGGCTACACCAATGAGGTCTATAACGACATCCTCTGTCGGCCAGGCGGGGGGTGCGACGCCACGGCGGGCACGCCCATCACGCTGGCGGCGGGCGCGGTGGCCACGGCCTATTTCATCCTCGACCTCGGCGGCGTGGTCTCTGGTGTCGTCTCGGATGCCGCGACCTCGGCACCGCTGGTCGACGTCACGGTGGAGCTCCTCGATCTCGACACGACGGGATCCTCCTTCGTCTCGCGGACCTATCGTGCACAGACCGATACCAGCGGCTCCTATCGGTTCCAGGGCATGCCGGCGGGCCGGTACTACGCCTATACCGTGAACAACCTCGGATACGTGGACGAGGTCTACGACAACGTGCCTTGCCCGAGCGGGTGCGTGGACCAGGAGATCTTCGTGACCACGCAGGGCGCCCCCATTCTAGTCAGCCTCGGTGCGACGGCCAGCGGAAAGGACTTCGCCCTGGATCGCGGCGGTCGTATCACCGGGACGATCACGGATGCCGTGACGACGGGACCACTGGATGACGCTTGCGTGTACGCGATCCAGGTCGCCGGTGAGGAGGCCCTCGTCATCGGCGGAGATTGCGTAGACGGCGCCGGCTTCTACGACATCGGCGGGCTTCAGACCGGGGCGTACTACCTCTACGCGTTCGCCCCGGATCATGCTCCTGAGCTCTACGACAACATCCCGTGCTTCGAGGAGGCGTGGTGCGTGTCCCTGCTCGCCAGCGCCACACCCACCTCGGTGACGCTGGGTTCGACGACGGCCGGGAGGAACTTCGCGCTGAGCCCGGGCGGGACGATCCACGGGGTCGTCCGGGATGCCATCACGTCGGCACCACTGCCGTACGTGCCGGTGGTCCTGGTCCGCCGCCAGGGCGGCACCGCCGTGCAGCTCGACGTCGTGTACTCGAATGACACCGGCGAGTATTCGGCGACAGGGTTGCCGTCCGGCACCTACTACGCCTTCTCATGGGGTGACCGTTACCCCAACGAGATCTATGACGACATCCCCTGCCCGGGCGGCGAGTGCACGCTCGAGGACCTCGCGACCACCGGCACGCCCATCGTGGTGACGGACGGAGTTGTCACCTCGGGCATCGACTTCGGGCTGCGGTCCGACGTGCCGCCTCGTGCCCCGGCGGGACTGAGCGCGTCGGTTGGCATGTACGGCGTGTATCTGCAGTGGTTTGGGCCGTACGAGCCGGGAACCAGCTACTTCGTCGAAGCGGGGCTCCAGCCTGGCTCGACCATCGTCAGCCTGCCGAACGCTGATGAGGACATTTACGTGTCGCCGGTGGGGCCCGGCCGCTACTACGTCCGCGTGCGCGCCGTGAACGCGTACGGCGTGAGCCCCCCATCCGAGGAGATTCTCGTCATCGTCGCGTCGGATGGCAGCGACGGCGCGCCACCCCAGGCACCCTACATCATCGAGGGCTGGATGAGCGGATCGCGCCTGACGCTCACGTGGCATGACTCCGATTGGGGCGGCGCCACCCCCACCAGCTACGTCGTGGAGGCCGGATCCGCCACCGGGGTGACCAACATCACCTCCATCACCGTGGGCCAGCGCGCGCTCACCTTCAATCCCGTCCCGAACGGGTTCTACTTCGTCCGCGTGCGCGCGGTGAACGCCGCCGGCAGCAGCCCGCCCTCGAACGAAGTGCTGCTGAACGTCGGGAACGTGCCGGCGCCGCCGTACGCGCCTTGGGGCCTGGAGGCCGCGGTCGCGGGCTCCACGGTCACCCTCACGTGGCAGCCGCCGCGGCTCGGGACCGCCACGAGCTACCTCGTGCGCGCGGGCTCGGCACCGGGGCTGTCGAATCTGGCGCAGGCCAACACCGGCAGCGGCACCAGTGCCGTGTTCAGCGGCGTGCCGCCTGGCACCTACTACGTGCGGGTGCACGCGGTGAACAGCGTGGGCGCCAGCATCGCATCGAACGAGGTGAGGGTGGTCGTGCCGTGACGAGAAGGGTCTGGCACGAATGGGAGGTCGTCATGAACACCACCGCTTGGGCCACACGGATACTCATCATCGCCGTTGCGGCGCTCCTGTCGCTGCCGGCGCTGGCCGCCGCGCAGGACCCCGTCACGTCGTTCGATCGGCTCGTGACGCGGCTCGAGGTGGGCGACACCGTCTGGGTGACCGACGTCCGGGGCCGCGAGATCAAGGGCACGGTCCAGGAGATCCAGCCGTCCGCAATCACCATCGACAGTGCCGGCCCGGTCACGTTCCAGGCTGGCGACGTCCGCCTGATCGCCGAGGAGGCGCCCCGGCGCGTCGCCCGGGGCACGCTGATTGGAGCCGCCATCGGTGGCGGCTCCGGGGCGGTTATTGGCTATCTGGGGTCCGACGCGGCAGCCTCGTGGACGTCCGCGCTCGCCGGGATCGGGGCCGGCGCGGGCGCGGGCATTGGCGCGGCGGTCGTCGCCCTGAAGGACGACCCGCGGCGTCTGGTGGTCTACCGTGCCCCAGCGCCCCCGGGTGAGGCCCTTCAGCCCGTCGCTCCGGCCGCCCCGGCGCCAGGTGAAGCGGCGACCGGGGTTGCCCAGCCGGCCGGCGAACCGCGCCTGCAGCTGGCTGCCACGGTTGGCATCAGCACCGTCCTTCTGGGCACATCCGGTGGCTCGCTCGCCGGTGTCTCGTACGGCGCTCGCGCGGGCTACCGGGTGAACAACAGCGTCAGCATCGGGGCAGAGTTCGGCCTTCATGGCGTGAACGACGAGGAACCCCAGGACAGCGACGTCGCGTTGGAACGCCGCCCGAAGGTGGCCCAGACGCGCATGTTGCTGGGCTATGTGCAGTTCAACAGCGGATCGTTCTACGTGCGGCCCGCGTTCGGCCTGGGGTTCCATAGCTTCGGCTTCTACGGTCCACGCACCCCGGACTGCACGGGCGACGACTGCTGGGTGGCCGAGGAAGGCATGGAAGGCGGCCTGGCCCTGTCGGTGGCCGCCGGCTGGACGTGGCGGCTGTCGCGGCGCGTTGGCCTGGCCGCCGAGGGCCTCTTCATCGCCAGCGGTGGGGAGGACTCCACGAGCTCTCGCAACGTGCTCGGTGTGCAGTTCGGGCCGGTCTTCAGCTTCTAGGCGACGGACCAGCGCCTCGACACAGCGCCACTGAGAGGCGCGACGATCCGGCGCCGTGTGCCACAATGCGCCCATCCGGCCGCCTGGCGCCGGGTGGGAGGCCGCGATGATCGGTGGTGAGGCAGCAGAGGAACGTCGTGTGGCATGGCGGCGTTTCATTCCCGCGGTCGCTCTCGGCCTGAGCACGATTGGCCTCGCCCAGGTTTCCGACGTCGACTGGCCGATGCATGGCGGCGTGGACAACATCCGCTACTCGTCCCTCACCGAGATCAACAGGACGAATGTCGGCCAACTGCGTCTCGCCTGGACGTACGACTCGCGTGACGCGTTCCCCGGCTCCGAGATGCAGAGCCACCCCGTGGTGGTGGACGGCACGCTCTACGTCACCACGCCGAGCCTGAAGGTGGCCGCCATCGATGCGGCGACGGGAAAGGAGCGGTGGTCGTTTTCGCTCGCGCCCGCGGATGCGCCCCGTACGCGGTTCCGGCACCGCGGTGTCACCGTCCACCAGGACCGCGTGTTCGTCACCTATCGCAACTTCCTGCATGCGCTGGATCGGAAGACGGGACGGCCCATCCCGTCGTTCGGCACTGGCGGGCGGATCGATCTCCGCGAGGGGCTCGGGCTGCCTGTCGAGCGCGCGACCGTCAGCGCCAGCACGCCAGGCGCCATCTTCGACGACATGATCATCTTCGGGAGCAGCGTCCCCGAGACGCTGCCCGGGACCCCGGGACACATTCGCGCATTCGACGTGAACACCGGCAGGCTCCGGTGGATCTTCCACACGATCCCTCAGGCTGGGGAGTTCGGGGCCGAGACGTGGCCGGAAGGACCGACGCTCTCCGGCGGCGCGAACGCGTGGGCCGGGATCACCGTGGATCAGCAGAACGCAATGGTCTTCGCCGCCACCGGGTCGGCGTCGTTCGACTGGTACGGCGTCAACCGGCACGGCGACAACCTGTTCGCGGACTCCGTGCTGGCTCTCGACGCGCGGACCGGCAGACGCGTGTGGCACTACCAGGTCATCAAGCACGACATCTGGGACTGGGACCTGCCCGCGGCGCCGAGCCTGGTGACGGTGACGCGCGCGGGGAAGCCGGTCGAGGCGGTCGCGCAGCTCACCAAGCACGGTTACGTCTTCGTGCTGGACCGCAAGTCCGGCACGCCGCTGTTCCCGGTGGAGGAGCGTCCCGCGCCCGCGTCCGACGTGGACGGCGAGCGCGCGTCGCCTACGCAGCGACATCCGCTCGCGCCGCCGCCGTTCGTCCGGCAGACGCTCACGGAGGACATGCTCACGCGCAGGACACCGGAGGCGCACGCCGCGGTGCTGGCCGAGTTCGGCCGCTACAGGAGCGGCCCGCTCTTCACGCCACCGTCCCTGGACGGCCTCATCGTGTTTCCCGGCGTGGACGGCGGCGCGGAGTGGGGCGGCGCCGCCTTCGACCCGGACACGGGCCTGCTCTACGTGAACGCCAACGAGATGCCGTGGCTCATGCGGCTCATCCCCAACACGGACGCGGCCCTCTATGGCAGCAAGTGCGCGTCGTGCCACAGGTCCGACCGCACGGGCGGGCCGCAGGCGCCCTCGCTGGTGGACATCGGCCAGCGCATGTCGCGCGACGAGATCGCGGCCGTCATCCGCCAGGGCACCGGACGCATGCCGGCCTTTCCCGACATGGGCGCGAAGAACATTGGCGACGTCGTCGAGTTCCTCGTGACGGGGAAGGACCAGGCCAGCGATCCCGCCATCGCCAGCGATCCGACGCGGCTGAAGTACCGCAACGATGGCGAGGTGCTCTGGCGGGATCCGGACGGGTATCCGCCCATCACGCCGCCGTGGGGGACGCTGAGCGCCATCGATCTGAACACGGGCACCATGCGGTGGCAGAAGCCGCTCGGCGAGTATCCCGAGCTCGTGGCACAGGGCATGAAGGACACCGGCAGCGACAATTACGGCGGCCCTCTCGTCACCGCCGGGGGGCTGCTCTTCATCGCGGCCACGAACTTCGACCGGAAGCTCCGCGCGTTCGACAAGCTGACCGGCGAGCTGCTCTGGGAGACGACGCTGCCGTTTGCCGCCAACGCCACGCCATCCACGTACACGCTGGGTGGCAGACAGTACGTCGTCATCGCCTGCGGCGGCGGGAAGAACGGCGCGCCTTCCGGCAGCACTGTCGTCGCTTTTGCGTTGCCCTGAAGACCGTATCGGACGATGCCTCCAGCGCTCGCTTCCGCTCCGCTCGTCTCCGTCGTGGTGCCGGTGTTCCGAACCGAGGAATACCTGCCCGCGTGCCTGGCATCGTTGCTCCGCCAGACGCTCGCCGACTTCGAGGTGGTCGTCGTCGACGACGCGTCGCCCGGCGACGTGGCCGATGTGGTCGCCCGCGCCGCCGCAGGCGATCCCCGCGTCAGGCTCGTGCGGCACCAGGAGAACCAGGGCGTCGCGCTCGCCCGCCTCACGGGCGCGCGAGCCGCCCGCGGCCGCCATCTCGCCATCGTCGATCCGGACGATGAGGTGCACGAGCGGTTTCTCGACGTGCTGCATGCCACGGCGCGTCGCCACGGCGCGGACCTCGTGCAATGCGGCCTGGAGGTACACGAGCCGGACGGCACGACCTTCGTCGTCAACAGGGGCGGCGAGCCGCACCAGGTGGAGGGTGAGGCCATCCTCCATGCCCTGCTGGCCGGGCGCATGAGCAACAGCCTGGCGAACAAGCTCATGGCCACCGATCTGTTCGTGTCGGTGATCGCCGGCCTGGCGGTGACGTGGGACCACGTGCCCTTTGGCCAGGACCTGCTGGGACTGTTTGCTCTGGTCGGCCGTGCCCGCCGATTCGCACACGTGCCGGATCCCCTCTACCTGTACCTGCTGCGCGCGGCCAGCCGGACGAGAGCCAGCCAGTCCGAGCTGCTGGCCGCCAACATCCAGAGCCTCGGAGTCGTGTTCGATTTCGTTCGCGCTGAGCTGGCCCGGAAGCCAGCGCCGGCCGCGCTCGTCCACGAGTTCTTCGAGAGAGAGTTCGTCGTCCCGGTGGTCAATCATTTCTGGCGTGCCCGCGACGCGGGGACCGGAACGCCGGCGGGCCTGCCGGCATCGCCCGCGTCACTGGGATTGCTCGGGGCGGTCATCGCACGCGATCTGTTCGTGGACGATGGGCCCGCGACGGCCCGGCCAGAGGGCGGAGGTCAAGGTTGACGGGCCCGCCCGTGACGCACCCCGTCGTCACCGTCGTCGTGCCGGTGTTCCGCACGGAGGAGTACCTGCCCGCGTGCCTGGCTTCACTGCTCCGGCAGACGCTGCCCGACTTCGAGGTGGTCGTCGTCGACGACGCGTCGCCCGGCGGCGTGGCCGATGTGGTCGCCCGCGCCGCCGCAGGCGATCCCCGCGTCAGGCTCGTGCAGCACCAGGAGAACCAGGGTGTCGCACTGGCCCGCATCACGGGTGCGCGAGCCGCCCGCGGACGCTTCCTTGCCTGGGTCGATTCCGACGACGAGGTAGAGGAACGGTTCCTCGAGGCGCTCCACGCCGCCGCCATCCATCACAGGGCGGACCTGGTGCAATGCGGCATGGTCGTCCGCGAGCCGGACGGAACGACGTTCTGCGTGAACAGGGGAGGCGCGGAACACGCCCTGCGGGGTGAGGCGGTCGTCCCGGCATTGCTGGGCGGGGCCATGAACAATTGCCTCTCCAACAAGCTCATCGCGCGCGGCACTTTTCTCTCGGCCGTCGACGAACTCGTGCCGGCTCTGAGGGGCGTCACCTTCGCCGAGGACCTCCTCACGCTCTTCGTGCTGGTCACCCGGGCCCGCTGCTTCGCCCACGTGCCCGATCCGCTCTACCGATATCTGCGGCGAACGACGAGCGTCACGCTCACCGAGGATGCGAACGTACTCGCTCGAAACGTGGAGAGCCTGGGCCATGTCTACGACCACGTCCGCTCTGTGCTCGGGCGCCGCGCCGAGCGGCCGGACCGGGTCCACGCGTTCTTCGAACGGGAGTTCGTCGTCCCGGTGGTGAACCACTTCTGGCGCGCCCGGGAGGCGGGGGCCGGGGCCCCGGCCGGTCTTCCCGCTTCACCCGCATCGCTCGGACTGCTCGGCTCAATCGTCGCGCGCCGTCTGTTCGTGGACGACGTGCCCGCACCGTTGGCCTGAGCCCCTGACGCATCGCGCCCCTGGCATTCGGGAGCTATCATGCGGGGGATGGGTCAGTCTCCCGCCAACCCGAATCGGCACCCCGACGCGCCGACCGTCGCACCGATGGCTGGTGTCACGATGGCCGGCAGCATCGGTCCCTACCGGTTGCTCGAGAAGCTTGGCGAAGGCGGGATGGGCGAGGTGTGGCTGGCCGAGCAGACCCGCCCCGTTCACCGACAGGTCGCGCTGAAGGTCATCAAGGCCGGCATGGACACGGCACGCGTCGTGGCGCGCTTCGAGGCCGAGCGGCAGGCGCTCGCCCTCATGTCGCACCCGTCCATCGCGCAGGTGTTCGACGCCGGCGCCACCCCGGAAGGGCGCCCGTACTTCGCGATGGAGTACGTGCGGGGCGAGCCCATCACCGACTACTGCCAGCGTCACCGGCTGTCCGTCCGGCAGCGCATCGACCTCTTCCTCGAGGTGTGCGACGCCGTCCAGCACGCCCACCAGAAGGGCATCATCCACCGGGACTTGAAGCCGTCCAACGTGCTCGTCACCGTTCGGGACGACCATCCTGTGCCCAAGGTCATCGACTTCGGCGTTGCCAAGGCGACCACGCAGCCGCTGACGGAGCGGACGATGTACACCGAGCGGGGCGTGCTGATCGGGACGCTGGAGTACATGAGCCCCGAGCAGGCCGAGATGTCCGGCCTGGACGTGGACACCCGCACGGACGTGTATGCGCTGGGCGTCATCCTCTACGAGCTGCTGACCGGCGCGCTGCCCTTCGAGCCGAGGGAGCTCAGGAAGAAGCCGCTCGACGAGATCCGGCGGACCATCCGCGAGGTGGATCCGCCCCGCCCGAGCACTCGCGTGACGACGTCGCTCGGGGCCACCACGACGGCCGGCGCCCCGGCGCCGCCCGTGGTCGTGCACGCGCACCAGCTGCGGGGCGACCTCGACTGGATCATCCTGCGCGCGCTCGAGAAGGACCGGACGCGGCGGTACGGCTCCGCGTCGGACCTGGCGGCCGACCTGCGGAGGCACCTCCTCAACCTGCCCGTGCTCGCCTGCCCGCCGAGCCTGACCTACCGGCTCGGCAAGTTCGTGCGGCGGCATCGCGTCGCCGTGTCCGCGGCGGCCATCCTGGCGGTGATGGTCGTCGGCTTCGCCATCATGATGGCGCTGCAGGCGCGGCAGATCGCGCGCGAGCGCGACCGCGCGCAGACCGCGCAGGCCACCGCCGAGCAGGTGACGGCGTTTTTGGTCCGCATGTTCGAGGCGAGCGACCCCAGCGAGTCGCGGGGCGACACCGTCACGGCGCGGCAGCTGCTGGAGACCGGCGTGGCGCGCGTCGGCGAGCTGAACGGGCAGCCCGAGGTGCAGGCCCGCCTGCTGGACCTGATGGGGCGCGTCTACCAGAGCCTCGGGAAGTACGACGAGGCGCAGCCGCTGCTCGAGCGTTCGCTCGAGGTGCGGCGCGACGCGCTTGGCGCCGAGCACCCCAGCGTCGCCGAAACGCTGTCACACATCGGCGAGCTGTCGTCGCTGCGCGGCCGCTACGACGAGGCGGAGGCCCAGCTGCGCGACGCGCTGGCTCGGCACGAGCGCACGGTGAGCCGCGAGAGCGCCGAGGCCGCGACAGACCTCCACCTGCTGGGCGCGGTGCTCGTGGACAAGGGCGACATCCCGCAGGGACGGCAGCTCATCGAGGAGGCACTGGAGATCCGCCGCCGCGTGCTGCCGCCGGGCCATCTCGACCTGGCGGAGAGCTATGCCGGGCTCGCGTATGCCGCCTCGCGCGGCGGCGACTACGAGCAGATGGAGCGCTGGCACCGGGAATCGCTCACGCTGCTGCGCCAGGCGCTGGGCGAGCGGCACCCGCGCGTGGCGCTGGCGCTCAACAACCTCGCCGCGGCCGTGGACGAGCGCGGGCGCTACGAGGAGGCCGAGGCCCTGCACCGCGAGGCGCTGGCCATGCGGCGCCAGCTGTTCGGCGAGGAGCATCCCGCAGTGGCGACCAGCCTGAACAACCTCGGGAACGTGCTCATGAGCCAGGGAAAGTTCGCCGACGCCGAGGCGCTCTATCGGCAGGCCGTGGACCTGCGCAAGCGCCTCCTCGGCGTGGGACACCCGAGCACCGGCACCTCGCTGAACAACCTGGGCGTGCTGCTCTACCGGGCCGGGAAGCCCGCGGAGGCCGTGCCGGTGATGCAGGAGGCGCGGGTGTCGGCAATCAGCCGGCTGCCGGAGGACCATCCGCTCGTCCTCACGATCGACGGCAGCATCGCCACCATGATCGCGGCGCTGGGCCGGGACGCCGAGGCCGAGCCGCTCTTCCAGCGGACGCTGGCCACCCGCATCAAGGCCCAGGGGGATGACCATCCCGACGTGGCCACCTCGCGCCTGATGTACGGACGGTTCCTCCGGGAGCGCCGCCGCTACGCCGAGGCCGAGCCGCTGCTGGTGCGGGCTTTCGCGGTGCGCCGCGAAAAGCGTGGCGCGACGCACCCCGATACCGTGCGCGCCGCACAGGAACTCGCGGCGCTCTACCGCGCGACGGGCCGCGAGGACCAGGCTGCCACCACCGAGCAGGCCGTCAAGACTCCCTGACCGGGTGTCCCACGGGAACACGAAGCACACGACCGGCACGAGGGAAGGCGCACGAAGGCGGACGGCCGAGCTTTGGTCCGGGGGCGCGAAGGTCGAGGCCGTGCCGCGCCACGGACGAGTAGAGCGGATGGTGGAAGGACGCGATCGTCCACTTCGGGTCGGAGGCGGCGAGCTCCTTCTCGAGCCAGGCCTGCTGGTCCTCGTCCATGTAGTTGCTGTCGAGCGCGAGGAAGCGGACGTGGCCCGTCCGGCACGTGCAGTAGTTCACGGATCGCCTGGCCGAGGGCCGCCTCGCGTGCGGCGATTTGCCACTGGTCGTTGGTTAGCGTGATATTGTCAAATTTTCTTATTTGTTAGCCATCAATTGATTCTGGTACCGCAGCTGCCCGGCGGCTGGGAGTCGCGGCTACAGCCCGAGCGACCGACGGCCGATAGTAGGGCGATAGGACGTGACGAGAAGGCCGGCCTGTCCCCTCTGGCCCGCCGCAACGGTTGCCCATGAAGACCATCATCAAGCTCCTGGTCGCCGCCATCCTGGTGACGGCCACCGTGCAGGCAGGTCGCGCCGCCATCAAGCACTACAGCTTCGTGGACGCGCTGCAGGAGGCGATGCTGTTTGCGGGCAGCAGGACCGAGGAGGAACTGGCCGACCGCGTGCTCGAGATCGCGGCCGACCACGAGATCCCGCTGGAGGCGGAGGCGCTCACCGTGCGTCGCCTGCCGTTCCAGGTGACGATCGACGCGCCGTATACGGACACCGTGGACCTGTTGCCGGGTTTCTACAAGCGCACATGGGACTTCGAGACCTCCGTGCAGGTGCGGCTGCTCGAGGACACGCGCCCGCGCGGCGGCTCGAGAAGCCGGCGCTGACGCGCCGGCGTTCCCGCGTCCTGCCGGTGCGGGATCGCTTCAGGAGATCGCCGCGCGAGCACGCCCGGCCGCCTCGGTCGCGTGCGCGAAGACACGATCGGCTTCAGCGGCCCACTGATCACGGCTCGATGGGTCCGACACGCTTCCCAGGTTGACCCGGACGTTCGCCGCACCGCCCTCGGCTGCCGCCAGCAGCAGTCCCGCAGCCACGCCGACATCGCTCGACGCCGAGGGGACGCCGTGCCTCGCCACCGTCTCGGCGAGGTCGAGCGCCTCGGCCGCGAGGCGCAAGGTCTCGAGCGGAGCCTCGATGGCGTGACGCATCGCCAGCTGGATCGCGGCCTTCCTCGCCGCCTTCTCTTCGTCGGTCACCTTCGGCAGGCGGTACGCCGCCAGCACCTCGTCGAACGCGCTGGCGTCGGCGTCCGCTGATCGCTCGAGGGCGTCGCGGATGGGCACGAGCCGCTCGCGGACGCTGGCGAGGGCGGCGCGCTCCTCGTCGGTGTTCGTGCGTGTCTTCGGGAGGCCCGCCACCATGACCAGGAGCGCAGTGCCCATGGCCCCGGTGACGGCCGAGGCCGTACCGCCCCCCGGCGTGGGCTCCGAGCTGGCGAGACGGTCGAGGAAGGCCCTCAAGGTCAATGTGGAGAAGGACATCGGCATAGATTAGCGGAGGTGCGGGCGGGTGCGAGCAGGTGCGGGCGGGTGCGAACAGGTGCGGGCGGGTGCGAGCAGGTGCGGGCGGGGGCGAGCAGGTGCGGGCGGGTGCGAGCAGGTGCGGGCGGGTGCGCACGGGTGCGGG
>JBFWQE010000018.1:0-9926 GCA_050249615.1 Vicinamibacterales bacterium
CCGGGCCTGAGGATCACGTACGCGGGCAGACCCACCGCCCTGAACCGCTTCATCACGTCCACCGCGGGCGGCTCGTCGGGTTGCTCGGCCTGGAACTTGATCTTGACGTAGCCATCCAGCGCCTGCTTCACCGACGGGTCCACCAGCGTCGTCTTGTCCATCGTCAGGCAGTTCTTGCACCACGTGGCCCACATGTCGACGAGCACCGGCTTGCCCTCGCGCTCCGCCTGCGCCAGGCCCGAGGCGAGTGAGGCGTGCCAGCCTTCCTTCAGCATCTCCTCCACGCTCGACGCGACGGCGCCTTCGTCCACCCAGCGGTTGGCGAAGAGGCCGTACGCGAGATAACCGTAATAGACCGCGGTGCCGAGGATGAGCACGCCGAACGCCTGCTTCACCCGCACCATCCACGGGCCCGGCTTCGGCAACGACGCAAGTCCAGCGCCCGCGATGGGCCACGGAATGGCCATGCCGATGCCGAGGAAGAACGGCAGCGCCAGCGCGATGGTCGTGCCCGTCGCGTAGAGATTGCTCGAGAAGAGCACCACCTGGATGACCACCGGCGCCACGCACGCGCCCGCCAGCAGCGCCGCCACCGCGCCCATCGTGAACGCCAGCAGGAAGGTGCCGCGGCCGGCGCCCGCGCCGATGTTGCCCGAGAAGCGCGAGAAGTCGATCTCGAAGACGTCGAACATCGCCAGCGCGAGCGCCACGAACAGCACCGCGATGCCGAGGTTGAACCACGGCGAGGCGTTGATGGTGCCGAACGTGCTCGCCGTGAGCACGACGATGAGCCCCAGCGCGCCGTAGACGACGGCCATGGCGCCGCCGTAGGTGAGGCCGAGGAGGAACCCGCGCTTGCGCGACGACGCCTGCGCGCCGGCGCCGATGATGGCGAGGTTGATGGGGATCATCGGCAGCACGCACGGCGTCAGGTTGAGCGCCAGCCCTCCGAGCAGCACGATGAGCAGGATGGCCAGCGGCCCCCGCCCCTCGAGGAGCCCCTTCTCGGTGACCCCGGATTCGGCGTTGCGGATGAACGTGAGGAAGTCATCGGCGCCGAGATAGCCGCCCGTGCTCGACACCACCGTGAACTTGTCGAGCTGTGCGATCCCGTCGTCCGGGCCGCCGGCCGCCGGCGCGGCGAGCGCGGCAGCCGCGGGTGCGGCCTGCCCGGGCTTCTCGCCGGTGCCGAACGCGATCGTGTCCAGCACGTCCGCGTGCTGCGGCGTGACCGCGGCGCCCGCCGCCACGGCATTGAGCGTCCACTCGAACGCGGCGGTGCTGGGCGCGTAGCACATCTTGTCGTCGCACGCCTGGTAGCGCAGGCGCGCGGGGACGACGACTTCACCGGGCGGCAACGCGGCGGGCAGGCTGAATCGCACGCCGATCGTGAACTCCCGATCGAAGACCAGGAGCGGCTCATCGAGGCCTTCCTGCTTGAAGTCCGTCGCGACCGGGAACACCAACTCTTCCACCTGGACGCCCGCGGGCGCCTCGACGGTCAGCTCGGTCGGGATGAGCGAGGGATCGCGCGGCTTGTTCGACTGGACATGGAAGCTCTCGGGGAGCGCCACCTTGATGGCGGCACGCACCGTCGTCCCCGCCCGCACACCGTCGCTTTCGACGATTGGCGTGATCTCCGCGGGAATCCTTCGAAGCTGGGCCGTAGCCGCGCCAGCCGTGGCCAACAGCAATACCGCCGTCAGGAACGCACGAGCCGGGGCGCTGGGTGAGGGAGTGGGCATCGCTCTCTTAGATGTTAGATCGGGTGCGAGCGGGTGCGGGCGGGTGCGAACGGGTGCGGACGGGTGCGGGCGGGTGCGCGACAGCGTTGCGCTTCGGGTGGGCCTCGCCGCTTCGCGCGGCTCGGTGGGCTCTCGGTGGAATCCGCACGCACCCGGCGTGCCCACCGCGCGGCAGCGCGGCCCCTCAGGTCTCATCGGGACGAATCCACTTCGGCACCTCGGGTAGCGTCACCGCCTGCAGGGCGTCGAGCAGGCGGGCGGGCTCGGACTCCACCAGCAGCACCGCCCGGTGCTGCGGGCGGATGAACTTTTCGGCCACCGCGTGGTCGATGAACCCCACGACCGGATCGAAGAACCCGGCCACGTTCAGCAGGCCGCAGGGCTTCTTGTGCAACCCCAGCTGGGTCCACGTGATGGCCTCGAACAGCTCCTCGTAGGTGCCGAATCCGCCCGGCATGGCGACGAACGCATCGGCCAGGTCGGCCATCATCGCCTTGCGCTCGTGCATGGACGCGACGACGTGCAGCGTCGTCAGGCGCTGGTGCGCGATCTCGCGCGCGGCCAGCGCATGAGGGATGACGCCAATCGCCTCGCCTCCGGCCTCGAGCACGGCGTCGGCGATAACGCCCATCAGGCCTACGTGCCCGCCGCCGTAGACCAGCCCCATCCCGCGGGCGACGAGCTCGCGGCCCATCGCCCGCGCAGCCTCGGCATAGGCGGGATTCGAGCCGGCGGAAGATCCACAAAACACGCAGATGCGGCGCATAGGGAGATCCTAGTCTTGGGGCGTGGGGCGTGGGGCTTGGGGGCTCGAGGGCTTGAGGTCTTGAGGTCTTGGGGTCTTGGGGTCTGCCGGGGTTCGTTCACACGCGCAGCAGCACGCCGCGGGCGGGGAGGCCCGTCGCGCGCGCGAGGGCCTCGCAGTAGAGCGCCACCTGCCGGCGATAGGTCTCGTCTGTCGCCATGACCACGTCGGTCTTGAAGTCGATCACCACCCAGCCGTCCACGGTCTCGTAGGCGAGGTCGCATTGGCCGTCCACCAACACAGGTGCGGGGCGCAGGGGTGCGGCAGGCGCGAACGGGTGCGGGCGGGTGCGATCGGGTGCGGCAGGTGCGGGCGGGTGCGGGCGGGTGCGATCGGGTGCGGCAGGTGCGGACAGGTGCGGGCTGGTGCGGGCCGGTGCGGAAGGACCTGTCACGCTGAAGCTCGCCTCGGAGCCCCCGGCGAGCGACGACGGGCTCGTCGCGCCGAAGCTCGGCGGGGAGATCACGGCGAGCGAAGGCGGAACCACGATCGACAGCGGCACCTCGCGCCACACGCGGCGGCCGGCGGCACGGGCCTCACGCGCTCCGGCCAGCCTCGGATGCGCGAGCACGCGGTGAACGGTGACGGCAGCCACGCCTCGCTCCTCGTCCGTCGCGCCCAGCAGCTTCGCGTGCAGCTCGGCCAGGGAACGAACCTCGCCAACGCCCGCGTCCAGCGGTACAGCGGCCAGCATCGCGTGCACGAGCGTGCCGAAGCGGCGGCCCGAGGGCCGTGCCTCGATCACCGCGGCGTCCTCCACCACGACCGCATCCGCCGCTTCATCGGCGACGCCCGCGGCAGCCGCCTGCGCGGCGTACTCGGTGGCCGTCTGCACGAGCAGCGACGGTGTGGCCCCCGCCTGCCGGGTACCCTCGCGCCGGGTCGCCCACGCCTCGAACGCCGCGCGGTCCGCCGCGACGAGCTCCGGCGCGGCGTCCCTGGTGATCAGATCCTCGCGCCGCAACCCACGCCCGTCGTCTGCCACCTGCTCGAGCACGAGCGGATCCCACCAGGCCACCGTGTACTCCTCGCCCGACCCGGGGTCGCGCAGCCGGTACGCGCCCGGCCTCACCGTGGACGCGTCGGGCTGCTGCCCGTCGGGGCGCACGAGGACGGTGTCCTTGCCCTTGAATGCCGGCACGCCCTGCGCGGTGCCCGGATCCTGGCGCACGTCGACCGGTGGATACAGCGCGCGATTGAGCGGGCGCAGCCAGCCCCTGTCGTACGGGCCATCGCCCACGGCGGGCACGACCAGCAGGTCGCGCGCGCGGGTGGCGGCCACGTAGGCCAGCCGCACGCCCTCGGCGGCGTCGCGGGCGGCCTCCTCGGCGTTGTGCTCGATGAGATCGAGCGGCGCCCACCCGCCGATGCGAATCGCGCAGAGGTTCCGCGACGAGTCCAGGTGGCGCGACGCCTCGTCCAGGCTCAGCTTGCACCCGATGTCGGCAAGGATCACCACCGGAAACTCCAGCCCCTTCGCCTTGTGAACCGTCATCAGGCGCACGCCCTCGCTGCCCTCTTCCAGGATCGGCGCCTCGGGCGCCTCGGTGGAGCCGGCCGCGTCGCGCAGCAGGTCCACGAAGCCGCGGAACGACAATCCGCCTTCGGCCTCGTAGCGCCGCGCGAGATCCGGGATGTGCAGCACGTTGGCGAGCACCTGCTCGCCGCCGCGCCACAGGATGAAGCCCGCGTGCGCGCGCGTGGCGGCGATGAGCCGCCCGATGGTGTCGGCCACGGGACGGTAGTTGCGCGAGGCATGCAGCTCGCGCAGCGTCTCGAGCGCCCGCGCCACGGGCTGCAGCCGATCGGGCAGGTCCTTCGGCACGCGATACGGATGGAAGCCGCCGGCGATGGCGTGGTACTCGAGCAGCTCCTCCTCACCCACCGCGAACAGCGGTCCGCGAACCGTGGCGTAGACCGACAGCTCGTCCTCCGGCCATTCAATCGCGGTGAGCGCCGTGCGCAGGGCGTCCACTTCCTCGCGCTCGTGGAAGGTCTTGCCGCCGACGAGCAGGTGAGGCACCCCGCGGGACTCGAGCGCCTCGACGTAGTCGCGCGTCACGTCATCGCCGAAGTGCAGGAAGCGGCGGAAGAGGAGGCAGATGTCCCGTGGCGCGATGGGGCGCCGGATGCGCACGGATCCGTTCGCGGGATCGGGCACCTCCACCGTCCAGGCGCACTCGGGCGACACCAGCCAGCGGACGAACTCGCCGATGGCGCGCGGCTGGCATTCGGCCAGCGCCCCCTGCGTCACGTCGCGCCGGCCGTACGGCGCCGACATGGGCAGGGCCACGATGGCCGGCTGGTCCGGATGGTCGTTCCGGTGCGCCCTGAGCGGCACGTACTGCGCCTGGCGCGTGGCGGCATCACCGGTCATCTCGGGCCGGAACGCCGCGTTCACGAAGTGCTGGATCGCGGGCACGGCACGGAAGGACGTCTGCAGGGTGACCTGGATCGCGCCCTCCACCGACAGGCCCTCCGCGATGCGCGAGTACGCACCCACGTCGGCGCGCCGAAAACGGTAGATGGACTGCTTCGGATCGCCGACGATGAACAGCGCGCCCGGCCGCGTGCGCCGGCCGCTGGCGTCGGCCTCGCCGGCCAGCAGCAGGAGCAGTTCGGCCTGCAGCGGGTCCGTGTCCTGGAACTCGTCGACCAGGAGCACGCGAAAACGACGCCGGAACGCCGCGCGCACCTCTTCGTTGTCGCGGACGAGGTCGCGCGCCTTGATCAGCAGGTCGAGGAAGTCGAGCGCCCCTGCCTTCAGCTTCCGGGCCTCGTACTGCGCCAGGCAGTCGCGCATCTCCTCGCGCAGCAGCGCCGCCAGGTCCGCGTTGGCGTCCGCGCGGAACCGGGCCAGCCCGTCGAGCAGGCGGGCGTGCGCGTCGAGCGCCGCCTGCCGGCTGACACCCTGCGCGAACGCGGCGCCCGATCCCTTGCGCGGCCTCGCGAAGTTCCGATCCTCCGCGAGCGTCACGAGCGCGGCCTCCCAGGCGTCCAGTTCCTCGTGGCCGATCTCGCGCACCCGTTCGATCTCGGCGCTGGCGCGGCGCGCCGGCAGCGTATCCACCGAGAAGTTGTCGCCCCGCTTGAGCGGCCGGCCCGTCATCCGCGCGAAGTCGCGCAGCTCGTCCACCAGCGCGACGAGGGTCGCACGCCGATCCCAGGCGGGCTTTGTCCAGGGGGCGTCGTGATCGCGCCACTCGGCCAGGTCCCACGCCGCGCGCCGCAGGCGATCGATGGGCCCGCTCTCCTCGTCGTCCGGGCTCCAGCGCGTGGGCCGCCGGAGCGATCGACGCACGCCCTCCCCGGGATCAGCCAGCTGCGCGTGCAGCCAGCCGTCGAACGCCTCGTCGAAGAGCTGTGCCGCCTGCGTCTCGGTGAGCACGGCGAACGCGGGATCCACCCGCGACTCAACGGGGCGCTCCCGCAGCAGGTCGGCGCAGAACCCGTGGATGGTGCTGACGTGCGCTTCCTCGAAGTCGTACACCGCCTGGGCCAGCCGCGCCGCGTGCGGCGTGCCGGCGGCGTGGCGTCCTCGCGCGCGCTCCAGCTCCTCGCGCAGGCGCAGCTTCAGCTCACCCGCAGCCTTCTCGCTGAACGTCACCGCCACGATCTGGTCGATGGTGGCTACGTCCTGCTCGAGAAGGCGGACGATGCGGCCCACCAGCTCGGTCGTCTTGCCGGTGCCCGCGGCGGCTTCGACGACCAGCGTCCGGCCGAGATCGTTCGCGATGGCGTCGCGATTCTCGGGCGGCGGGCTCACGGCAGGTCCCTCAGGGCGTCGAGATCCGCGAAGCGCGATGGATCCTTCCGGCGCGTCCGCCGCTCCTCGTCGCGCCCGCAGACCGCCGTGAAGTCGCACCAGGCGCAGGCCTCGCGGTCGGGCCGCGCGGCCAACAGGCCTTGCTCGATGCCCCGGTCCGTGATCTCCAGCACCTGGAGCGCCGTCTTCCTGGCCACGTCGAGCAGCGGGATCTCGTGGTGCGTGAAGCCGCCGGCCGCGGTGCAGAACGACAGGCGGCCCGAGTAGACCCTGTTCTCCGGCGACATCGCTTCGAGCGCGAGCCCGTAGACGACCGGCTGCAGCACCCGGCCACCGGAGACGATGGTGGTTCCGGGCTCGGTGCGGTTCTTCCCGGTCTTGTGATCGGTGACGCGGAGCATCCCGGTCTGGCGGTGGCGCTCCACCATGTCGATGGAGCCGCGGAGCAGGAACCGCCCGTCCACGCGGGCAGGATCGGGCGAGCTGGCCGGATCGCGGTCGCCGCGGTCCTCGAGCCCGAAGGCCAGCTCGAAGCGCTCCGGGGTCCACTCCGCACCCTCGACAGCCAGGTTCTCGAGCCAGATCTTCAGATCGCGGCCCATCGCCGCCATCTCGTCCCGCCACACGCGCTCGATGGCGGGTGCCAGGTCGTCGTATGCGGCCTTCTCGACCTCGGTCATCGACCACTCCAGCAGCTTCTGCGCGCGCGGCAGCGTCTCGGGCGAGAGCGGCAGCAGGTGCATGGACTGGAGCTTCCTGAGCGCGTGCGTCTGGATGCGGTGGAAGAGATCGCCGCGCGTCAGCGGGTCCAGCTTCTGCAGAGGCGCGGGCGCCTCGAGCGGCGCCAGCCGGTAGATGGCGGCCAGCATGAACTGGTACGGGCAGGCCGCGAAGCGCTGCAGCGCCGTGAGCGAGTAGGGACGCGCGCCCAGCCGGTGGCGCGCGAGGGCGGGCGCCGTGGTTCCGGGCACGCTCCGGACGAGGCCGTCGGCGGTGTCCCATTGGCGGCGATGCCACCGTATCCAGCGCGCGGTGAGCGACCGCTGCAGCTCGGGGCTGAGCTCGTAGAGGTAGCGCGCACGTCCCCTGACGGCCAGCGGGTCGCGCGAGGCGAGCAGCGCCCCGATGGTGGAGAGATCGTGCTCGAACGCGTCGATGGCGCGGGAGGCCTCGTCTGGCGCGGGCCACGCGAGGCGCGCGCCGCCCTCCCGGTAGGCGCGCTCGGCGACACGCGAGGCCGAGGGGATGACGCCCTCGACGGCGCGGACGATGTCGAGGACGTAGAAGGACGGCACGCGCGGGCGCGATTCGTTCAGCTCCAGGCGCGGATACGAGACGTAGAGCCGCTCGCGCGCAGCGCCGGCCGCCAGCATCAGCTGCAGGCGCTCGTCGGCGGCCCTCTCCGGCTGGCGCGCCAGCGCCGCGCCCAGCTCCTCGCGCCGATGGTCGAGCAGCAGCGCGTCCTCGCGGATGCGCTGCGGGAACATCCGCTCGGCCAGGCCCGGCACGAACACCACCTGAAAAGCGCGGCCGCGGGCCGCGTGCGGCGTGCCGACGAACACGCGGCCGAAGCGGCGGCGCGGCGGCTCGTGGGTGAGAGTGGACAGGCGCGGCGCCAGCACCTCGCGCACCTCGCGAAGCGTCACCGGCCCGATCGCGGCGAGCGGGGCCAGTTCCTGGAGCACGCGCAGCACGCGCGCGGGCTGGGCCAGCACGGTGGGCGCAAGCGTCGTGAGCGCGTGCAGCCAGTCGCCCCAGCGCTGCTCCCCGGGCCACGCAGCCATCTCGCCGAGCACGGGCAGCGCGAAGGCCTGCAGCGCGCGCAGCTGGCCGGTGTCGCGCCTGAGGGCGCGGGTGCGCGACGAGTGCGGGTCCTCGGATTCGACCTCGCGCAGCCGCGCGGCGTAATCCTGCTCCAACCCCGCCAGCCGGCGTCTCCACCGATCGATGCCGCCAATCACGGCCGCCTCGACGATCAAGTCCTCCCAGCGCCACGGCGCGCGAAGCGTGCCCGCGACGTCGCGCGGCGTCTCACCGCGGGCCGACTGTGCACGCCGCTCCTCTTCGGGCTGGCTGTCGTCCACCCGGTCACGTGCGGGGACGATTGCGTCCACCGATTCGTCCAGCGCGGGCTGCCAGGATCCGACTCCGGACTCCCGGCTCCCGCCGCCCGGCGTGCCTGCACCTGCTCGCACCTGCCCGGGCCCGTCCGCACCTGCCGGCACCTGCCCGCACCCGATCGCACCCGCCGCACCCGTGGGAACCTGCCCCAGGGATACGTACTCCGCGAAGCGGCGGGCCGACAGCCCTTCTTCCGCGCACGCGATCAGGGCAAGCAGCGCACGCCCCGCCGGATCGGGCCGCCGGGTGCCGCGGTGGTACCACGCGGGCACGCCGGCACGATCGAGCGCGTGCTCGAGCAGGCTCAGATAGGTCTGGGGCGCCCGCAGCAGCACGGCCATCTCGTCGAAGGGCACGCCGCGCGCGGCCTCCTCGAGGATGCGGCGGGCCACCTCCACGGCCTCGCGGCCTTCCCCTGGCGCGGAGAAGATCACGACCGAGTCGTCTTCCGTTCCCGCAGGCGGCGCCTCGGGCGAGAAGAGGAATCGCTGGAGGTGGTGCAGCGCGCTCTCGGCCGTTCCCGTCGCGCCGGCCTGCTGCCCGGCCTTCTTTCGTCTCGCCGCCGGCTTCGCCCGCCCCGCCGGCGCGGGCTGCCCCGCCGCCGCGGCGGCCATCGAACCGAGCCCCTGCCGCGTCCGCGCATCGCCGTCGGGAATCGTCGCGAGGAGCGACTGCGCACCGGCAGCCAGCGCCTCGACGAACCGTGCTTCCGCCGCAGACGAGGCGGGCACGTCCAGCAGCAGCACGTGCGCGTCGCGGATCGACGAGCCCGGACGGCCCGCGGCCTCGGCCGCGGTGGCGAGCAGCGCCGCGTAGTCCACCGCCCCTGCGCGCTGCCGCTCCGTGTTCACGCGATCGAGGAGCCGCGCCAGGTCGGTGACGGCCTCGTCGCCGCCGAGGGCCTCGGGCCCGAGGCCGGCCATGCGGATCTCGGCCAGGGTGCGCCCGAGCGCGCGCGGAAAGCCGGGCATGCCGGCGACCGGCTCGAAGTACTTCAGTTCCCCGCTCGCCGCGCTCTCGAACGTCGCCCGGGCTGCAACCGCTTCGTCGCCCAGTGCAGGCGTGGGCAGCAGGCCTCTTGCCGCGAGGAGCGGCAGCGCCAGCCGCGTGGCCAGCTCCCCGACCCCCGCGCGCGAGACGCCGACCAGCCCGCCGCGCCGGATGGCCACGCGCGCCACCAGCTCGTCGGCCGCCGCGCGCGATGCCCCGACCACGAGGACGGCTCGCCCGGCCTCCGCGTGACGAAGCACGAACGCCTCCGCGGCCGCCAGGCGGGCCGCGGCCGAGGGGTGTACGAATAGGAGACTGTCCGGGCCGCTGTCCATTGGCGATTGCCGATTGATGATTGGGCGATTCAATGATGACTGGGCAATTGTGGCATTCCTTCGTGCGATGAGAGACCGCCTGATGGCGATGCGGCCGCCTGGCGCCGCGCGACACGCCCAATGCCCCAATCCGCAATCACCCAATCACCCAATCACCCAATCAC
>JBFWQE010000018.1:10026-55469 GCA_050249615.1 Vicinamibacterales bacterium
CAATCACTCAATCACTCAATCCAATGCCCAATGCCCCAATCGCTCAATCACCCAATGAATCACTCAATCACCAATCGGCAATCATCAATGGACAGCGCCGGCCGCGCCGCCGCGCCCGGTCTCGGCCGGCGCGGCCTCCCTGCCGGCACCCAAGTCGTTCCAGTTCAGGATGGCGTTGAAGCCGAGGAAGAACGTCCCCTGCGTCTGCCAGCGCCAGAACGGGCGGATGGCGAACATCACCACGTGCCCCTGGCCGACGGTGGCGTCCACCACCTGCGCGCGGCCGGAGAGGAACTGGCCGCCGACCAGCGTCCCCGACAGCAGCATGTCGTTCGGGTTCTGCGGGAACGAGAGGACCACGCGCGGACGCGCCTCGTCCGTGCTGATCCCGAACGCGCGCGCCATGGCGCGGAACTCGGCGGCGGCGTCGGCTTGCGGCCGCGGATCCCGCGGCTGCGCCTCGCCGGGCTCCAGCGGCGCCAGCCGGTTGGGTGAGTTGGCCATCGGCGTCGTGTTCTGCCCCACGCCGGGAATCTGTGGACCGCCACCGAAGAACCCGGCGAACTCGGCGGGGATGCCGCCACCGCCCGCGTTGATCACCGGATCCTGGTTGAAGTACACGGGCAGCGTCGCGCTCTCGAACCCGTAGGCGATGGGGCTCTTCCGGTCCGTCCACTGGCTGCGCATGATCGACCCGCGCGCGAAGAGCTGCGTGGGCCGCTCGATGGTCACGCCGGGCGTCATCCCGAACTCCGGCAGGATGGTGGCCGTCGAGCCCTCGGTGATGAGCGTCCCGCCCTCGCGCACGAACTTCACCAGCTCCAGCAGTCCCTCGAGGCCCATGCCGCCGCGGATGTCATCGGCTTCCTCCAGCGCGCCGAGGTTGGGCGTCGCCTCCGTCTTCCGGTAGGGCAGCGGCAGGCTGCCGGTCTTCGCGATGCCGTTCACCTGCGCCTGGGCCGACCCGCCGACGTGCGGATAGATGATCACGTCGTACTTCGCGCGCAGGTTCCCCTCGCGCAGGCGGATGTCGCCGAAATACGTGTAAGGCACCTTGTACGTGTCCAGGGCCGCGCGCACCCAGCCCTCGTCCTGCGTCCGCTGCCAGGCGTGCACGTAGCCGATGCGCGGCACGTCCAGGTCGTGCGCCTTCACCTTCGGCGCGCCCGCCACGGCAAACGCCGACAGCCCCAGCTCCTGCAGCGTGGGCTCGATGGCCGCGCGATCCGCGCCCGACACGATGAACGCGCCCGCCCGGAACTTCCGTCCGCCCGCCTCGAAGTCCTCCTCGGCCGCCTGCATCTTCACCGAGGCGTGCGTGAAGCGGAACTTCATCAGGTTGTTGTCGGTGGTGTGCGCCACGATGAGGGTGTTGCCGGTGCCTTCGATGCCGCCCGGCGCCACGGCGTCGGCGGTCAGCATCGCCATCGGCTGCGTGAGGATGGACGCGTCGTTCACGGCGTGCAGCTTGACGTTCCGCATGAACTGGAACGTCCAGCCGGTATCGTCGTACGGACGGGGGTTGGCGGGCGCGAAGTTCTGGATGCCGAAGTACATCTCCGCCATCGTCCGGTAGGGCTGATCGCCGCGGACGATGTAGTCGCCGGCCGCGACGCTCACGTCCCCCGCCTTGAAGGCGCTGGTCGCGCGGTGGATCTCCAGCCCCTGGCGCCGCAGCTCGTTCACGGCGTCGGCCGCATCGGCCTTGCGGTACTGCGCGGCGGGAATCACCCAGGCCTTGACGGGGCCGTTCTTCCCTTCCTCGACGGACCGCTTGTTCTTCAGCCAGTAGTTCTCGAGGTAGGTCTGCTTGTTCTTCGCGACGTGGTTGAGCGCGATGAGCACGCCCGACTGCTGGATGTTGGTGTTGTTCCGCGGTCCCCACTTGATGGACGGCAGCGGCGGATTCGGCCGGAACCACTCGCGGCTGGTCGTCGTCGCGCCGGCGCGCGCCTCGTAGTTGTCCGGGCCATAGCTCTGCACCTCGTAGAAGCGCCCGATGGCGTTGTGCGTGTGCGCGATGAAGAACATGTAGTTCGGCGTCCACCCGTCGTAGAACCCGTAGGTCCACACGCCCGGCACGCCGCGCTTGGTCATCTCCATCACCTCGGTCTTGGCGAGCAGCCACCACTCGTCCACCGTGATCGGGTCCAGCGCCTCGTTGTAGGGCCCCGTGCCGGTCGAGGTGTAGAGATAGGTCTGCATCTCGTGCAGGTCGTGCATGATGGTGGGCTTCCACTCGTTCTGCACGCGCGTCACGCTCTTCGTCAGCTCGAGGAACTGACCCATGCCGTCGCGGTTGTTGTCGTGCGCGACGTACTTCCCCCAGTACATCAGCGGCAGCCGCGACTCGCCCTGCGGCCGCTTCTTGTTGAAGTAGTAGGTGTCCACCTGCTTCTCGCGGCCGTCCACCTCGATGACCGGGGTGATGAAGGTGATCACGTTGTTGCGGATCTGCTGGACGAACGGCGTCTCCTGGACGATCAGCCGGTAGGCCAGCTCCTGCAGCATCTCCGGACCGCCGTTCTCGGGTGAGTGGATGCCGCTGATGAGCCAGTAGATGGGTTTGGCCGTCTGCAGCAGCTGCTGCGCCTCGGCCTCGGTGGTCTTCCGCGGGTCGGTCAGGCGGGCCAGCATGTCCTTGTACTTCGCCAGCTGCTTGAGCGTCGCCTCATCCGCAATCGCCAGCAGGACGATGTCGCGGCCCTCTTCGGTCTTCCCGATCGTCCACAGCGACGCGCGGTCCGAGGCCTTGTCGAGGGCGGCGAAGTAGCGATGGATGTCCTTGGCGTAGGTCAGCTCGCCCGGGGTGCCGACGATGCGGCCGTGGAACTTGAGGGGCGTGGGGACCGTGTCGGACGCCGGGAGGTGGTCCACCAGCTCGGTGGTGATGCGCGGGTCCTGCAGGTGTTCCTTGATCTTCGCGGTGTACTCGGCGTCGATGGGCTGGGCGGCCCCTCGACGCGGCTCGGGGCGCGCCTGGGCGCCGGCGCCGATGGCGGTGAGCGCCGCCAGAGCCAGCGCGAGCAGGGCCGCCGTTGTCGTGCGGGTGGCGGTCGGGGTCATGGAGCCTCCTCGGGAGATGCGGTGACTGAATGAGTGCAACCCGCATCTTACGCCGGTTCGGCCGGCGCTATAATCGGCGCTTCTCCCTGTGCCGGGCGACCGCACTGCCGCGTCGCCGATCTCGATGAACGGACTGCAGCTCGGCCTGCTCGTGATCGAAGCCGCGGTGATGGCGGCGCTGGTGCTGGCGCTCTTCCGCGCCCGCAGCGTCCTCGGCCTGTCGCCGCTCTACATCGTGATGGGCGGCTTCCAGTACCTCGAGGCCACCCTGTCGGTGCAGGTCGAGCTGTGGCCCGGCTTCGTGCTCTATCCGGCGTCCTCGGTGATGTTCACGGCGAACCTCTTTGCGGTGCTCCTGGTCTATCTCAAGGAGGACGCCACCGAGGCGCGGAAACTGGTGTACGGGCTGGTGCTCGCCAACGCGGGCCTCACGCTCGTCTCGCTGCTCGTGAGCGCGCACTTCGTCCTCCCGGGCGGCGGCGTGAACGGCAGCGCCGCGCTGGGCGCGAGCGAGTTCATCAACAACGCGAAAGTCGCCACGGTGGGCGCAACCCTGCTGTTCGTGGACGTGGTCGGCATCATCCTGGTCTACGAGTTCATCAGCCGGCACATCCCGTCCTTCTACGTCCGCATCCTGTCATCGCTGATCGTCATCGTCGCGTTCGACAACCTGCTCTTCGTCGGGTTCCTCTTCTACGGCACGCCCGGCTTCGGGCAGGCGCTGGCCAGCGGAATGCTGGCCAAGGCTGGCGCGACGGTGTTCTACGGCACGGTCCTGTGGACGTACCTCCGCTTCATCGAGCCTCGCGGCGTGGCTGCGAACGAAGGTGACGTGGCCGACGTGTTCCAGCTGCTCACCTACCGGCAGAAGTACGAGCTGGCGCGGCGGCGGATGATTCACGACACGCTCACGGGCCTGTACAACCGCCTGCACTTCGACGAGGTGGTGCCGCAGGCGCTGGCGCACGCGCGCCGGTACGGGGAGCCGCTCAGCCTGATGATCCTCGACGGCGATCACTTCAAGAGCATCAACGACCGGTTCAGCCATCTCGAGGGCGACCGCGTGCTGACGCTGATGGGCCAGACGCTGGGCGCGGAGGTGCGCGCGGCCGACATCGCGTGCCGCTATGGCGGCGACGAGTTCGTCATCGCGCTGCCGCGCACGCACGCCGAGGATGCGCTCGCGCTGGCCCAGCGCGTGCAGGTGCGCCTGCGCGAGACGTGCGCCTTCGCGTCGCCACCCTTCCCCTGGGGCACGATCACCGTCACCATCGGCGTGGCCTGCTATCCCGCCGACGGCGCCTTCGAGACGCTCGAGGAGTTCGTGCGCGTCGCCGACATGCGGCTCTACGAGGGCAAGCGCGCCGGCGGCAACATCGTCGTGTGGAAGGCCGAAGGGGGAGGCGCACCGGCGCCGCTCGCCGGACACGAGGTAGTGAGAGCGTAGGGAGGGCGCGGCACAGCACGGGCCGCGCTTCGCGCGGTTGGCGCAGCTGGCGCCGCGTGGGCACGCCTTCGGCGTGTGGGAACTCCCACCGAGCCGCGCCAGCGGCGAGGCCCACCGCTGGCCCACGGTGCGACGTACCGCCTGCCCGAAGGGCCCTGCTCGGCCCACGGCGCGACGCGCCGCCCGTCCGCAGGGCCTCCCGGGCCCTACCCTCCCTCGTCCCCCTGGAACCGGTAGCCCACGCCGAACACCGTGACGATGTAGCGGGGGTTGTGAGGCTCGGGCTCGAGCTTCTGCCGCAGCCAGCTGATGTGCACGTCCACCGTGCGCGTCTCGGGCGTGGCCTGGTAGCCCCACACGGCGTCCAGCAGCTGATCGCGAGAGAAGAGTACGCCCGGATGGCGCACCAGGTAGGTGAGCAGCTTCAGCTCCTGCGCCGACAGCCGAACGGGTTTTCCATCCTTCAACACGAGCCCGCTGACCGGACGCACCACGACGTCGCCGAACGCGTACTCCGCCGGCTCGCCGCCGCGTGCCGCGCGCCCGCGCCTGAGCAGCGCCTCGATGCGCGCCATCAGCTCGGCGCTCTCGAAGGGCTTGGTCATGTAGTCGTCCGCGCCGCTCTTGAGGCCCACGACCTTGTCGGCGGTGGCATCGCGCGCGGTCAGCATCAGCACGGCGGTTTCCATCCCCTCGTGCCGAATCTCGCGGCAGATTTCGAGGCCGTCCTTCAGGGGGAGGTTCAAGTCGAGGATGATGAGATCGTAGGCGCCCGTGCGGGCCAGGGTGCTGCCGGCCCGACCGTCCGCCGCGGTCTCGACGGCATAGCCCTCGGCACGCAGGCGGTCCGAGAGCATCTTGCGCAGGCCCGGCTCGTCGTCCACCAGCAGGATGCGGGCGGGATCGGCCTGGGTCATCGGGGCCCCCACGTCACGCCGCCGAGTCTGTGCGTTGCGCCGCGTGGCGGCCGAGCGCCGGCAGGACGAGCGTGAACCGCGTGCCATGCGGCTGCACGCGCGCGGCGCGCACCTGCCCTCCGTGCGCGCGGGCCACGTGGTACACCACGCTCAGCCCGATGCCGCTGCCTTCCACCTGGCCGTCGCGGGCCATCCGGCCGCGGAAGAACGAGTCGAACACCCGCGGGAGCTCGTCCTCCGGGATGCCGGGCCCTTCGTCCTCGACGTCGACCACGATCTCTGCGCCATCGGCGCGGCTCGCGCGCGCCGACACGCGGATGGGACCGCCCTTGCCGTGGCGGATGCCGTTCACCACCAGGTTCTTGATCGCCACGCGCAGCGCCTCGCCGTCGGCCATCACCTGCGGCAGGCGCGGCTCGATGGCGCGCTCGATGGGAGCGGCATCGGCGCTGGTCACCATCAGGCTGTCGGCGACGGCCTGATCGATGACGCCGCCGACATCGGTGGGCGCCAGGTTGAGCGCGGCGTCGGCGCGGATCTGCAGTCGGCAGCAGAGCAGGATGTCGGCAATCGTCTTGTTCAGCCGCCGCCCTTCCTGCTGGATGATGCGCCCGTACTGCCGCGCCTCCACGGGGCCGTCCACCACGTCGTCGGCCAGGTTCTCGCCCGCGCACGTGATGGTGGCCAGCGGCGTGCGCAGCTCGTGCGACATGCGCGCGACCAGCTCGAGCTGGTCCCGCACGCCGCGCTGCTCGCGTCGCACCGAGGCGACGAGCAGCCCGACACTGAGCGCGAGCAGCGCCAGCACGCCGGCGCCGATGCCGAGGTTGCGCAGGCGCGCGGCGCCCACGGCGGCTTCGAGCGCGCCCTCCTGCCCCTTGATGAAGAAGCGCCAGCGGTGCGCGGCCGCGTCGGGCATCAGCCCGCGCGCCGTCACCGGCGAGAGATCGCGCCCGTGCACCGCGAAGAGCGGCGCCATCGTGATCCACGACTCGAAGTCCGTCGCCGACAGCCCCGCGCGCGATTCGTAGAGCACCCGCGCCGGCTCGTCGTCGCGGTTGATCAGGACGTCGTACGCCAGCGGAATTCCGCCCTCGACGCAGCCGGCGATGAGCGCCGGCAGCACGTCGGTCATGATGCGGTCCATGTCGAGGACGACGACGATCCAGCGGTTCTGTGCCTGGCCGCTCCGGCGCACGACCAGCGCGGGCACCTCGTCGAGGAGCGTCCGCTGCAGCGCGCGCGCGTCGAGCCAGGCGGGCGGCGTCACCGACCGGTCCGCCTCGCCCCCGGTCCCCATCTCGTGCACGGCCAGCGTCCCGTCCGGCAGGCGATCCACGACGAGAACCTGGCGGGCGAGCTCCCCGTGCTTCACGCCCCCGGGCAGCACAGGCAGCGGCGCGTGTACATCGTCCGACCCTTCGTCGACGAACCGGTCGTGGAACTCGGCATAGATGCCGGCCAGCATCGCGTCGAACTGGGTGGAGAACTGGTAGGCCGCGGCCGACAGGTTGTTGCGCGCGCGCAGCTGCTCGAGCTGGGTCAGCTCGCCCGTCCAGCGGTACTGCAGCAAGGCCAGCGCAGGCAGCAGCAGGCCAATGGCGACGACGAGGAGAAGCGTGCCCCGCCGGGCGAGCCACGCGCCAAGCGTTCCCATGGGATGGATGGTAGCAAGTCGGCCCCGCTCCCGCGGGCGCCTCCCCCGTTTTTACCACCTCTTTACGACCTCTTTGCGACCTCTTGAAGCCTCCGGGCCGGACTGTCCGTACGCTTCTCCTCGGAAGGGTATGGGCCTGAACCTCAGCGGCGGTCTCGCGGTATTCCTCGTCAGCGGTCTGGGCGGCATCTGGCTGGCCGGGCAGGCCACGGCCGACGGAGCAGTGTTCACGGCCGCGCAGGCAGAAGCGGGACGCAAGGCCTACCAGGCGCAGTGCGCCTCCTGCCACGCCGGCGACCTGGGCGGGCGCGACGACGCGCCGGCCCTCACGGGGGACACATTCATGGCCACGTGGGGCGCGCGCACGACCACGGAGCTCTTCGATTTCGTGCGCACCACGATGCCGCCCGAAGGCTCATCCATGACACCGGACGAGTACCTGGCGATCGTCGCGCACGTGCTCGGGCAGAACGGCGCGAAGGCGGGCAGCAGCCCGCTCACGGCCACGACCGGCGCCACCATCAACGTGGTGGCCACGGGCAAACGCCCGCCGTCGGTACTCGACGTGCCGATGATGGCTCGGCGGTAAGGGAACAGGGCAACGCGTGCTGACCAGACGACGCTTCATTGAACGGGCCGCCCTTGCGGGCGGCGCCTCCCTGGCGTACGAGGCCATGACGGGCCTCGGCCTGATGGCCGCGCCCCAGGCGGCGGCGCCTTTCAGCCTGCAGGGCAGCGGCAATGGTACGAAGGTCGTCGTCATCGGCGCGGGGCTGGCCGGCCTCACCGTGGCGTACGAGCTCGGCAAGCTCGGGTACGCCGTCCAGGTCCTCGAGGCGCGCGAGCGCCCCGGCGGCCGCGCGCACACCATCCGCCGCGGCACCGTGAGCGAGGAGGACGGACCGTCGCAGACCTGCACCTTCGACGAGGGGCAGTACTTCAACTGCGGCGCGATGCGCATCCCTTATCACCACACCACCACGCTGGGGTACTGCCGTGAGCTGCAGGTGCCGGTGGAGACCTTCGCGCTCGTGTCGGAAGCCGCCTACCTGTACCAGTCGAAGGCGCCGGCCCTGAAGGACCGGCGCGTGCGCTTCCGCGAAGTGCACACGGACATGGACGGCTATGTGTCGGAGCTGTTGAGCAAGGCCGTGTCCGATCACGCGCTGGACGAAGTGCTCTCGCCCGAGGATCGCGAGCGCCTGCTCGAGTATCTCCGCAGCAAGGGCGCCCTCGATGCATCCGGCAAGTACCACGGCGGGGCGCTGCGCGGCCCCGACCTGGCGGTGCCGCCTGACGGCGCGCCGCGGTACACGCCGCTGCCGCTCGGCGAGCTGCTCGGCTCGCGCACCCCGTACTACCTGGACCTGGGCTTCCAGTACCAGCAGACGATGGTGCAGGTGGTGGGCGGGACCGACCAGCTCCCGCGGGCCCTGGCGGCGCGCGTCGCCGAGAAGGTCACCTATCGCGCGGCGGTGCAGTCCATCCGCCAGGGCGAGCGTGGTGTCACGGTCGCCTACAAGGACGCCCACGGCGCCCCGCACGAGGCGCGGGGCGACTACTGCGTGTGTGCGATGCCGCTGCCGCTCCTCGCGCAGGTGGACACCGACTTCCCCGCCGAGTTCAAGTCCACGATTGCGGCGGTGCCATACGCCGCCGCGGGGAAGATGGGCCTGCAGTTCAAGCGGCGCTTCTGGGAGGAAGACGATCAGATCTTCGGCGGTGCGTCGAAGACCGACATGGAGATTGGCCAGATCGTCTACCCCTCGTCCGGTTACCTGGGGAAGAAGGGCGTGCTCGTCGGCTACTACCTGCAGGGCCAGGCGGGACGTCCGATCGGAGACAAGACGCCGGACGAACGGCTGGCGCTGGCGCTCGAGCAGGGCAGCCGCATCCACCCGCAGTACAAGGCCGAGTTCGAGACCGGTTTCTCGGTGGCCTGGCACCGCGTCACGTGGAACCGCGGATCCTGGTCGAACGCCAACCCGGCGACGAGGAAGAAGCTGGCCGAGCCGCAGGGGCGCGTCTACCTCGCCGGCGATCACCTCAACATGAACGCCTGGATGCAGGGCGCCTTCGAGTCTGCACGGCAGACTGCCACTGCCGTGCACACCCGTGCCGTAGCAGAACGCGCGACGGTACGGGTCTGACGACGTCCGCGCCGGTTTACGCCTCACCCGGCGCGGCGTCGTCAGATCGTCTTCGCCTCCAGACGTTGCTGGCGAACGGGGCGTGGCGCCCGAGCCCCCCTGGGGGCGACGGCCGGCCGGCCCCCCCCCAGCGCTCTACTTCCGCACGCGACTCTCGAGTTCAGCGACGCGCGCTCGCAGCACATCCCGATCGCGCCGGAGCTCGTCCACCATGCCTTCCAGTTCCTTCACGGCGTTGACGAGCACCGTCGTCAAGCGGTCGTACTTGACGCCCTCAACCTGGCCATCGGTGAACACCGCCAGGCGCGGGTCGATCGCGGCCACGTCCTCCGCGCCGAAGCCGACGTCGCGCATCCCGCCGTCTTTCCAGGTGAAGCTGATGGGGCGCAGGCGTGCGAGCAGGTCGAGGCCGCCCTCGAACGGCTGCACGTCCTGCTTGTAGCGCACGCTGGACGAGCAGGTCGCGAGCTCATTGCTCGCGTTGCGGCACAGCGCGGTCGCACCGGCAGTGCCCAGCGCGTCCACGCGCACGGTGCCGTTCACGTGCAGCCTCGCCAGCGGCGTTGAGGTGCCGATGCCAACCTCGCCATCGTGGTCGATCCGGATTCGCTCGACCTCGGTTGTGGCCCCATTCGGCGTGGTGGACATCCGCCATCGCGTGCCGTTGGCCGTGGGCGTCCAGGCCTCCGCAGCCTCCGCGACCAGGAAGGCGCGCTGGCTCAAGGGGAACTCGCTGCCGTTGTGGCCAATGCCCTGCAAGAACATCAGATTGTCGCCAGCCTGGAGAGCTTGCGGCGCCGCCGGTGTGCCCCGCGCGGATCGGAACGTCAACCGGGCGCCCTCGGTGAGACCGAAGCGGGTGAGTCGAAGCTGATCGCCAGCCCCCGCACGCACGATCTCCAGAGCGGCGCCTGGGCTCGTCGTCCCGATGCCGACGCTCGTGTCGGCCGACGCCCCGTTGACGCCGTTGATGCTGCCCAGGACGAGCGCGTTGCTCGCATCCACGCGCGCGTTGGCGCCAATGGCGGTCGCATTCGACACGCCGCCGCCGCCGACGTCGCTCTCGGCCCCGAGGACCGTGACCCGCGATCCCGTCGTCAGCGCCTGCGCGGCCAGATGGCCAAGCGCGGCGTTGAATCCGCCCGTCGTCACGCTCCCCAATGCCCCGTTGCCTGCCGCGGTGTTCGCGGCGCCGGTCGTCGCGGCATCCAGAGCGTTGTGGCCCACGGCCGTATTGCCGCTCACCGTCACGAGCGCGAGCGCGTCGCTGCCGACAGCGACGTTGAGATTCCCGGTGATGTTGGTTCGCAGCGCGCCGGCGCCGAGGGCCGTGTTGTTGGAGCCCGTCGTGTCGGAGGACAGCGCCTGTACGCCGATGGCCGTGTTGGAGAGACCGAACGTCACCGCCGCCATCGCTGAACTGCCGATCGCCACGTTGGTGCTGCTGCCAGCCAGGTGCTCGTGGTCGGCGCGGGCGACGAGCGGTGCGACCCCATCGGCCCCGAAGGCCACGCTCAGCGCAACGTCTCCCGCGGCGCCGCCGCCGGAAAGACCTATCCCGGCGGTCACCGCCGTGATGTCCCCGCCGGCGCTCCCGGTGATCGGCTCGCACACCGCCGTCCCGTCCTCGGCGATGCTCCTGAGCGCCTGCCCCGCCGGGCACGCCGTCGTCACGCGACTCTGGATGACCGCCGTGTCCACCGCCAGCGCGACGTCGCCCGTGGTGCCGCCGCCGGTCAGGCCGGCCCCCGCCGCCACCCCGGTGATGTCGCCGCCGGTCGCGGGCGTGTTCGGCCGCGGGCTGCCGCTCGTGTTCGCGCCGAACGCGAACGTTCCGCCGTTGCCGGCCGCGTCGCTCCACGTGCCGCTCAGCGTGGCCACGGAAATGCGCGCCTGCACGGGAATCGCCTGCCCCGTCGGCGAGATGATGTTGAGGCCGAAACCGATGCTGCCATCGGGGTTGGGCGCTGCCAGCCCCACCAGCGGCGCCGTCTGGGCCGCCCCGCACTGATCGTCGGTGCCGTCCAGCGTGTACACGGCGCCGTCCTGCCGCACGTTCACCGTCACGCGGTTGCAGAATGGCTGCAGTTGCCACGTGAAGCTGCCCAGCGGCTGGGCAGTGGCAGTCACCGACCCACCAACGCACGCCCCGATCACCATCAACCCGACAACGACTGCTCTCATGCTCGTCACTCCATTCCGCTCGAGTTGTCCGGCGCCTTTGCGTGCGCTCAGCGCCGCTCAGACCCTCGCGCTGCTTCCAGTGCCGCCAGCCGGCGCTCGAGATCGGCGTTCCGGTCCTCGAGCGCGTCGGAACGCGCTTTCAGCTCCTTGATCGCCTGGACCGCCAGCAGCGGGAGCTTGCTGTAGTTCACGGCCTTGTAGCCCTGAGCGTCGGTCGTCACCAGCTCCGGCAGCACGGCCTCCACCTCCTGAGCGATCAGCCCGTACGACTCCCGGTCGCCGAACGCCTGCGCGGGAAACTCGGCGACACGCCAGTGGAAGTGCACCGGCCGGAGCGCCGCCACGCGGTCGAGCGAAGAGTCGAACGAGACGATGTCGCGCTTGAAACGCAGGTCGGAAGAGCACGTGCCCGCGATCACCGTGGCGTCGCGGTCGCGCACGCAGCCCGTGGTGCCCGTCCCCACGCGGAGGTTGCCCGTCACGTCCAGCAGATCGAGCGGCGTGGTCGTGCCGATGCCGACCTCGCCGTTGTGATCGATGGTCATCCGCGGCGCTTCGTTGGTCGTGCCGTTCGGTGTCGTCTGGAACTCGAGCTTCGCCCCATGCGCCGTGGCCGTCCAGGACTCGGTGGCGCGCAGCACGAGGGAAGCGCCTTCCTGGAAGTCCGTGCCCGTGTGCCCCTGCCCGCGCAGAATCAGGAGCGCACCGTTCAGCTGCGTCGCGGTCGGCGCCGTCCGCGTCCCGCCGGAGTTGCGTCCGGCGATGTCCGGCGAGCCGTCGGCCACGGTGATTCGCAGGTCGGTGCCCGTGTCTTCGCTGGCGATGTCGAGGCGCGCGCCGGGCGCCGTCGTGCCGATGCCGACGTCGATGTCGGCGGTGGCGCCGTTGACGCCAGCGATGCTGCCGAGGATCAGGCTGTTGTCGGCGTCGGCTCGTGCGTTGGCGCCAATTGCCGTGCTGTTGACGAGATTCCCGCTGCCGAGGTCGGCGCCGTCGCCCAGCATCGTCGTCCGAGTCCCGGTGGCGATGGTGAGCCCGCTGCCGCGCCCGACCGCGGTGTTGTTGCTCCCGCTCGTCAGCGCACCGAGAGCATCGCGGCCGATCGCGGTGTTGGCGGCCCCGCTGGTCGCTGCGTCCATGGCAGCGAAGCCCACGGCAGTGTTGTCGTTTGCGTTGACAATGACCAGCGCTGAGCGCCCCACGGCGACGTTGCGGCTGCCCGTGAAGTTGTTCGTCAGTGTCGCATTCCCGACGGCCGTGTTGGCCGTCCCGGTGCTGTTGGCCGTCAGCGCGTTCGCGCCCACTGCAGTGTTCAGGCTGCCGGTCGCGTCTCGCAGTGCCTCCCACCCGACCGCGGTGTTGTTGACGGCCGTCGTCGAGAACTGGGCGGCTCTGGTGCCAACCGCCGTGTTCTGGTTTCCTGACGTGTTCTGCGAGAGCGCCGACCGGCCAACCGCCGTGTTGTCGACGCCCGTGTTGAGGCCGAGCGCCGAGAGCCCGACACCCACGCTGTTGCTTCCCGCAGCGTGCTCGTGATCGGCGCGGGCGGCCGCGGCTGCCACGCCATCACCGCCGAAGAGGACGTCCAAGGTCACGTCGCCGCTGGCGCCGCCACCGCTCAACCCGAGACCAGGGTTCACCGCGGTGATGTCGCCGCCGGCGCTCCCGGTGATCGGCTCGCACACCGCCGTCCCGTCCTCGGCGATGCTCCTGAGCGCCTGCCCCGCCGGGCACGCCGTCGTCACGCGACTCTGGATGACCGCCGTGTCCACCGCCAGCGCGACGTCGCCCGTGGTGCCGCCGCCGGTCAGGCCGGCCCCCGCCGCCACCCCGGTGATGTCGCCGCCGGTCGCGGGCGTGTTCGGCCGCGGGCTGCCGCTCGTGTTCGCGCCGAACGCGAACGTTCCGCCGTTGCCGGCCGCGTCGCTCCACGTGCCGCTCAGCGTGGCCACGGAAATGCGCGCCTGCACGGGAATCGCCTGCCCCGTCGGCGAGATGATGTTGAGGCCGAAACCGATGCTGCCATCGGGGTTGGGCGCTGCCAGCCCCACCAGCGGCGCCGTCTGGGCCGCCCCGCACTGATCGTCGGTGCCGTCCAGCGTGTACACGGCGCCGTCCTGCCGCACGTTCACCGTCACGCGGTTGCAGAACGGCTGCAGTTGCCACGTGAAGCTGCCCAGCGGCTGGGCGGACGCGGCGGGCACGCCGGCCGGGACTGCGGCCAAAACGATGGCCAGGATCAGGTTGCGGGCGGCACGCGCCTTCATGGGGAATCCTCCTTGTCCGATCTAGGAGGCGCCCACGCGGTCGATTGCTCAGCCGAACGCCCCTGACACCCCGGACGGGCACGGTGACGCTGCGGCACCGACCGACCGGCTGTCCATGATCACCGGCATGGTGAAGAGGGCCCTCGACCGCGTCCGCGACTGCGTCGTGAACTGCGACGCATCCCCCTCTGGCACCTTCGCGCCCGACGCACCCGCCCGCACCCGCCCGCACCCGTTCGCACCCGCCCGCACCCGGGTGACACTTTCACCTGCAGGGGACACCTCGATGACGAATTCGAGCCCCGATTCCCGCTAAACTGACGCGGATCCGGCATTCTGAGCGGGCATGCCCCTTGCTCTATCGCAGGCAGCGAAGGAGTTACCGCGATGGGTATCAACAAGCTGGTCTTTGCCGCATTGACGGTTGGCTGCCTGGCTGCAGCCGGGCTGGGCGGCTACCTGGCCGTCCGCTACGGCCAGCCGGCGGTTGCTGCCGACACGCCGTCGGCGGTGCCCGTTGCGGCGCCGGCACCGGGGGCTCCCGCCGCGGTCACCGAATCGGAAGGTGTCATCACGCCGGCCCCGGCGGAATCGCCGGCCTCCCGCGTGACGCCCCCGGTGGCCGAGGCGGCCCCGGCTCCCCGCAAGGCGGCCCCCGCCCCCAGTACCCGTAGTACCCGCAGTACCCGCGAGCCATCGCCCAGCCGTCCGGCCCCCCGCCCCGAAACACGGCGCGCCGAGGCATCGCCGGCTCGCACCACGCCTCCGCCTCCCGAGCCCGCGCCGGCGCCGCTACCCGAGAACACGGGTTCGATGTGGGAGACGCGGGCGCCCGTGGAGCCCGAGGCACCTCCGGTCACGGTGGCGGAAGTGCCGGAGCAGCCCACTTCACCGCCTGCACCCGAGTACATCGACCTCGAAGTGCCGGCAGATTCCGTACTGGGCATCCAGGTGGAACGGACGGTTTCGAGCGAGACCGCCCGGGTCGAGGACAAGGTGACCGCCCGGGTCACGCGCGACGTGCGCGTCGGCACCCGTACCGCGATTCCGGCCGGCTCCATCGTCACGGGCTCGGTGACGGAGGTGGAGCGTGGCGGCAAGATGAAGGGCAAGGCGCGGCTGGCCGTGCGGTTCCACACCGTCACCCTCGCGGATGGCACGCAGCTCGCGATCCGCACCGATGCGGTTGTGCGTGAAGGCGAGTCGCCCTCGCGCGAGACTGCGGCCAAGGTGGGCGGCGCGGCCATCGGCGGCGCCATTCTGGGCGCCATCCTCGGCGGCGGCCGGGGAGCGGCCATCGGCGCCGGCGTCGGTGCGGCGGGCGGTACCGCGGCGGCGATGACCAACGACCGCAACCCGGCCACCCTGCCCGGCGGCACGAGTGTCACCGTCCGCGTCCAGCAGCCGCTGACCGTCACCGTGGCGAGGGAGTAGATGGCGGCGGGAGGTGAATGGCGACGGGAGGGGAACAGCGACGGGAGGGAACAGCGACGGGAGGCGAATCGCGACGGGAGTCGGGAACCTCCGAACCCCGAACCCTTAGAACGTGAGAACCCGAGAACCCCAGAACCCCAGAACCTGAGAACCCGAGAACCCGAGAACCTCAAGATCCCCCTCCACCAGTCGCCACGGCCCCGACGGGGCCGTGGCTTTTTTCGTGCTGGCACACGACCGCGACCAGCCGCACGTGTTCGCACCCGCCCGCACCCGTTCGCGCCTGCCGCACCCGGGTGCGAGTTATGATGGTCATCCAGCTTCACCGGAGGATTCCGCATGCGCTTCGTCCCCGCCACCATCGCCGCTCTCGTCTTCGCCACCACGTTTGCCGTCGCGCAGGAGAAGCAGACCCGCGCAGGCATCTCGAACTACACGAAAGTCGATGCCGTAGTCGCCTGCGGCGGCGCCACCGAGATGTCCGCGCTCGACGGATTGAAAGCCGACGGGTTCAAGTCGGTGATCAACCTCCGCCTGGCCAGCGAGAACGGCGCCAACATCCCCGAGAACCAGGCGAAGGCCAAGGCGCTCGGCCTGAACTACTTCCACCTGCCGCTCTCCGGCGCCTCGCCGGATCCCGCCATCGTCGATCAGTTCCTCGGCGTGGTCTCGAACAAGGCCAACCAGCCGGTGTACATCCACTGCGCTTCCGCAAATCGCGTGGGCGCGGTGTGGCTGGTGAAGCGGGTGCTGCAGGATGGCTGGGCCGTGGAGAAGGCGACGGCCGAGGCGAAGGCCATCGGCCTGTCGGCGCCGGGCCTGGAGAAGTTCGCGCTCGAGTACATCGCCTCGCACAAGAAGTGAGGCAGAAGGCAAAGGCAGAAGGCAGATAGCAGGAAGGGGGCCGGCCCTCTTCATGCCTCGTGCCTTTTGCCTTCTGCCTTCTGACGGCTGCCTTGTGCCTTCTCTGGCACCACTTCTGCTTCCCACTCTGCCAAGGGGCCTCCCTCGCCCCTGAGTCGTCACGTTCGTGGACACCTTGTGGAGGGAAATTCCTATGCGTAAGCTTCCTTTCCTGGCCGTTTTCGCCCTTCTTGCGCTCCTGGCCCTGCCGGCGACGGCGCGCGCGCAGCAGACCTGGCTCACGCCGTACATCGGCAGCTCTTTCAACTCCACCTTCGACGAGTACGACTTCGGCACGAAGCTGCACTATGGCGCTGCGCTCACCTGGCTGGGTCAGAGCGGCATCGGTTTCGAGGTCGACCTCGGCTACGCGCCGACGTTCTTCGAGCCGGGCGAGGACGAGTTCTTCGATTTCGACTCGAAGGGCAGTGTCACCACCGTGATGGGGAACCTCGTGATCGGCGGCACCGGGGGCGGGCTCAAGCCGTACGCGTCGGGCGGCATCGGGCTGATGCGGTCGCGCATCGAGGACGTCTCGGAGCTGCTGGACTACGAGGACAACGGCTTCGGCGTGAACGTGGGCGCGGGCCTGCGGGGCGGCTCCGGCCGTCTCGGCATCCGCGGCGACCTGCGCTACTTCCGGCAGATCAGCGACCTCACCCCGCTACGGAACTTCGAGCTGGGCGACTTCTCGTTCTGGCGCGGCACCGTGGGCCTGTCGATCGGCTTCTAGCCTGAACGAACCCGCAGGCAACGAAGCGCACGAGGGCACGAAGAACGGCCACGAAGGACAGGCATTCCTCCCTTGCCTTTCGGGGGGAGGCCTCGTGTCCGCCTTCGTGTGCTTCGTGTCCTTCGTGTTCCCGTGGACAGGCGTTTGACACGGCCGCTGGCGGCGGGTGATACTACAGGGTCGTTCGTGCGGCGATTTCCTCGACTTGAGGCCGCATCGTGTCCAGCGTGCGCTGGCACGAGAACAATCTAAGTCGCGAGCCGGGCCCGCGACCAACGCGGGCTTTTTTTTTGGAGTCTGAATGGGCAACCGATACATCTTCTCCTCGGAATCCGTCGGCGAGGGCCATCCCGACAAGGTCGCCGACACGATTTCCGATGCGGTCCTCGACGCGTGCCTCGCGCAGGACAAGGGCAGCCGCGTCGCCTGCGAGACGTTCGTGAAATCGAACGTCGTCGTCATCGGAGGCGAGATCACGACGAAGGCAAAGCTCGACTTCGTCAAGATCGCGCGGGACGCGATCCGCGGGATCGGGTACGTCAACGACGATGACGTGTTCCATGCGGATCGCGTGTTCGTGAACGTCCTGGTGACGCAGCAGTCGCCCGACATCGCCCAGGGCGTGGACGCGCGCAAGGCCGCCGGCAAGAAGACCGCCAAGCAGGGGGCCGGGGACCAGGGCCTGATGTTCGGTTACGCCAGCAACGAGACGCCGGAACTGATGCCGGCGCCCATCATGTTCGCGCACCGCCTGGGCCGGCAGCTCACGAAGATCCGCAAGCAGGGCAAGGTGGCGTGGCTGCGGCCCGACGCCAAGTCGCAGGTCTCGGTGGTCTACGAGAACGGCAGGCCCGTCGCCATCTCGAACGTCGTCATCTCCACGCAGCACGCGGCGGACGCCTCCCACAAGGAGATCGAGGCGTTCTGCATCGAGGAGGTCATCCGCAAGGTCCTCCCCGCGAAGATGCTGACGAGTGAGACCGAGTTCCTGATCAACCCGACGGGCCGGTTCGTCATTGGCGGGCCGCAGGGCGACTCCGGCCTCACCGGGCGCAAGATCATCGTGGACAGCTACGGCGGCATGGGCCGGCACGGCGGCGGCGCGTTCTCGGGCAAGGATCCGACGAAGGTGGACCGCAGCGCGGCGTACATGGGCCGCTGGGTGGCGAAGAACGTCGTCGCGGCGGGGCTCGCGGCGAAGTGCGAGATCCAGTTCGCGTACGCCATCGGCCACCCGGACCCGGTCAGCGTGCACGTGGACACCTTCGGCACCGGCGCCGTGCCCGATCAGCAGATCATCCGGGCCATCAACAAGGTCTTCAGCTTCCAGCCGGCCGAGATCATCGACCAGCTGAACCTCCGTCGCCCCATCTACTCGAAGACGACCAACTACGGGCACTTCGGGAAGAACGACAAGGACCTCACCTGGGAGGCGACCAACAAGGTGGCGGCGCTGAAGAAGGCGATCTAGCGGGCACGTCCACGGTACGGAGTTCAAGGAAAGGCCTCGGTGCCGCTCGCGCGGCGCCGAGGCCTTCTTCGTTTCATCCGTCCTTTCGGGGCGCTCCCGCTCACTGAAAGGCATCCCAGAAGCAGAGTGAAGGGATCTGCGATGCAGACTTGGGCGCTCGCGGTGCACCCCTGGCTCGCCCGAGAAAGATACCGCGTGATCGGTTTGTTTCCGCATGAGAACGTGCAGCCAACAAACCACCCCCCCGGTTCGTTAACACTTCCCGCGTCGCTGGCGCCAGCCATTCCGTCTCACGCGCACGACGCCAGTGAGGGTCTCATGAAAACGCTTGCGATCGGCGCCGCAGCCATCGCCTTGACGGCGTCACCCGCCGTGGCTCAACCTGCTCAGCGACTGGATACAACGGGCTGACAGCCGCACTCGTCAATCCGACCGCAGTGGTCACCGGAACCGTCGACGCAACTGGCTGCGACATCGGCGTGTACTTCAACGGTGAAGGCCGCGTGGACAATGCCGACATCTACGGCGCGTTGTGGTACGGGGTCATGGTGCACGGCGATGCCACCAACGCATCGGTGGACATCACGGACAGCTCCATTCACGACATCGGCGACAACCCGCTCAACGGCAACCAGCGCGGCATCGGGATCTACTATCGCGCGTTCTTCTCCGCCGGCACGGCCACTGGCCGCATCTCGGGCAACACCATCGCGCAGTACCAGAAGGGCGGCATCGTCGCCAACGGCCCCAGCACCGACGTGCAGGTGCAGGACAACACGGTCACCGGGCCCCGTCGGGTTCGCATCTCAGACGTGGGCAACAACGACAAGATGACGGGCAACCGCGTCTCCGGTGCCGGATACGACCCGGAGATGAACCCGGGCGCCTACACGGTATTCATCGACGCCGACGTGTCGTTCACCAACCGGCCGAAGGTACACGGGAACAAGTAGGGACATCGGGAAGAGTTTGCCGTCCACGCGACGTGCCGAGCGAGCCTCGGTGCCTGCGATTGCGGCGCCGAGGCTCCCCGGTCTCCTCGCAAGACAACCAGTGCGCCCCACGCCAGCAGCACGTCGATCATCGGCGTGATGTTCATGTCCGCGTGCGCGCGCAGCTTCGTCTGTTCCATGGGCCCCTCCCCTACTGCAGCTGGAAGTTCACGGTCACGGTCATCACGACGGGCACGGGCCGCCCGTTCAGCAACGTCGGCGAGTAGCGCCACTGCCGCACGGCGGCCAGGGCCGCCTCGTCGAGCAACGGGACCGACCGCAGCACGCGCGCGTCCTGCACTGCGCCATCGGTGCCAATCGTGGCTTCGATGATCACGAGACCCTGCACCCGGGCGGCACGCGCGATGGCGGGGTAGAGCGGCGCGACGTCGTAGATCTTCGCCGGCACGCGGATCTCGGCGCCGGGCCGGACCGGCGCCGGCGGCGATGCGGGCGGAGGCGCCGGTGGCTCCGCGACGATCGTGTCGATGCTGCTGGCGCCCGGCACGATCCCGCTGAGGGGCTCGTCGGACGGCCAGGGGCTTTCGGGCCGGACGGGCTCGGGCGCGATGCCCTCGGGCGCCGCCGTCGGCGCGGCGTTCGGGTTCGGGGGCGGCGGGCCGGGATCCCGCGGCACGGGCGGGGCCGGTGGAGGCGGAGCCGAGGGCAGCGCGATGGTCGTGTAGATGATGTCGGAGCTCGCCAGGCCGGGCAGGACCACGGGACCCAGCACGGTAGCGCCGACGATGGCGATGATGGCCGCGACATGCGCCGCGAGGGAGAGCGGAACGGTGTAGCGGCTGCGCGCGCCCACGCGCACGACCGGGCGTTCGATGTCGCCGAACAGATCGCGAGGCATGCCGGTCTCCTTTCGAGAGAGGACATTCGTGCGACGCGGCGATCGGCCGATCTCGCGCTGTTGAGTGGGTTAGACACCGGCCCTCGCGAACCGGATCGGTTCACGGCTCGCCGACGAGCACCAGCCCAGCCCACAACGAGGGGTGCTCGGGCAGGACGAACCGGCCGGCCGGCGTGTCGACGGCCATCCGGCCGGCTCGCAGTGCACGGAGCAGCGCAAGCTGGGAGGTCCGAAGCGATGCGGCCTTGTCGGCCGCTCCTGTCCATTGCTGGTAGAACCGCGGGAGCACGAACGCGCCGGCGATGTCCGGCAGGTCCCACAACGTGGCCACGAGCGACGGTGTTCCGGCGTACACGAACGCGCGTGCGAGGCCGTTGATGCCGTCGCCCGTCACGCGTCCGCCCGCCGTCCGGCACGCGCTCAATACCACCAGGTCTGCGTCGAGGCGCAGGTCGTAGACCTCTTCGGCAGTGAAGCGCCCGTCGCCATCGTTGCCAGCGCGGTCCGGCGAGAGCGCGAGGTACGAATCGAGCGGGTGATCGTCCGACACGACGGCGTGCGTGGCGAAGTGAAGCACGCGCCGGCCACCCGCGAGCCGGCGGACCTCGGCTTGGGTCGCATGTGATCCGCCGAGGACGCGGCTCGACGACTCGCCGATCAGTCGAGCCACGGCGCGGCCTTCCCGCACCGCGCCCGGCAGCGGTTCGAGCCCTTCGGACGCCAGCACGTCGCCCATGGTCGGGGCCGCCACGACCAGCGCGCCCGCCGGCGCCGCATGGCCGGACAGCGCCGCAGTGGCGCCGAGCACGCCCAACGAGGGCGTGTAGTGAATCTCGTGGTCCTCAATGAGGTAGCGGCCGGACGAGCCGAGGAGGGCCGCGAACGAGAGGCGGAACAGCGGGCCGTGGGGGACGATCGTCAGCCTGCGGGATCCGTCCCGGGGCAGCGCGTGCGCGATGGGCGCCACGAGCAGCTCGTGGAGTTCGCGCAGGGCGCGCGCGCTGCCCCCGGCGGGTGCGGCACGCGCAGCGCCCCCGGCCCCATCGCCGGCACGCGCCTTCGCGCCGTCCGTCGACCAGGTCGCGCGCACGAGCTGCTCGAGCCGGCGCGCGTCCACGGCCACCTGGGCCCGCTCTATCCGCGCGGCGCCATCCACGGCCCAGATGCGCACGCGGTCGCGTTCCACCCAGTACGAGATGACCGTGGACTGCAGGCGTGCGGCGTGGGCGGCAATCTCGGCCAGACCGGGCGAAGCGGTCGCGACGGGGCTGGCCAGCATTCGCGTCGCATCCACCCCGCGGCGATCGGGGGCGGCGCCATCGAGGCCGCCCGTGGACGTCTGTGCAGGGAGGCGTCTCGCACCGAGCAGGTCGAGGAACGCCCGTGCGCGCGCGCCCTCAGTGGCCTCCAGCGCCTCGGCATCGCGACCCGCGTCGGCGAGCAACCGGACCCGCTGCGCCCATGCCCACTGGTGCACGTTGTCGAAGCCAGCCTTCAGGCCATCCACCGGCGCGGCATTCGCACGCTGCGCCTCGTACAGGCGAAGCGCCGACGCCGAGTCGTCCAGCGCCCCGGCCATGTCGCCCGCACGCGCTCGAAGCTCGGCACGCGTGAGCAGGAGCATGCCCTTGATGTCCTGCCGGCCGCCCGCGAGGGCTTCGGCGTCGGCGAGGGGCGCCGTCGCCTCGTCGTTCCGCCCGGAGGCCAGGAGCAGGCTGGCCCGGGTGAGAAGGAGCATCGGCCGATCCGACGGAGTGGGTCCGGCCGCGAGGCCACGCTCGACGGCCGCGAGCGCCTCCCCGGGCCGACCACCGTCTTCGAGAGCGGTGGCGAGCGTCTGCCACGCGAGCGCCAGTGTCCCGGTCTTGTCGCCTCGCGATTCGAGGAAGGCAACGGCGCCCCGGGCAGCCGCCACCGCGTCGGCCGTCCGGCCGAGAACGCGCAGCGCCACGGCGACCGCGTTCATCGACTGCCCGATGCCCGCGACATCGCTGGACGCGCGGTGCAGGGCGAGGGCACGCTCGAAGGCCTCGAGGGCGAGGTCGTAGTTGCCGTGCATGCGGTAGACGCGGCCGAGGCTGGTGAGTGCGCGCGCCCGTTGTGCGGGGCGCCCGGCCTGGTCCAGCACGGCGACCGCCACCTCGATCTTCCGCAGCGCGGACCCGTAGTCACCCTGCAGGACGTGCTCGTCGCCCCATCGCTGGAGGATCAGGCCTTCGATGTCCCGTGCGCCGGCACCGCGCGCCAGCGCCAGGCCGCGCTCGAGCAGCGCGATCACCTCGGCCGAGTCCTGCCTGCGCACGAACGTGAGGCTGTGAAGGACGCTGGCCTGCTCGCGGGGCCGCCCGGCCCGCTCGAACTGCTCCAACGCGCGTCGCCAGAAGTCCTCGGCCACCTCCGGACGCCCACGCCCGAACATCGACAATCCGCGCGCGTTGAGCAGGACGCCCAGCGCAGACGGATCCCCGACCCCGGTGAGCACGGCCTCGGCTTCCGCGAATCGCCGGTCGGCCCCGGCAAGGTCACCGAGCGCCTGGAGAGCCCTCGCGAGCTGCCCGAGCGCACCGCCCTCGATGCGGCCGTCGCCGGCGGCCCTGGCATCCTCCAGTACGTGCTCCAGAGCAAGCTTCGCATCCGCGGCACGTCCACCGTCGAGCAGCCCGACGGCATCGCTCAGCCGCCGGGCGCGATCCGAGGCCGGGGGCGACTGCGCGGCCGGTGCCTCCTGGCCGCTCGCCAGCAGCAGCACGAGAGCGACCGCGCGAGCTCTTTGCCGTCCCATCTGCGCCCGCACCTGCTCCTCAGCGTGACGGCATGGCCGCGCATGCCTGCCCGCGAAACGGCCCCTCACGCCCGCACAGGGACCGCAGGACCGCGTCGAGCTCCTCTGCCCGCCCCAGCCGCTCGAGCGCCACGGCACGCTGCCACAGCAAATCGTCACCGATGGCATCAGCAACCCCTGGATGATCGAACGACGCCAGTGCGTCACCGGGCCGGTCTGCAAACAGCTGCGAGACGCCGAGGTAGAACCACACCTCGGCGACGTTGCCGTGCGTTGCCGCCAGTCGGCCCAGGCTGGCCACGGCGTCCTCGAAGCGGCCCTCGCGGTACGGGGTGATGGCCAGACCGAACTGCTCGAGGAACGCCCGGGCCTCGACCCCGGCCACGCCTCGAGTCGTGACAACGAGGTCCACGGGCAGCTGCACCTCGGGCTTGACGAGCGCCAGCTGGTAGGCGGGCCGCGCGGGCTCGGGCGTGGCCACAGGCAAGGGGGCAGTCGCGGGAGCAGGCGTCGTTTCAGCGACCGCGCCTTCGTCGTGGGACCTCGACAGATACAGCATCGCGCCGCCAGCCGCCACGATGACGCTGGCCGCCAGCGCCAGCGTCGGCGCATACCGCCGCCAGGCCGACGGACCTCCCGGGGCTCCGGCGTCCATGGGCCGCGCCGGATCCACCGATGCGCCCTCCATCAGTTCCCGGACCACTTCGTACACCTCGCGGCATGACGCACACGACACCACGTGATCGGCGAGCCGCAGGCGTGAGGCTTCGTCGATGAGCCCCGACGCAAACGCCACCCAGGTTTCCTCGGCGGGGTGTTCGCCGGTCCCGCGCGACCGCGCATGCGCGCGATACGCCTCGCCGATCGCGCGATCGAACGACGGCTCGCTGGCGTGGCTCGTCACGGGTGCACTCCCTTCCTCCGAAGCGCCGCGCGCAGGTCGGACATCCCACGCGCCACGAGATTGCGGGCGCGCTGGTACGTCCATCCGTACAATCGCATCGTATCGCCCACGTCGAACCCGGCCAGGTGGGCGCGCACCGCTCTGGCCCGATCCGGTGCCAGGGCATCGAGGCACTCGTCGACCAGCTTGCCGAGCTCCCGCCCTTCGAGTGTCGATTCGGGATCGGCCGGGCTCCTGAGCGCTTCGACGCCGGCATCGCCGATCGACACCTCGCGGCGTCCCTGTTCCCGCCTCAGCGCCCGCACCGTCTCCCGCACCACGGCCTTGTACACATAGGAGGAGGGCTGCGCGATGTCTTGCTCACGCTCCAGCTGCCGCCAGACCGCCACGGCCACGGTCTGGGCAATGTCCTGCTTGAACGGCGCCGCGCGGCGGGAGGCCGCGCGTGTCACGGCATGGCGGATGAGCGTGAGGTACCGGCCCAGCACATCGCCGGCTGCCTGCCTGCCATGTGCAGTTACCTCCGGGGCATCCGCCATCGGCGGCATGATGCCGCAGGGCCGGAGGCGGGCGCAATTCGGGCCTCTGGACCCCGCGCGGGATCATGGCGTGCGCGTGCCGGAGAACGTGATGACGTGCCCCTGGAAGAACTCGACCACGGTGAACTGCAGTGCCTGCTCGCTGAGGGTGCCGCCCACCGACCTCCAGGTCACGCACTGAGCAGGCCCACCCGCCGAACTGCGGCTCGCCGAGAAGCTTCCGCTGGTCGTGACGTCGAACCCGATCGAGACGAAGTTGCCGCTGGAACAGGTCCACATCAGGCTGCCCCGCAGCGTGCTGGCGACGGTTGACACCATCGGGTGCGAGTAGGTGGAGCCGGACGGGAACGTCGTGCAGTTGTTGGGATTACCCATGTCGCAGAACGTGTAGTCCCCCGAGAACGTACACGTCTCACCGGCACAGGGCGGCTCGCCCGGTGGTGGTGGCGGTGGTGGCGGAGGCGGCGGCGTCCCCACCGTCACCTGCGCGATGCCGACCGAGCCCGGATCCTCGTGGCTCGTGGCGCGCACGAAGAACGTCCCCGCGGTTCCGTTCGACGTGAACAGCCCGCCCTGCGTGATCGTGCCACCGCCGTCGACCGACCAGGTGACGTCCTGATTGGACGTCCCTTCCACCACGACCGAGAACTGCTGGCTGGCATTCGGCGTGATGGTGACCTGCGATGGGGAGACGATGACCGCGGTGACCGACGAGCGGCACGCTTCCGGCCCGTCGACGAGCACGCGCACGAACGCAAGACCAGAAGGGAACTGGTCCGCTCTGAAGTGGGTGCAGACCTCGTAGACGATGTGGCCGCTGGCGTCGGCGATGACGGGGAACGACGCCTCGCCGGCGCTGTTGGTGACTGCCCTGGTCGAGGCGCTCGAGGCGGGGTCCGGCCTGAAGACCACTTCCATGAACGAGCCGAATGCCACCGGCTCGGCGCCGAGAACCGCGCCGGCCCTCACGAGCAGCTGTCCGGCCCCGCCGGGCGGGACGGAGGGCACGGACACCTCCGCGACCGTCTCCTGCGCGCAGAGCGACGCCAGGATCTGCGGGCGTGTGAACCCGACCGATGCCGGATCGGGGTCCGCCGCCCGGGAAACGCCGGGGCTATCCTGCATGGCGGAGAGCGTCGTCAGGTAGAACTCGCCGAGGATGACGTAGCCGGCCGCGCGATCGGCCATGCTCAGCCGGTCGACGACCGCGCCTCCGCTGGCCGTGCATTGCCCGTTCCAGGAGTGGTAGCCGTCCGTCAGGATCGTGAGGGCGGCTTGCCGGCCCACCGTCGCGCGCGCCGTGAGCACGCCGCCCACCGGGAAGACATCGGCGAAGGCGATTTCCATCACCACGCGCCGTTCGTCCCATCGCACGAACTGGGCAAGCGCGGCCAGTCGCATCTCGTCGGAGGCTGGTCCAATTGCGGCCCCCAAACATCGGCTGGATCTCCGTGTCATACCACGCGGTCATGAAGGCGAGCAGCGCCTGCACGTCGGCCGGATTGCCGGGGAGGGCGACCGTGCCCAACTGAATGGCCTGTGCGTAGGCACTGGTGGGTGCGATGAGCGCCGCAAGCTCGGCATCGGTCCTGGGAATGGCGACCACGCTGAAGTGCTCGACCGGCATCTGCAGGCGGTTGCCGCTGCGCGCGACAGGCTGGAGATCGAACCCCGCGCCGCTGTCGGGCATCGGCATGCCGAAGACGTCGCCTTCGAGCGGCTGCGGCAGCTCCACCACGAGCGTCGCGGGTCTGGTGAACCGCAGGCCACTCGGCTCGCCGCGGACACCAGCCGCCAGCGTCACGGGAACCGGCAGACCAGCCAGCCCCGTGAGCGGCGTCAGCGTGATCGTCGTGTCGACGGCCAGTGCACCCTCCGGCACGTTGAGCGTGTAGAGGGTTCCGTCCCCTGCGGATGCCGTCACAGCGCCGCCCGCAGCGCCCACCACGGCACTGCCCGCACGGCCGGGATCGGTGGTGACGGTTGCCGGCGGCAGGTTCAGGATCGACTGCGTTTCGATTGCGAGGATGTCTCCGGCCCCCACCTGCCCATCCCGCAGGGCGCCCGGCACGGTCGCCGCGAAGAACAGCTGATAGGTCCCCGGCGGCTCGTTCCCCTGCCAGGTGTAGCGGAAGAAGTCCGGCACGACGATGTTGGTGCCCGTGGCGATCGCCAGGCCCGGGATCAGCGGGCGGAGCGAGGAGAGGTCGCTCAGCCTCCCCTGGCGGGAGGCCAGGCCCAGGCCCTCGAAAAAGACAACCGAGTCGCCGTCGGGCAGGATGGCGCCGAAGTACAGGTCTGCGGCGACGGCCGCGCCCGTGTGCTGCAGCCCGAGCGTGACCGACAGGCCCGCGCCCGGGCCAAAGGCGGGCTGGTTGGCCAGCAGCACCAGGGTGGGAGGCGCCGCCGGCGCCTGCGCACGCACCGGCCCCGAGGGCGAGCAGACTCCGGCCAGCATGGCCGCCACCGAAACCAGCATCCGTCGCGTCCTGTCGCACCGGGTCATGGGGGTCCTCCGCCTGTTGTCAGAGGAGGAGGGGCACGGCCTGTTTGCTCGAGGAGCACGGGGGTTCAAAGCACGGGGGTTCCCGGCCTGAGGGTCCGCGGCAAAATGTCGCAGGCTTCTGGACGGCCAGTCAGCCTACTGTATGACCTCTGGAGGACGACGAGATGTCGAAGTGGACGGGCGGATGGCTCATCGTGGCGCTGATCGTCGCCGGAACGAGCACGGGCTTCGCGCACATGAAGCTGTCGAAGACGCTGCCGGCGGCGGACAGCACGATCACGTCGAAGCCCGAGAAAGTGCAGATCTGGTACACGCAGACGCCCGACAAGGCCGTCAGCCGCCTGACGCTGACGGGACCGTCCGGTGCCGTGTCGCTTGGGCCGGTCGAGGTCGGCGCCGACAAGTCGCTGTCCGCGGCGGTGCAGGGAGCGACGCCCGACGGCGCATACAAGGTGTCGTGGCAGACGGCGGGCGATGACGGGCACGTGCAGAAGGGCGAGTTCGCCTTCACCGTTCGCCAGGCCCGCTGAGCCCGTGCCGCTTCGCCCGACTCCCTTCAGATGCCCGAGCAGCTGACGCTCGAAACGGGGCCGAAGCTGATCGCGTACCTCGCGACCCTCGTCTGCACGGGTGCGACGGTGACGATGGCGCTCGCCGGCGGGCCGGCGGCGAGATGGGCTGACGACTCGATCGCCGGACGTGCCCGGCCGCTGGCCGTTGCCGCGGGCCTCCTGGCGGTGGTTGCGCTGGGCCTTCGCGCAGTCGCACATGCAGTGCTCGTCGCCGGCTCGCTCGATGCGCTCGACGCGGACACCCTGCGTCTCGTGACCGTCGAGAGCCGCTGGGGAGGTGGGTGGCGGTGGCAGGTCCTGACCGCCGTTGCCGCGACATTCGCGGCATGGCGTGCGCGCGGCGCCGGCGGGCTCCCGCTGCTCGCCGCGGCGGTCGCGGCGTGGTGCGTGGTCACCCCGGCGCTCGGGCATGGCGCCAGCACCACGTGGCAACGCGCGACGCACGCCCTCCACCTGGGTGTCAGCGGCGCATGGATTGGCACCGTGCTCGTCCTCGCCTGGTGCCTCGGCAGGATCGGGGTGCCGGGGCAACTCGAGAACCTGCACGCGGTCATACGCCGTTTCTCGCCGTGGGCGCTGGCGTCGGCCGCCATGGTCGGCATGTCCGGGCTGGTGCTCGCTGTCACCTACGTCGGCGCGGTCGATGCCCTGTGGACGACGGTCTACGGGCGATGGCTGCTCGCCAAGCTGCTCGTGGTGGCGGCGCTCGGCGCCTGCGGCTTCGGCAACTGGAGGCGCTCGCGAGCGGATCGCCCACCAATCCCCGCCCTCATTCGTGGCGAGGCCGCCCTGGCGCTCCTGGTGCTGGTCCTGACGGCCGTCCTCACGGAAACCGAGCACAACTGAGCGCGGGTGCCCGAGACGCCCGGCGCCATGATGACGGTCGATCAGTTCACTTTGATCGTCTTGATGTTCAGCAGCTTCTTGCCGTCCTGCTCGGTCACCTCGCCGGTGACCGTCACCGACTTGGCGACGAAGTCCAGCAGCTTCGCGTTGTTGTTGGCGGCGAAGTCGCCCGTGACCTCGTAGATCGCCTCGTCGTTGAGAATGCCCACGGGCTGGCCGCGCTTCGCGCACGACAGGGCACACGCGGCGTGCGCGTCACCTCTGCCACCCGCGCCCTTGCTGGTGGCGCAGGCGATGTCCACCACCTCGCCCTTGATCGTCACCTCGGCCCCGAACACCGGCACGGCCATCACCACGGCGACGGCCGCGGCGGATACCAACGAAATCATGTTGCGCATCGTCTGAGCTCCTCGAAAGGTGTTGCAGGCTGCGGACATGCTGGGGACAGCAACCTCAGCACTCTCCCGCCGTGTGGTCCCATCTGTCAAGCTGGGCCGTCAGTCGCCTGGGCTGAAGCCCCGACGCTCCAGGGTCCTCCGCGGAAGCCCCGGCGTACCGCCGTCGGCGGCGCCTCTCAGGGCGATCCGGCGTCGCCTTCACGGCGTACAATCCCGCACCGAGGTCAAGCCATGAACCGTCCCGCCCAGCCCGTCTGCGTCGCCGCGCTCACAGGCCTGCTCGTCGTCTCGACGGTGTGGAGCGCCTGGCCGCGCGCCCAGGCACCGCAGCCCACACCGTCCATCGACGATGTGATCAACCTGAAGCGGGTCGGGGCGCCGGCCCTCTCTCCTGACGGGCGGCTGGTGGCCTATACCGTACGCGAGACCAACTGGGAGAAGAACGCCTACGAGACCGAGATCTGGCTGGCGGAGGCGGCCTCGGGCGAGCCCCGCCAGCTCACCAACGCGCCGGAATCCAGCCAGCAGCCCGCCTGGGCGCCGGACAACCACACGCTGGCGTTCATCTCGGACCGCGACGGCAAGCGCCAGATCTACCGCATCGACATCGCGGGCGGCGAGGCCGAGAAGCTGACGAGCGTGGAAGAGGGCGTGAACAACTTCGCGTGGGCGCCGGACGGGAACTCGATTGCCTTCACGGCGCAGGACCCTGTCAGCGACGCCCTGAAGGCGCGCGAGAAGAGCTGGGGCGAGGTCGAGCTCGAGGACGAGGACCAGCGGTATACGCACCTGCACGTTCTCGACCTGGCAACGAAGAAGACGCGCACGCTCACCTCTGGGGACTTCGTGGTTGGCGCCTTCGACTGGTCGCCGGACGGCACGCGTATCGTGTTCGATCACCGCGTGACGAGTGATCCGTCCGATGGAGGCACGGCGGACATCTCGCTGGTGGACGTGGCGTCGGGGACGCGCACGGCGCTGGTGACGCAGGCCGGCCCCGACTCGAACCCGCGGTGGTCGCCGGACGGCAGCCGGATCGCGTTCCAGTCGTCGATGGCGAAGCCGTTCTTCTACTTCCAGAACGGCGTGATCGCCGTGGTGACGCCGGGGCAGGCGAAAGTGGAGAGCCTCACCGACGCCTTCGACGAGAACCCGTCGATCGTGGGCTGGACGCCTGCGGGCATCCTCTTCTCCGCTTCCCAGCGCACCTACACGGCGCTCTACACCCTGGACCCGGGCTCGCGGGCGATCAGGAAGCACCAGGCGAGCGACGCGTGGATCGGCGTGCAGTTCTCGCCGTCGAAGGACGGGACGCGCGTGGCCTTCATCGCCTCGGGCCCCACGGCTTTCCCGGACGTGCACGTGGGCGCGGTGAACGCGCTCGCGCAGGCCCGGCGCGTGAGCGACATGCAGACGCAACTCGCGGGCTTCCCGGCGCACGCGCGCGAGGTGATTCGCTGGAAGAGCCAGGACGGCGCCGAGATCGAGGGCGTGCTGCACAAGCCGGCGGACTTCCAGGCCGGGCGCCGCTATCCCCTGCTGGTGGTCATCCACGGCGGGCCGACGGGCGTGTCGCGGCCGCAGCCGTACGGGAGCGCCAGTTTCTATCCCATCGACGCGTTCCTCACGCGCGGCGCGCTCGTGCTCGAGCCGAACTACCGCGGCAGCGCGGGCTACGGCGAGAAGTTCCGGTCGCTCAACGTGCGCAACCTCGGGATTGGCGATGCGTGGGACGTGCTCTCCGGCATCGATCACCTGGTGGCGCAGGGCCTGGTGGACGGCAGCCGCGTGGGCAGCATGGGCTGGAGCCAGGGTGGCTACATCTCGGCGTTCCTCACCACGCGGCACGCGGATCGCTTCAAGGCCATCTCGGTGGGCGCCGGCATCTCGGACTGGATGACCTACTACGTGAACACGGACATCCACCCGTTCACGCGGCAGTACCTGAAGGCCACTCCCTGGGACGACCCGAAGGTCTACGCCGACACATCGCCCATGACCTACATCAAGCAGGCGAAGACGCCGACGCTCATCCAGCACGGCGACCAGGACCAGCGCGTGCCCGTGCCGAATGCGTTCCAGCTGTACCAGGGCCTGAGAGATCAGAACGTGCCCGTGCGGCTGTCGCTCTTCAAGGGCTTCGGCCACGGCCTCACGAAACCGAAGGCCAACCGCGCCGCGATGGAGCAGAACTGGGAGTTCTTCGGGAAGCACATCTGGGGCGAGGCGACGACGAGCCAGTGAGGTGGGTCTTGGGGCTTGGGGCTTGGGGCTTGGGCCTTGGGGCTTGAGGTCTTGAGGGGAGCACGGGTATGACGCGCACGATTGCGGCCATCTTGTTGTGTCTGTCGATGTTCGCCGCTCGGCCGGGGACGCAGGCTCCGCAAGCCGGCGCCGTGGCCATCCGCGGCGCGACGGTGTTCACCGTCACGCGGGGCACCATCCCGAACGGCGTCATCGTGATGAACGGAGGCCGGATCTCGGCCGTCGGCGGGCCCGACACGACCATCCCGCCCGGCGCCGAGGTCGTTGACGCGAGCGGCCGATTCGTCACCCCGGGCCTCATCGATGCGCACTCGCACATCGCCGCGGCGTCGATCAACGAGGGCGGCACGACGGTGAGCTCGATGACGGGCATCCTCGACGTGCTGGACCCCACCGACGTGAACATCTACCGCGACCTCGCGGGCGGCCTGACGGTGGCGAACGTCCTGCACGGCAGCGCCAACCCCATCGGCGGCGGAAATGCGGTCATCAAGCTGCGCTGGGGTGCGGTGCGCCCGCGCGAGCTGCTCTTCGAGGGCGCGATGCCGGGAATCAAGTTCGCCCTCGGCGAGAACCCGAAGGACCTGCGGCCCGGCGGCGGCGGGGTGCAGGACGCCCCCCGGCGCTATCCCCTGACGCGCCCGGGCGTGGAGTACGTCATCCGCGACGCGTTCACGCGCGCGAAGGCCTACCAGCAGCAGTGGCGCGCCTACGAGGCAGCCCGCAAGGCGAACCCCTCGCTCGCGCCGCCGCGACGAGACCTGCAGCTCGAGCCGCTGGTCGAGATCCTCGAGGGCAAGCGGCTCGTCCACGCCCATGGCTACCGCGCCGACGAGCACCTGATGCTGCTGCGCCTCGCCGAGGAGTTCGGCTTCAAGGTGGCCACGCTGCAGCACGTCGTCGAGGGCTACAAGTTCGCCGATGAGATCGCCGCGCACGGCGCCGGCGCCTCGACGTGGTCCGACTGGTGGGTGGGCAAGATCGAGGCGGAGGATTCGATTCCGTACAACGCCGCGTTGATGGTGCGCCGCGGCGTCCTCGTCTCGATCAACTCCGACAGCGCCGAGCACGCGCGCCGCCTGAACACCGAGGCGGCCAAGACCATTCATTGGGGCGGGCTCACCGAGGACGAGGCGCTCTCGCTCGTCACCATCAATCCCGCCCGCCAGCTCCGCATCGACGACCGCGTCGGCTCGCTCGAGGCCGGCAAGGACGCCGACGTGGTCATCTGGAACCGGCATCCGCTCAGCACCTACGCCATCGTCGATCGCGTTTACATCGACGGGCGGGCGTACTACGACCGGCCAACCGACGAGCGGCGGCTCACCGTGGAGGAAAGCGAGAAGGGGCGGCTGGTGGCCGCAGAGAACCGCTCCGCCGGCACCCCGGCCACGCCGCAGCTGCCGCAGGGTGCGCCCATTCCTGCCCCGCCGCAGCCCGCGGTCGGTCCCGTGCCGGCGGCGGGCCCGGTCGTGGCCATCGTCAACGCACGCATTCACACCATGGCAGGACCCGCCATCGAGCGCGGCGCCATCCTGATCCGCGGCGGCGTCATCGCGCAGGTCGAGAGCGGCACGATCCAGCCTCCAGCAGGCGCGCAGGTGATCGACGCCAACGGCGGTGATGTATTTCCCGGCTTCATCGACGCCCGCACCACCATCGGCATCGCCGAACCCGGCGCCCGCGGCTTCGACGATGTGCAGGAGATGCTGGATGTGAATGCGGCGGTGAAGGCACAGGTGGCTTACAAGGCGGACAGCGAGGCCATTGCCGTGGCACGGGTCAACGGCATCACCTCCGTGGCCGTCGTCCCAGCCGGGGGCATCGTCAGCGGCCAGGTCGCCGTTGTGAACTTGGACGGGTGGACGTGGGAGGAAGCGACGCTGCGGCCGGTGGCGGGCGTGAGCGTCCAGTTCCCCACCCTCGCCCCGCGTGGATTCGGGCAGCAGGGGCCTGCGCGAAAGTACGAGGACCTGAAGCGCGAGCGGGATGCTCGCATCAGGACGCTCGAGGATCTGATCGCCCGCGCCAGGGCATACGCGGCCCGGCCGGTCGCGGAACGCCGCACCGACTGGAATCTCGAGGCCCTGGTGCCGGTGGTCGAGGGCCGGCAGCCGCTCTTCGTGCAGGCCAACGCCGAGAGCGACATCCGCGATGCGGTGGCCTTCGCCGGCCGCGCGCGCGTGCGCGTGGTGATCACGGGCGGGCTCGAGGCGCCGCTCGTGGCGTCGCTGCTGAAGGAGAGAGACGTGCCCGTGATCCTGGGCTCGGTGCTGACGCTGCCCACGCGCGAGGACGCGCATCACGCGGCGACCTACCGTGCGGCGGGCGAGCTGGCGCAGGCGGGCGTCCGCTTCGCCTTCGGCAGCGGCGGTTATACCAACGTGCGCCTGATCCCGTACGAGGCCGGCATCTCGGTCGCGTGGGGGTTGTCGCGCGAGCAGGCGCTCCGCGCCATCACCGTGGATGCCGCCGAGATCCTCGGCGTGGCCGATCGGGTCGGCACGCTCGAACCGGGCAAGCTGGCCAACCTGGCCATCTGGCAGGGCGACCCGCTCGAGATACGCACGCCCGTGCCCCGCGTGTTCATCGCGGGCAGGGACGTGGGGCCCGCAAGCAAGCACACCGACCTCTACGACAAGTGGCGCAGCCGGCCCCAGCGGCCTGCCGTCACGACCAACGGGAGGCAGCAGTGACGGGCGCGAAGCAATCGGTAGTCGCGTTGGTCTGCGCGACCCTGCTGGCTGTCCCCGCCCTGCGCGCGCAGGGGGCGATGTATGCCATCCAGGGCGCGCGCGTCGTGCCCGTGTCGGCCCCCCCGATTGACAACGGCACCGTGGTCATCCGCGACGGTGTCATCGCCGCCGTCGGCGCCGGTGTGGCCGTGCCTCCAGGCGCGCAGATCATCGACGGAGCCGGCCTCACGGTGTATCCCGGCCTCATCGACATGGGCAGCACTGCGGGCCTCGCACTGCCGCCCGCGCCCCGGGCCGAGAATCCCCGCACCACCGAAGACGTGGAACGCGTGAAAGCCGACTACCTGCGACGCGCGCACTTCCGCGCGGCAGACGTGGTGGACCCGGCCTCGCCTCAGCTGGCCCGCGCGGTGGCCGCCGGCATCACGGCCCTCCTCGCCACGCCCGACGGCGACGCCATCCGCGGCCAGAGCGCGCTCATCGCGACGGCGCTGCCGCCCGACGAGCCCCAGATTGGCGCGGTGGCCGATCCGCGAAAGGGACCGCTCGTTCTCCGTGCACCGGTGGCACTGCATGTGACGTTCTCGGAGCGCCCGGCTGGCGGCAACGCCTATCCGAACTCGCTGATGGGTGTCATCGCTTTCGTGCGGCAGATGCTTCTCGATGGCCAGCACTACGGGCGCACGGACACCGCGCTCGCCGCGGGCGCCGCCTACGACCCCGCGCTGGACGCGCTGCAGCCGGCGCTGGCCGGCCGGCTGCCCGTGGCGTTCGAGGCCGACACCGCCGCCGAGATCCTGCGCGCGCTCGACATGGCGAAGAGCTTCTCGCTGCAACCGATCATCACCGGCGGGCGCGAAGCGGGCCAGGTGGTGGACGAACTGAAGGCCGCGAACGCCCGCGTGATCCTGAGCCTGAACTACCCCACGCGTTCCGAGTCGCTGGCCCCGGACGCCGACGAGCCGCTACCCACGCTGCGGGCACGAGCACGGGCGCCCGCGACGGCTGCGATGCTGGACAAGGCGGGCGTGCCCTTCGCGTTCGCCTCCGCCGGGCTCGAGCACCCGTCGGACATCGTGAAGAATGCCGCGAAGGCGATTCAGCAGGGCCTCGCCCACGACAGGGCGCTGGCCGTGCTCACACTGGACGCCGCACGCATGGCTGGCGTGGCGGACCGGATGGGCTCCATCGAGATTGGCAAGCTCGCCAACCTCGTGGTGACCTCGGGCGATCTCTTCGACGAGAAGGCCACGGTGAAGCACGTCTTCGTCCACGGCTGGCCCGCGAATCTGGACCCGCCCCGCCCGCGGCCGACGCGGCAGTAGGCTGTGGGACTTGGGTCTTGGGACTTGGGGCTTGGGGCTTGAGGCTTGGGTCCTGGGCCTTGAGGTCTTGGCTTCGTGACCTTCGTGGTTCCCTTCGTGACTTCGTGGTTTCCGTTCGCTAGCGGATCGCGGAGAACGGGATGTCCAGGATCGGGTACTGCTCCCAGTCCCGGAAGTTGAAGTGCCACCACTCGTTGGGCTCCACGGTGAAGCCGTGGCGCTCCATCGCCTGGCGCAAGAGATCCCGCTTGCCCCGCGCCTCCGGTGGGCCGCCCTCGTAGTCAGGATACGAACGACGCGTCATCTCGTCGTACCCGCCAGGCATCTCCACCACCGTCCCCAGCGCCAGGTCGTACATCGTCAGGTCCACGGCGCAGCCGCGGTTGTGCTTCGAGCCGGTCTTCGGGTCCGCGACGAACTCGCGCTGCGGGCCGGCGGTCATGTCCCAGAACAGCTTTGTGATGGCCCACGGGCGGTAGCCGTCGTGGATGAGCAGGCCATAGCCGTGCCGCGCCAGCTCCTTGTGCGCAGCGAGCAGGGCCTCGGCCGCCGGCCGCTGCAGGAACGCGCGCGCCTCGGGATACACGGGCTTGCCCAGGAAGTTGTTCGTGCCCGCGTAGCGGATGTCGAGCTTGATGGTGGGGTCGAGTTTCACCAGCTCCACGAGGTCGGCCTTGCGCGTGGCCTTCGGATCCACCGGCGGTCCGCTCTGCGCCGCGAGCGGCCCTGCCGCGAACCCAGCCACGACGGCCAGCGCACACACCCATCGTCGGATACCAGAGTCCCACGCGCTCATCGTCGCTCCTCCTCGCACCCATCGCACCTGTTCGCACCGACCAGCGCCCATCCGCACCTGCCGTAGGATACCCCGGTGGCTCTGCACGAGGTCGAGGTGACCGACTTCGTCTCGCCGACCATCGTCGAGCGGCTGCGGTACGCAGGCGGGCGTGGTGCAGCCGGTGATCGACGACTGGCGGTTCCCGAGGCGGCCTATCGTGCCAGCCAATAGGTGAGCTTCACCGCGAGCGAGCGGTTCCTGACGGTGTACTGCCGCGGCACCGGCAGGTTCGCGTCCCACCCCTGGTTGTAGCCGATGTAGAGGTCGCTGCCGGGCTTGTAGATGTACCAGAAGAGGAAATTGAAGCTGGCCGTGCGGCGGTCGTCGGTGTACTGCGCGAAGCCCTTCAGGAACAGGTTCGGTGAGAACGAGTGGCTGACGCGCACGTTCACCACGTTACTGGTGTAGACGGGCTGCCCCGGCAGGGTGATCCGGTTGCGCGTGTAGTTCGGCTCGAAGAGCAGCGTCCGCCCGACGATGAAGTTGACGGCGCCGGTGATGCTCTGGCGCTCTCCGTTGTAGTAACCGCCCAGGTTGACCGTGGCCGAGCCGTACACCCGACGCGCCTGGTTCGATACGTAGTTGAGCGTCGTCGTCGTCCACTGATAGGTGCCGGGCGCGATGGTGGTGCCGGCCGTGGCGAAGGGGACGAGCGGGCTGTCCAGCTCGCGGTCCACGGTGATTCTCGCGCTCGAGGTGTCCTGCCGCTGCATCTGTGCCTCGAACGACTGCGTGCGGGAACTGACGCGGCCCTGGTGATCCTCGTAGTAGTCCACCTGCGCGGTGTAGTGCATCTGCCGTACGCCCGGCCACTTCGGCCGCGGCGTCCAGCCGGCCTTCGCCTTTGTCGCGCGGATGTCGATGCGCGGCACGAACCCCATCTCGGCGTTGAAGCGCGATCCGATGTCCTGGTACTGCGCGCCGTAGGTGAAGCGGTCCGTCTTGTAGTTCACGTCCACGATGCCGGCGAGGTCCGAGCCGCTGGAGGGCGCATCGGCCAGCGCCTCCTCTGGAGACTGCGTCCGGGCCAGCAGGCCGATGACCGTGAGGTTCTGCCCGAGAAAGAAGCCGGCGTCGAGGCCGGCGGCCCGGTTGTAGTCGGAGACCCCGCCCTGGCTGTTCAGGAACACCGCGCCGAGCGAGGACTTGCTGAGGATGTTGCGCTTGACGCGGAGCACCGTGAAGTTGGCGCCGTCGACCGGCTGCGCCGCGCCGCCGCGGCGCACCGTGGCGGCCTCGGTCGTCACGTTCATCACGCCCACCGCGTACTGGCCGACGCGGCCCGTCACGCGCCCGCCGCCGAGAATGGGTACTTCCTGCCCATCGGCCAGGCCGATGCGGCGACTGTAGAAGAGCGAGAGCAGGCCGGGATCACCGGTGGCCGCATCGCCCGACAGGCCCGACGCCGACTTCCCGTAGTCGAAGATGCCCGCGCCCTCGGTGAAGAACTGGCGGCGCTCCGGAAAGAACAGGCTGAAGCGCGAGAGGTTCACGACCTCCTGGTCCGCTTCCACCTGCGCGAAGTCGGTGTGGTACGTGAGGTCGGCCGTGAGTTCGTTGGTGAGCCCGATCTTGAAGTCGCCGCCGAACTTCGCCTGGCGCGTGGCCGTGCCCGGCAGCGCGAAGTCGCGCGAGACCGTCGGCAGGACGTAGGGCACGAGCTCCATGCGCCGGCGCGGGCGCAGATCGGTGAGGCCGGCCAGCACCCCCGCGTTCGACATGCGCGCGAAGCCAGAAGCACCCCACTCGCGCGGGAAGGGCACCCAGTAGTCCTCCTCGTTCTTGCGGAGGATGATGCGGCACAGGTTCAGCCCCCACAGCGCCTCGCCCATCGTGGTCGGGAAGCGCAGCTGACTCAGGGGTATCGCGGCCTCCACGTACCAGCCCTTGTCGTCCACCGACGTCCGGTTGTCCCACACCGCGTTCCAGTCGTAGTTGATGGTGCGGCCGTTCTCGACGGAGTTGGCGTCCTTGTAGGCGCCGAGCGGGTTGGTGCTGAAGTAGTACGCGTTCCGGTGATCGTGGAACGTGTCGAAGGTGAGCTTGATCTGGTCGCCCTTCCGGAGGCCGGAGTCCCGTTTCAGCTCGCTGCCGAGGATGCCGGACGGATCGCTGTCCCACGCCCACACGGCGATGTAGATGGTGCGATCGTCGTAGAGGACGCGGAACTCGGTCTTCTCCGTCGCCGGCGCGCCGAAGCGCGGCTCGCGCTGGACGAAGTTGCCGTTGACCGGAGCCAGCTGCCACACGTCGTCGTCCAGGTGCCCGTCGATCTTCGGCGCCTGGCCGTCGGGGACCCGCGCGGCCACGGCGCGGTAGGAGTGCGGGTCGACGGCCTTGATGTCCAACACCGGTTCGTCGGGCAACGGGGCGTCCGCCGAGGGCTGCGCCGACGCAGACGGCGCAGACAAGACGGATCCGCAGATGACGCAGGCGGCGCAGACCCAGAGCCTCACCGTTCCGCAGATGGACGGACGCAGATGACGCAGATGACGCAGATGGCGCAGATAGGGCAGAGAAAACAATCCGTTGGGCCGGAAACTTGAACGCACGTTACGTAAGGCGTCAGTCTAACGGGTCTGCCCCAGGGGAGCGCTGTCACAAGTTGTATCGAGCCGGCGGGGCGGCGGCGCGGCCTCGGGCCGGGGTCCGGGCCTCCTTGGGAAGCGACGCGACGGGCGTCAGTACGAAACTGCCGCACCTGCCCGCACCCGCCCGCACCTGTCCGCACCCGCCCGCACCCGCCCGCACCCGCCCGCACCTGATCAGTACTCGTTGAAAAACCTCTGGATCTCGCGCGGGTCCTTCGTCTTCGTCAGCGCCAGCATCAGCAGGATGCGCGCCTTCTGCGGCAGCAGGTGCTGCACCGCGACCGGCGGCGGAAGGCTCTGCTGGCCGGGGCCACCCTGGTCCGCCCCGGCTGGCGGGCCCGCCTGCGGGCCGCGCGGACCGGCGCCTGGCCCTGGCGCGGGCGAAGGACCGTTGGCCACGTGCTCGCCCGTCGGGAACGCCTGCACCAGGACGATGCCCCGACGGCGGATCTCCGTGAACGCCTCCCGCTCGCCCGGCGCGAACCCGCTGGTCGTCACGGCGACCACACCCAGCGTGTTCGCGCCCAGTCGCGGGCCTTCCCCGCCGGGGTACGAGAACACGAGCTCCACGGTCGGGAGCGTGTCGATGGCCGTGACGTCGAACTCCGTGTCCACTCCATGGCGCCGCGCGGGCTTGAAGAAGAACTCGGGGCCGCGGCCCGCCACGACGCCGAGCATGCCCATCTCGCCGGTGCTGAACCCGCCCGTGCGTGGATAAAGCTTGCGATTCTCGCGCGCCGAGAGGATGCGGTCGTCCATCACCACCATCACGCCCATGCCGCGCGCCTTCGGCGACGCCGCCGTGCGCACGGCAGAGAGCAGGTTGATGGGGCCATCCGGGCTGATGCCCGTCGCGGGTCGCTGCGCGCCCACCACGACCACCGGTTTGTCGGACTTGACGGTCAGGTAGAGGAAGAAGGCCGTCTCCTCGAGCCGGTCGGTACCGTGGGTGACGACGATGCCCTCGAGGTCCTCGCGCTTCAGCAGCTCGTTGATGCGTTTCGACAGCGCAACCCAGTGCGACGGCAGGATCTCGGGGCTGGCCACGTTCAGGAACTGCTCGGTCTCGATCTGCGCGAAGCGCGTGAGCTCCGGGACGCTCTGGACGATCTCGCCTACGCTGCGGGTGCCGGCCCGGTAGCCGCCGAGGGTACCGGGCGCGTCCTGCACGCCGGCGATGGTCCCGCCGGTGGCGATGACACGGACGATGGGCAGCTCGGGCGCCGGAACCGGTTGAGGTTGCGCCGCCGTGGGCACCGCGACGAGGAGGAAGGACAGCACGAACCAGCGGATCATGAGGCGGGATCGTAGCGTACGGTGGGCCTGTACAATCATCTCCGAGCCGCATGACCGATACGCCCGACATCCCGCACGACATTGTCTATTGGCACCGCAATCTCCCCCCGGTGGACGCCGAGATCCTCGATGAGCACATCGTCGAGGCGACCAGCGGTCGCGTGCAGGGAACGCTCCTCCACCGCGACGAGCTGTGGGATCGCTGCTATGCGGAGCTGATGCAGGCCGCGCGCGACCGCATCGTGCAGGAAGTGGAGCGCCTGGGCGGTCACTACGCCCACGTGCTGGACGAGTCGATCGACAGCAAGCACGACGATGCAAAGGGCGAGGCGTGGCTGCACGGGCGGTTCAGCTACGTGCTGTATCGGCGCCCCTCCGGGAACACTCAGCCGGGCTAGCTCCTGCGACCGACGAGGTTATGCGTCGGCCTGATGAGTCGCCGCATTTGCGCGACGCCGCTGACATAGACTGGTGCCATGCGCGCGGAGATCCACGAGATCGTCGAGCGCCACCTCGGTGAGCGCCGCCAGCTGCTGGCCATCCTCCGTGACGTCCAGCAGCGGTTCCGGTCGGTGCCCGACGAGGCCATCACCATCGTCGCCGACGAGATGGACCTGCCGCGCGTGCACGTCGAGGGGACGGCGACCTTCTACCACTTCCTCTCGCGCGAGCATCGCGGCCGCACCACGGTCTACCTGAACACCAGCGCCACCGCCGAGATGGCGGGGTCGGCGGCGGTCGCCGCGGCGTTCGAGGAGGCGGTCGGCACGCCGTTCGGCACGACGAGTACCGACCAGGCCATCGGCCTCTACGAAACCTCCTGCATCGGCATGTGCGACCAGGAGCCAGCCGCCCTGGTCGACGACGTGGTCTTCACCTGCCTCACGCCGGCGCGCGTCCGGGACATCGTCGAGGGCATCAGGGCCGGACGTGCGCCCGCCGACCTCGTCGGCCCGCTCGGCGACGGACGGAACGCCTCGCCGTCCATCCGGGCCGAGGTCCGCAACAACATCCGGCAGGCGGGCCCCGTCTTCTTCGCGCCCTACGAGGCGGGTGAGGCCCTGGCGCAGACGCTCGACGCCTCGTCGCTCGACGTCATCGAGGCGATCAAGCGGTCGGGGCTGCGCGGACGTGGCGGCGCGGGCTTCCCCACCGGCCAGAAATGGGCCATGTGCCGGGCCACCGACGCGGAATCCCGCTACGTCATCTGCAACGTCGACGAGGGCGAGCCGGGCACGTTCAAGGATCGCGTCCTCATGACCGAGCGCGCGGAGCAGGTGTTCGAGGGCATGACCGTCGCGGCCTACGCCGTCGAGGCGAGCCGCGGTCTCGTCTATCTCCGTGCGGAGTACGCCTACCTGCAGCGCCACCTCGAGGAAGTGCTCCAGTCGTTGCGCGACCGGAAGCTGCTCGGCCGCCGCATCCTGGGCAGCCCCTTCAGCTTCGACATCCGCCTCCGGCTGGGCGCGGGTGCCTATATCTGCGGCGAGGAATCAGCCCTGATCGAGTCGGCCGAGGGGAAGCGCGGCACGCCGCGCAATCGCCCGCCATTCCCGGTGGTATCGGGCTACCGCCGGCGCCCGACCGTGGTCAACAACCCCGAGACCTTCGCGGCGGCCGCCCGGATCATGACCCTGGGAGCCGACTGGTTCCGCGCGATGGGCACGGACGCCTCATCGGGGGTGAAGCTGCTCAGCATTGCCGGCGATTGCGACCGGCCCGGCGTGTACGAGATCGAGTGGGGCGCCACGGTCGGCGAGGTGCTGGCGCTCTGCGGGGCCTCGGACACGCTCGCCGTGCAGGTCGGCGGACCGTCCGGCACCTGCGTGTCGCCACGGCAGTTCGACCGCCGCCTCTGCTACGCGGACCTCGGGACGGGCGGCGCGTTCACGGTGTTCGGCGAGCGCCGCGACCTGCTGTCCATCGTGCACAACCACATGACGTTCTTCGCCAACGAGACCTGCGGCTTCTGCGTGCCGTGCCGCGCCGGGACCACGCTGCTGCTGAAGTCGCTCGAGAAGATCATGGTGGGCAACGGCACCGTCCACGACCTCGAGGCCATCGAGCAGCTCGGCCGCATGGTGCGCGCCGCGTCGCGCTGCGGACTGGGACAGACGGCGCCCAACCCGCTGCTGACCACGCTGGAACACTTCGAGGACTACTACCGCGGACGCGTGCGGACCGACGTCGACTTCGTTTCGCAGTTCAACCTCGACTTCGCGGCGGCGGAGTCGCTCGCCGTCGCCGGCCGCCGCCCGAACCTCGAGAAAGCCTAGCCTCCCATGGAACAGGGACACCTCCAGATCGTCCTGAACGGCGCGACCATCGCGGCCCGCGAGGGCCAGAGCATCGTCGAGGCGGCTCGCGAGGCCGGCACCTACATCCCCACGCTCTGCGACTACAAGAGCCTGCCGCCGGCCGGAACCTGCAGGGTGTGCACGGTGAAGGTGGGCGGGCGCGTGGTGGCGGGCTGCACGACGCCCGTGTCGCACGGCATGGTGGTGGAGAGCGAGAGTCCCGAGCTGGCGGACCTGCGAAAGGGCCTCATCGAGATGCTCTTCGTCGAGGGCAACCACATGTGCCCGAGCTGCGAGAAGAGCGGCGACTGCCAGCTGCAGGCGCTGGCGTACCGTTACCGGATGGACGTGCCGCGCTTCCCCTTCCTGTTCACGAAGCGCGACGTCGACGCGTCGCTGCCCCACCTCATCCTCGAGCACAACCGCTGCATCCAGTGCCTCCGGTGCGTCCGCGGCGTGAAGTCGCGCGGGGGCCGCGACATCTTCGGCTTCGCGAACCGCGGCCGCGACATTCGCATCACGGTGGATCGCACCCTGCCCGACGCGCTGACGGAAGAGACCGCGCAGAAGGCCATGGACATCTGCCCCGTCGGCGCGCTGCTCAAGAAGGGCCCGCACTACCAGGTGCCGGTGGGCCGGCGCACCTACGATCTGACGCCCATCGGCGCGGACGTCGAGAAAGGCCGGCGGTCGTGACCGCGGGGCCACGGCCGAAGCTCACGCTGGCCACCACCTCGCTCGCGGGCTGCTTCGGCTGCCACATGTCGCTGCTCGACATCGACGAGCGAATCCTCGGCCTGGTCGAGCACTACGACCTCCGGCGGTCTCCCTTCGACGACCTGAAGACCTTCACGGAGCCGTGCGATGTGGGCCTCGTCGAGGGCGGATGCTGCAACACTCACAACGTGCACGTGCTCCGCGAGTTCCGCAGACAGTGCCGGACCCTCATCGCCGTCGGGCAGTGCGCCATCACCGGCGGCCTCCCGGCCATGCGGAACGGCATCCCGATGCGGGAGCTGTTCGGCGCCTCATACCTGCAGGGACCCACCGTGGACAACGCCCTCATTCCCAACGACGAGGACCTGCCGGCCATCCTGGACCGCGTCTATCCGTGCCACGAGATCGTCAAGGTGGACGCGTTCCTCCCCGGCTGCCCCCCGGATCCGGATCTGCTGTGGCAGGCCCTCGTCGCCATCGCCGAAGGCCGGCCGATCGGCGAGATCGCCTACGAGGACTTCAAGTTCGACTGAACCGCCATGCGCAAGATCACGATCGACCCGATTACCCGCGTGGAAGGCCACGGCAAGATCACCATCCGCGTCGACGACGACCATCGCGTCCTCGACACGCGCCTGCACATCGTCGAGTTCCGCGGCTTCGAGCGCTTCGTGCAGGGCAGGCCCTACTGGGAGGCCATCGTCCTGGTGCAACGGCTGTGCGGCATCTGCCCGGTGAGCCACCACCTCTGCGCGGCGAAGGCCATGGACGTCGTCCTGGGCCTGAGGTCGCGGGATCTCACGCCCACGGCGGACAAGATGCGGCGGCTGATGCACTACGGCCAGATCTTCCAGTCGCACGTGCTCCACTTCTTCCACCTGGCCTCACCCGACCTGCTGTTCGGGATGGACGCGGACCCGGCGCGCCGGAACATCGTCGGCGTGATCGAGGCGTTCCCCGACATCGCGCGCAAGGCCGTGCTCATGCGCAGGTTCGGGCAGGAGGTCATCCGTGTCACCGCGGGCAAGAAGATTCACGGCACCGGCGCCGTGCCGGGCGGCATCAACAAGCACCTCACCGTCGAGGAGCGTGAGTCGCTGGTGGCGGGCCCGGGCGGCATGAATGCGGACACCATGGTGGCGTGGGCGCAGGAGGGACTCGAGCGCTTCAAGGCGTTCCACCAGGACCATGCGGCGCTGGTGGACGGCTTCGCGGCGTTTCCCTCCAACTACATGAGCCTGGTGCGCGCGGACGGCGGCATGGATCTCTACGACGGGGCCCTTCGTGCCCGGGATGCCGAGGGCCGGCGGATCTTCGATGGCGTGGACGTGCAGCAGTACGCCGAGTACATCGCCGAGGAGACCCGACCCTGGAGCTACATGAAGTTCCCGTACATCCGCAGCCTGGGCCGTGAGCGAGGCTGGTACCGTGTGGGCCCGCTGGCCCGGCTCAACACCTGCGACTTCATTCCGACGCCGCTCGCGCAGCGGGAGTTCGAGATCTACCGCGCCTATACGTCCGGACGCCCGCACGGCATGTCCATGCACATGCACTGGGCGCGGCTCATCGAGGCGCTCCACGCCGCAGAGGTCATCCGCGACCTCCTGCACGATCCGGATCTGATGGCAGGCGACCTGCGAAAGGAGGGGCGCCGCACGGGAGAGGGGGTCGGGGTGATCGAGGCGCCCCGCGGCACGTTGATCCACCACTACAAGGTGGGAGACGACGACCTGGTCACGATGTGCAATCTCATCGTCTCGACCACGCACAACAACGAGGCGATGAACCGGGCGGTCGGATGGGTGGCCGATCGCGTCATCAGCGGCCATCTCGAGGTCACCGAGGGGATGCTCAACCAGGTCGAGGTGGCCATCCGCGCCTACGATCCGTGCCTGAGCTGCGCCACCCATGCACTCGGCCAGATGCCGCTGGTCGTGAACGTGGAGAACAGTGCCGGCGAACTGCTGCACGAGTTCGTACGGCGCACCTGATGAGCCCGCTCCTCGGGATCGTCCGGCCGCCGCTGCTCATCTACGGCATCGGCAACGTCGGCCGGGGGGACGATGGCCTCGGGCCGCTTCTTGTCGAGCGGCTCGAGCGCGAAGGCGTGCCTCCGGGCGTCGCGCTCGAGGGCGGTTATCAGCTCGCGCCCGAAGACGCCCTCCTGTTGTCGGGGTACGACACCGTGCTCTTCGTCGACGCGACGAAGGCTCAGGACGCGCCAGCGCCCTACTCGGTGGCGCCGGTCGAGCCCTCGCCCGCTTTGCCGTTCTCGACACACGTGCTCGACATGGGATCGGTGCTCGCCCTCTGCGGCACGCTGTACGGTCGCGCGCCGCGCGCCTTTGCGCTGGCCATTCCGGGGTATGAGTTCGAGGTGAACGCCTCGTTGAGCCCCGGAGCGGAGTCCAATCTGCGGCGGGTGCTCGAGGACTTGCACGCCGCGCTCGCGGCGGTGACGCGCTCTGGGGCCCGGGCGTCCTGAGCGAGGCCGGGAGCTGCCATGAATCTGTGCCGCGGGGCACGAATCCGCGGCGACGCGCTGATCCGAGCCGGGAGCGCCTCGAGCGCCAGGGTCACGGTCGGGCGCGCCCGCGTGCTGGACGAGTCCATCGCATGACGATGCAAAAGGCCAGGCGTGGCTGCACGGGCGATTCAGCTACGTGCTGTATCGGCGGCCGGCGCCGTCTGTCGGCGCCCTGCGTGAGTAACGCGGCCGGCCCTCCTGGCCAGGGGCACATTGCACGTGCCGCGCCGCGAGGCACGGCCTCGCTACGCTTCGCCGAGGGGC
>JBFWQE010000019.1:0-28931 GCA_050249615.1 Vicinamibacterales bacterium
CCTTCAAGATGGCGACGGCCAGGTGGGTCTTTCCCACTCCGTGCTTCCCGTACAACAGCAGTCCCCGGTCGACCACCGGGAAGGCATCGATGAAGGCCATCGCGCGGCGATACGCCTCGCGCATCGAGTCGGTGTCGTGTTCGAAGTTCGCCAGCTCGCAACGGGCGTAACGTTGCGGGATGCGCGCCTCGGCCATCAGGCGCTCGAGGACGGCCGCGCGCCAGCAGTCGCAGCGCACGACACGCTCGACGCCGTCGGCGACCACGCTGCGCCAGCGCGTGTCGTTGCAGAGGGGACAGGCCATCGCGCGCGTCCTAGTTGAGCGAGCTGCGCACGGCGCGCTGCCTGCGGAGCTTGACGATGGCCCGCGTGGACAGGCGTTCGGCCCGGGCGGGCGACACCCGCAGGCGGTCGCCGACCTGATCGATGCTGCGAGGCTCGCCGTCGTGGAGCCCCAGCCGCAGCTCCAGCACGCGGCGTTCCTTCGGGTCGAGCTCGAGCAGCGAGATCTCCAGGTCCGACACGAGCGCCAACCGCACGGCGTCCTCCTGCTCGTCGATGGTGGCCGGCACGAGCTCGTCGAGGTCCAGCGACTCGTCGTCCACCAGGAGCTCGCTCTCCGGCACGCGCCGCCACTGCTCGCCCAGCAGTCGAACGTCGGACGGCGACAGCTCGTCCTCGCCGGCGCGGCGGTTACAGGCCTCCTCGATCGCGACACCGAGAGCCTCGACCAGATGCGACGTCCGGCTGTCCGCGTCCACGCGACGGGTGTGCCGCTCGGGCGCGAGCGTCAACCGGTGGAGCACGCCCTGGCGCACCCACCAGAGCGCATACGCCGCGAAGCGACCGTGGCGCGCGGGCTCGAACCGCCGTGCGGCGTCGATGAGCGCCAGGTTGCCATCGTGCACCAGCTCGAGGAGCGGCACGCCCATGTGCCGGTAGCGTCGCGCGTACCGCACCACGAGGCCGAGGTGCGGCTCGACGAGCCGCGCCAGCGCATCCTCGTCCCGGTCCCGCACGCGCTCGGCGAGCCGGCGCTCCTGTGCGCTGTCGAGAGGGGGAAACCGTGCGATTTCCTGGAGGTAGGCGTGAAGGGTTGCCGAATCGGCCGCGAGGGATTCGATCCTGCGCACGCCGTCGATTGTACCGGATCTCGCGGGAAGGCCGATCGCCCTATTCGCGGGCCTTGCGCCGCGGCGCGTGTTCGCCGGCCGACACGGTGGCCTGCGGCACGCGTGTCGACGCCTTGACGAGATCGCTCGGCGACGACTTCACCAGCGCCGTTCCGAGGCGCTGCTCCCAGTCGTCCAGGCCGCGCGCCAACTCGTGCTTCACATACGCCATGAACTCGTTGACTTCGGCCTGCATCTGCTCCATCTTCCGGCGCATGTTGAGGATGATCTCGACTCCCGCCAGGTTGACGCCCAGATCGCGGGTGAGGGCGAGGATGGTCTCGAGCTGCTCGAGGTCCTCCTCGGAGTACAGCCGCGTGTTGCCCTCGGTCCGGGAGGGCTTGAGCAGGCCTTCGCGCTCGTAGAGGCGCAGCGTCTGCGGATGAATGTCATACCGCTGCGCGACGGCGCTGATCATGAAGTACGCCTTGCCGGTGTTCTTGGCCATCAGTCCCGCACGCTTTCCCCGTTGATGCGCCCGAACTCGCGGAGCAGTTCCTTCGAGCGCTCATCGAGCACCCGCGGCAGCGCGAGGCGCACTTCCACCACGAGATCCCCGCGCTCCCCGCCACGCGTCGGCACGCCCCGCCCACGCAACCGGAAGCGCTGACCAGACTGCGTGCCCGGGGGAATCCGCACGCGTGCGCCCCCCCCGGGCGTGGCGACCTCGATCTTCGTCCCGAGGCCGGCCTCGTGCACCGCCACGGGCAGCACCATGTGCACGTCGTCGCCGTCGCGCCGGAACACGGGATGGGGCTCCACCGCGACCTCGAGGTAGAGGTCGCCGGGCGCGCCACCCCGCACGCCGGCGTGTCCCTTGCCCGGCACCCGCACACGGGCGCCGTCGGGCACGCCAGGCGGGATGTGGACCGCGATCGTCTCGGTCCGCGGCGCGACGCCCTGGCCGTGGCACGACTCGCAGCGCTCCTGCCGCAGCAGGCCCGTGCCCGCGCAGCGGGGACAGTTCTTGCTGAACACCATGTGCCCGCGCACGGTCCTTACGGTGCCCGCCCCTTCGCACGAGACGCAGCGTGTCTCGGACACACGGTGGAAGCCCGAGCCGGCGCAGTGCGGGCAGGGATGGTGCCGCGTGACCGTGACGGCCCGCCCGGTGCCGTGCCACGCTTCCTCGAAGGTCAGCCGGGCCTGCGCGTGGATGTCCGACCCATGAGCGGGTGCCACCTCTGGCGGCCGGCTCCGGGCGAATACGTCCTCGAACAACTCCCCGAACGTCGTCGTCCGCTCCGCGTGCACGCGCGGCGAGAAGTCGAACCCCGCGAACCCGTACGCCGGCGCCTGTTCGGCGCGCGGCACGGGCGCGTGGCCCGCGTCGTAGCGCCGGCGCCGGTCCGGATCGATCAGCGTCTCGTACGCCTCCAGCACCTGCCGGAACCGAATGGCGGCATCGCGGTCTCCGGGGTTGATGTCCGGGTGCCAGCGTCGCGCCAGGCGGCGGTACGCCCGCTTGATGTCGCCGGGCGTCGCCTCGCGCTGCACGCCGAGGACGATGTAGAGATCCATAGGCGTCACTTCTTGTCGTCGACGACCTCCGCGTCGATCACGTCCCCGTCACTGCCGGGGCCGCCCGTGGATGCGCTGGCGGTGTCTCCCGCCGCGGCGCCAGGCTCGCCGGCGCCGCCGCCCGGCGTCGCCTGCTGCCGGTAGATCGACTCGGCCGCCTTGTGCTGCGCCGCCACCAGGCGATCCATGCCGGCGCTCATGCCCGCCGTATCGCCGGCCTCGACGGCCTTCTTCACGTCGGCCATCGCGGCTTCGATCTCCGCGCGCTCCGAGGCCGACAGCTTGTCGCCGGTGTCCTTGAGCATCCGCTCGGCGCCGTACACGGCCTGGTCCGCGCGGTTCCGGGTCTCGATCTCCTCGCGGCGCTGCTTGTCCTCGTCCGCGTGCGATTCGGCCTCCTTCATCATCCGGTCCACTTCCTCCTTGCTGAGGCCGGACGACGCCGTGATCGTGATCTTCTGCTCCTTCTGCGTGCCGAGGTCCTTGGCCGACACGTTGACGATGCCGTTCGCGTCGATGTCGAACGTGACCTCGATCTGCGGCACGCCACGCGGCGCCGGCGGGATGCCCACGAGGTGAAAGCGGCCCAGCGTGCGGTTGTCGCGCGCCAGGGGCCGCTCGCCCTGAACCACGTGCACTTCCACGCTGGTCTGGTTGTCGGCCGCCGTCGAGAACACCTCGCTCTTGCGCGTCGGGATGGTCGTGTTGCGCGAGATGAGCGAGGTCATCACCCCGCCGAGGGTCTCGATGCCGAGCGAGAGCGGCGTGACGTCGAGCAGCAGGAGATCCTTCACCTCGCCCGCCAGCACGCCCGCCTGGATGGCCGCGCCCACCGCGACCACCTCGTCCGGGTTCACGCCCTTGTGCGGTTCCTTGCCGAACAGCTCCTTGACGATGGCCTGGACGCGCGGGATGCGGGTGGAGCCCCCCACCAGGACCACTTCGTCGATCGTCGGGGCGTCGACGCCGGCATCCTTCAAGGCCTGCCGGGTCGGCACGACCGTCCGCTGGAGCAGCTCCTCCACGAGCGACTCGAACTTGGCGCGCGTCAGCTTGCGGGTGAGGTGCTTGGGGCCGGTGGCGTCCGCCGTGATGAACGGCAGGTTGATCTCGGTCTCCATCACCGACGAGAGCTCCATCTTCGCCTTCTCGGCGGCCTCGCGCAGGCGCTGGAGCGCCATGCGGTCCTTCCCGAGATCGATGCCCTCTTCCTTCCGGAACTCGTCGATGATCCACTCGATGATGCGCTGGTCCAGGTTGTCGCCGCCCAGGTGCGTGTCCCCGTTGGTGGACTTGACCTCCACCACGCCCTCGCCGACTTCCAGGATGGAGATGTCGAACGTGCCTCCGCCGAAGTCGTAGACGGCGATGGTCTCGTTCGACTTCTTGTCGAGGCCGTAGGCCAGCGCGGCGGCCGTCGGCTCGTTGACGATGCGCATCACCTCGAGGCCGGCAATCTGTCCGGCTTCCTTGGTCGCCTGCCGCTGGGCATCGTTGAAGTAGGCGGGCACCGTGATCACCGCCTTGGTGACCGGCTGGCCCAGGTAGTCCTCGGCGGCCTGCTTCAGCTTCTGGAGCACCATCGCCGAGATCTGCGGCGGCGCGAGCTCCTGGCCGCCCGCCTTGATCCGCACGTCCCCGTTGGCGGCCCCGGCCACCGTGTAGGGCACCATCTTCATCTCCTCGCTCACTTCGGTGAAGCGGCGGCCCATGAACCGCTTGATGGAGAAGATGGTGTTCTCGGGGTTGGTGACCGCCTGACGCTTGGCCACCTGGCCCACCAGCCGCTCGCCGGTCTTGCTGAACGCCACAACGGACGGCGTCAGCCGGCTGCCTTCGGCGTTCTGGATGACGGTCGGCTGATCGCCCTCCATCACCGCGACTACTGAATTGGTGGTTCCCAGGTCGATGCCGATAATTTTGCTCATGGTCTCAGTATGAAATCTGAGTATTTCAGTGTCAAGGATGGGATACTCCCGGACCAGACCGAACGCCCCATCCTGTTGCTATACTGGAACTTGCGCGCATGACCGTCGTCATTCGCATCGCCCGCCATGCGACCATCGTGGCGCTCTTCGTGGGCGCCGCCCTGCTCGGCACGCTGAGCGGGGTGCTTTTCGCCTATTCGGACGACCTGCCCGAGGTCTCCGCCCTCGACAACTATCAACCGAATACCATCACGCGCGTCCTCGACCGGGACGGCCAGGTCGTGGGCGAGTTCGCCGTCGAGCGTCGCGTCGTCGTGCACTACGAGGACATCCCCGTCACGCTGCGCCAGGCCATCCTGGCCGCCGAAGACGCCGGGTTCTTCCAGCACACCGGCCTCAGCATCTCGCGGATGATGCTCGCGCTGGTCCGCGACATCGTGTCGAGCGGCAACGTGCCCGGCGGCAGCACGCTCACCCAGCAGCTGGCGCGCAACCTCTTCCCGAAGACCATCGGTTTCGACCGCACGTGGGAGCGCAAGGTCAAGGAGGCGCTGGTCGCGATCCAGATCGAGAAGCGGTACAGCAAGCCGGAGATCTTCACGCTCTACTGCAACCAGATCTACTTCGGCCACGGCGCGTACGGCGTGCAGGCCGCCTCGCAGCTCTACTTCCGGAAGGACGTGAAGGACCTCGCGCTGGAGGAGGCGGCGATGATAGCGGGCATCATCCAGGCCAACGTGCGCCAGAGCCCGTACGTGAATCCCGAGGCCGCCCTCCGCCGCCGCAACTACGCGCTCGACCGCATGGCCAGCGAGGGCTTCATCACGCCTGCGCAGGCCGGGGAGGCCAGGGCGAAGCCCATCGTCGTGGCCGGCGAGGCCCAGGCCGAGGGCAGCCCCGCCCCGTATTTCCTCGAGGAGGTGCGGAAGTACCTCGAGGCCAAGTACGGCGCGAAGGCGCTGTACGAGAGCGGGCTCACGGTCCGCACGCCGCTCGATCTGGAGCTGCAGCGCGCAGCCAACCAGGCGATCGACCGGGGCCTGCGTCGCCTGGACAAGCGACGCGGCACGTTCCGCAAGCCGGTGCGCAACGTGCTCGACGAGAAGCACACCCTCGACGGCTTCAGGCACGAGCGCTGGGCCCGCCCGATGAACGAGGGGGACATCGTACCGGCGCTGGTGACCGGGGTGGACGGCCCCGTGGCACAGGTCCGGCTCGGAACGATCACGGGCCAGCTGGACCGGCCCGCCATCCAATGGACCAGGCGCACGTCGGCCGCCGACCTCGTGAAGCGCGGCGATCTCATCGAAGTCGAGATCACGAAGCTGGACGCCGAGGCGGGGACGGCCATGCTGCGGCTGGAACAACCGCCCGTCCTCGAGGGCGCGCTCGTCGCGCTGGACAACAGCACGGGTGAAGTCCTGGCGATGGTGGGCGGCTACAGCTTCGCACGCAGCAAGTTCAATCGCGCCACGCAGGCGCTCAGGCAGATGGGCTCCACCGTCAAGCCCTTCCTCTACACGGCGGCGATCGACCGCGGCCTCACACCCACGACCATGCTCGACGACGTCCCCACCACGTTCGACGCGGGCGCGGGTCAGCCTCCCTACGTCCCCGGCAACTACGACCGCAAGTTCCAGGGACCGATGACGCTGCGCCATGCGCTCGAGCAGTCACGGAACATCCCCGCGGTGAAAGTGATCGAGATGCTGGGGCCGACGCAGGTGGCGGCCTACGCCGCGCGCTTCGGCTTCGGCCAGCCCTTCCGCCCGTTCCTCTCGATGGCGCTCGGCGCGCAGGAAGTCACGCTCCTCGAGCTGACGAGCGCCTTCTCCGTGTTCCCGAACCACGGCATCCGGATGACGCCGTTCTCCGTGCTGTCGATCACCGACCGATCCGGCACGCTGCTCGAGGAGAACCAGCCCACTCCACGGGACGCGATCCGGGCCGATACCGCGTATGTCATGACCAACCTGCTGCGGGGCGTGGTGCTCCGCGGCACCGGCGCCGCGGCCAACGCGCTCAAGTGGCCGCTCGCCGGCAAGACCGGCACGGTGGACGACTACACCGACGCGTGGTTCGTGGGATTCGATCCGAACATCACGGTCGGCGTGTGGCTGGGGCACGACGAGAAGAAGCCGATTGGGCCGAACGAGACGGGCACCACGGCCGCCCTGCCCATCTGGATCGACTTCATGAGGGCGTACCTGGACCTGCGCGCGGATCGCGAGAACGCGCCGGACTTCGAGGCGCCGGGAAACATCGTGTTCATGACCGTGGACAGGAGCACGGGCGAGCCTTTGCCGCCGGACGCGCCCAACGGGCTGACCGAAGCCTTCCTCTCGGGGACCCAGCCCGTCGCCGCGCCGCGGTGAGCAGGCCGAGGGCGCCCGGGGCCCTCTGGAACCGCTCGCCGATGGTCAGGCGTCCGCGTCGGCCTCGACCGGCGCGCCCAGGGTCCCGGACGCCTTCTGCATCAAGTACGTCTTGATGAACGGGTCGATGTCCCCGTCCAGCACCTTGTAGACCTGTCCCTCTTCGTACTTCGTGCGGTGGTCCTTGATCAGCTGGTAGGGCTGCAGCACGTAGCTCCGAATCTGCGATCCGAACGCGATGTCCTTCTTCGCGCCGCCGATGTTCTCGAGCCGGGCCTGCTGCTTCTTGACCTCGAGATCGTACAGGCGGGCCTTCAGCACCTTCATCGCCACGTCGCGATTCTTGTGCTGGGACCGCTCGTTCTGGCACGACACGACGATGCCGGTCGGCAGGTGCGTGATGCGCACGGCCGAGTCAGTGACGTTGACGTGCTGCCCACCCGCACCGCTCGAGCGGTACGTGTCGATCCGCAGGTCCTTCTCCGGGATGTCGATCTCGATCTCCTCGTCCATCTCGGGCCAGACGTAGACCGACGCGAACGACGTGTGCCGCCGGGCAGCCTGGTCGAACGGCGAGATGCGCACCAGGCGGTGCACGCCGGCCTCGGCCGCCATCAGGCCGAAGGCGTACTCGCCAGCCAGCGTGAAGGTGACGCTCTTGAGCCCGGCCTCCTCGCCGGGCTGGTACTCCAGGATGGTGCGCTTGAACCCGCGGCGCTCGGCCCACTTCAAGTACATGCGCAGCAGCATCTCGGCCCAGTCCTGGGACTCGGTGCCGCCCGCGCCGGGATGGATGGACACGATGGCGTTGGCGGCGTCGTGCTCGCCACCGAGCATCTTCTTGATCTCGCCCGCCTCGACCTCGGCCTCGAGGCCGTCGAGCGCCTTCTCGAGATCCGCCGCCACGTCCTCACCGGCCCCGGCCCATTCGAGGAGGACGCCGATGTCGTCCGTGCGCCGCGCGAGCGCCGCGCGCAGCTGCAGATCCTCGCTGATGCGCTGGCGGCGCTTCAGCGTGGTCTGGGCGTCTGCCTGCCTGTTCCAGAAATCCGGCGCGGCAATCCGCGCCTCGAGGCGGCTCAGCTCCTCGTCGAGTCGAGCGGCGTCAAAGATAGCTCCGCAGGTCGGCGGCTCGTTTCAGCAGGTCGGTGGAACGGCGGATCAGTTCGTCGAGGACGAGGGCCATGGTCTCCTGAGGGACGCGAGAAGGGCCAGCACCGTCAGGGCGATGGCCGCGTGCGCGACGCGATCACCCATTGTGGCATAGAGCGTCCGTGACTGCACGAAGCGGGCCTCGCCCACCACCACCGTCGTCTCCCCGAGCCGCGTGCGCGCCCGGACGCGCCCGTACGGGTCCACGATGCCGGTGATGCCCGTGTTCGCCGCACGCACCAGGTATCGCCCCTGCTCGATGGCACGCATCGCCGCCATCTCGAAGTGCTGGAAGGGTGCGGAGGACTCACCGTACCACGCGTCGTTCGTGATCGTGGTCAGCAGCTCGCTGCCCTGCCGCACGCCCTCGCGGATCAACGAGGGGTAGGTGACCTCGTAACAGATGGCCGTGCTCACCATGTGCCCGTTCACGGGCAGCATCGTCACGCGGGTGCCCGGCGTGAAGTCGGACACGGCTTCCACCAGCGGCTTGACGAAGAACAGCAGGTCCTTGAACGGCACGTACTCGCCGAAGGGCACCAGGTGCATCTTGCGGTACACCGCCGCCGTGGCGCCCATGCTGTCGAGCATGAAGGCCGAGACGAAGTAGCGGGCCGGCGAACTCCGCTCCACTTCATCGGTCCCGAACAGCAGCGGCACACCGGTGGACTGCACCAGCCCGCGGACCAGCTCCTGCCCGACCGGCTCCTCGTCGAAGTAGAACGGGGTGGCCGACTCGGGCCACACGACCAGCTGCGCCCCTGCCCCGACGGCCTGGCGCGTCAGCGTCATGTAGCGCTCGACGATCGCACCGGCCCGCCCGGGATTCCACTTGTCGGCCTGTGCGATGTTCCCCTGAACGAGCCCCACGCGCACGGGCGTGCCGCTCTCGACGAGCGTGTTGGCCGCCAGGCGCTGCCCGCCCCAGGCCGCCACGCCGGCAATGAGCAGCGCCGTGCACCCCAGTGCGGCAAATCGCCGGCGCGTCCCGGAGACGATGACGACGGCGAACCCGGCGTTGACGAGGCCCACGAACAGGGTGAGGGCGTAGACACCGCCGGCACTGGCCAGCTGAGCAATGGGCAGCAGCGTGACCATCGCATTGCCGAGGGGAATCCACGGGAAGCCGCCAAAGAGCCATCCGCGTGCGTATTCGAAGCTCACCCAGGCGGCAGCGCCGAGCGGGAGTCCGCCCCACCCGATCCGCCGGATGAGCACGGCCGTGACGCCGGCTGCCAGCGCCACGTAGAGCGCCATGTAGAACACGAGCAGCGCCGCGGTGATGGCAGCCACGGGCCACGGCAGGCCGCCAAAGGTGCGCACCGTGGCACCGGTCCAGTAGACCGTGCCTGCGAAGTGAACGACGCCGGCGATGAGGCCGAGCGTGAACCCCCGTCGGAATCCCAGACCTGGCACCGCATCGGGGCGGCCACGCCAGCCCGAGAGCGCCACGAGCAGCGGCACGAGCGCGGCGAAGGCCACCATGCCGTGACCGTACCGGGGGAACGAGAGCGCGAGGAGGACGCCGGTGAGGAGCGCTAGCGAACGATCCAGGGGGAGAACTGCTCTTCTTTCTTGAGGCGGGCCGCCACCGAATCGGCCTCCCGCTGTTCCTTGAACTTGCCGACGCGCACGCGGTACACCGGCGGCGTTCCCGCAGCGGGGGTCACGACGTACGCCTTGTAACCCTTGCCGATCAGCCGATTCGCAATCCGGTCCGCGTCCACCCTTTCCTTGACGGCGGCTACCTGGATCGCCAGGCCGCCGCCTCCGGGCTCGGCAGGCGCCGCGGACACGGCCGGCGCAGCAGCCGCCGGAGCGGCTACCGCCGGCGACGGCGCGGGTGAGGCCGGCGCCGCGCGCTCCGCCTTGGCCGGTGGAGGTTCGGGCTCGTTGGCGCTCCGGAGATTCTCGGCCGGCGGCGGGCCGTCTTCCAGCCGTCCGCTGTACGAGAGGGCTTCGCCCGCTGCGATCGGCTCGCTGCGCGTGCCGGGCAGGTCAGACGAGACCGGGGGGGGCGGCGCCATCTCAGGATCCGCGGCGCCGGTGAGGGTTTCCTCGACCGTCGGGCCTTCGCGATTCAGCTGGAGGTCGCGGCCGACGAGTACGCCGCAGAGAAAGGTCACGACCAGCACCACGGTGACAGCCATGAACAGGAAGACCAGCTGCTTGCCGTTCAGCTGGATCTCATGGAACCCGTCGTCATGCGTCGCAGTAGCCATAAGCGTCTGACCGCACAGATTTTAGCACTATCGGGGCACCGGGAGCCTCGCCTTGAGCGCCGCCGCCTCGGCGGACCGCGGGTCGAGCGCCAGCGCCCGGTCCAGGGCGGCCCGCGCGGCCGGCACGTCCTCGAGCGCCAGGAACGCCTCCGCGAGCGCGGCATGGGCCGCGGCGGACTCCTCGCTCCAGATGGCGATCTTCAGAGTCTGGACGGCGTCTTCCGCCCGACCGCCGCGGAGGTGGATTCGTCCGAGCAGCAGGTGGGCTTCCGCGAGATAGGGCGAGAGGTACAGGGCGCGTCGCAGTTCCTGCGCGGCCTCGCGGTCGGCCTCCCTGTCGAACGCTCGGCGGCCGGCGTCGAGATGGAACGCCGCCAGCCCGGCCTGGTCCCTCTGCCCGGAAGCGGTGACAAAGGTATCCACTCGAGCTGACGGTCGATCCAATCGGTCACGGAGTCGCTCGAGCCCCCTCGGCACCGGATCACCGCCTCCCGCTGCCCGGGACTCCAACGCCTCATACCGCGAGGACAGGCGCCGCGCGAGCTCGCGCTCGCGGGCGGCCTCGGTCGTGGCACCCGCCAGCTGCAGCGCGGCCGCCAGCACGAAGTGCGCGTCGCCGTCGGCGGGCTCGCGGCGCACGGCCTCCCGCAGCCAGTACGCCGCGGCACGCGGGTCCTTCTCCTGCAGGTAGGCGTAGCCAAGATTGAAGAAGTAGTCCGCGTCCAGCGGATCGATCTCGGTGGCCTGGTTGAAGTAGAACGTGGCGCGCCCGCTCTGGGCCGGCGATCCGCGCCGCAGCTGCAGCACGCCGAGGGCGTTGGCGACGGCGGCAAGCGGCGCGGCGTCCTGGAGCGCCCGCAGGGCCGCGAACGCGTCGTCGTCCCGCTTGAGGCTGAGCAGGGACATCGCCGCGGCGAACCGGGCCTCGCGGGAGACGGGACTGTCCACGCCGACGGCGGTGACACGTTCGAGTGCGCGCTGGTGCTCCCCTTGTTCCGTGTGCAGCCGCCACAGCGCGAGCCGCACCGCATCGTACGCGGGCGCGGCGTCGAGCGCCTGCTCGAAGGAAGCCCTCTGGGCAGCCGGGGCCTCGGCGATCAGGCCCTTGATGAACAACTCGAAGGCGGCCAGCGAAGGCGGCGCCTGCCATCGGGGCGGCGTTTCGCCGGTTCCCGCGAGCGCAGTGGCGACGCGCGCGGCAATGGAGAACAGATCGGACACCGGCCCGTGCCCGGTGGCCTCCGGTGACAGCCGCCCCGCGTCGAGGCTCACGAGGCGGGCCGACAGGAGGAGTTCCTGTTCAACGAGTTCCACGCGGCCGACAACGACCGTGGCCGCGCCCACCGCCTGCCCGACCTTGATGGCGGACGCGCGGCTGAGCGGCGCCAGGAGCGGCAGCTGCAGCCGCTCGAACGCCGAATCGCGCTCGTCTCGGCCCACCACCTCGGCGCCACCGGCGTCGAGGACGTCGGAGACGAGCACGGCCACGCCCTCCCGCATCCAGTGCAGGCGCGGGTCCGCCCGTGGATTCTCGAACGGCAGCACGATGACGGCGCCCGTGCCTGGCTGCGCCTCCGAGGCGCCCGCCAGGACCTCCGCCAGCATCGCGGCGAGGGCGAGTCTCGCGGTCATCTGACGTCCAGGAGGGCCGAGTCGTGTGGCGGCGCCCCGTTCAGCACGATCGCGAGACGGCAGACGGGCGCGTTCTCGTCGGCTTCGGCCACACCGTCGATGCCGCACAGCCGCAGCACCTCGCTGTAGGCCGAGGCGTAGTACCGTCGCAGCGGAAGCGAGGAGGAGTCGCGAAGGTAGTCGAACAAGGGAGACCGGATCTCGACGATCGCGCTTCCGCTCCCGATGCGCATCTTCACCTTCGAGGAGCTGATCGTGTCGTTCACGAGATCTCGGGCCATGCCCAGGGCGGTGCGCGCGCGCAACCGCACGGGCATGCGCGGAAGGAGGGCTTTCCGGAAGCCGGACGCGGCGCCAAATGCCCACTCCGCGGCGCAGACGCCGGCGCGCGACGGGATGTCACGATCGGCCGGCGGCTCCTCGCGGTTGAGGAAGCTGAGCACGGCGCCCAGCGGGGCCAGTCCCATGCGGCCGTCGCGGAGCCCACCCGGGCTTAGCCAGTTCTCGTAGAACTCCAGGCGGGTCGGGCTGACGTCCGCGATGCCCTGGTGGAGGCTGGCGATGAGAAGTCGGCCGATACCCGCGTCAACCATGTCCGTCAGTTCACTGTAGAATGCCAACAGCCCGCGGACATGGCCCGCCTCGACCGACGTCGCGCGTAGAGCGTACTGCACAGCTGGGGTCGAGTCAACGAACCGACACGCATGATACTGCCGCTGCACGAAGCCCTGAAGGACCGTGTGCGCGCGATTCTAGCCGAGGTGCACGGCCTCGGCGAGGATGCCGCCGTCACGATCGCCATCGAAACGCCGCCCAATCGCGCGCTGGGCGACCTTGGCACGCCGGTCGCGTTCGACCTGGCGCGCCGCCTGCGCAAGGCGCCTCGGGCCATCGCCCAGGACCTGGCATCCCGGATGGGTGCCGTCCCGGGCATCGCGCGCGTCGAAGCCGCGCCCAACGGCTACCTGAACGTGTTCCTCGATCGGCCCGTGTTCCTGCGGACGCGCCTCGGCCTGGAGGGGGCCCTGCCCGTTCCTCCGCCCCGCACCGACAAGACCATCGTGGAGCACACCGCGATCAACCCGAACAAGGCGGCCCACATCGGGCACCTGCGGAACTCCGCCCTCGGCGACACGCTGGTGCGCGTGCTGCGATTCCGCGGCACGCCGGTCGAAGTGCAGAACTACATCGATGACACCGGCGTGCAGGTGGCCGACGTCGTGGTGGGCTTCCAGGAGCTCGAGCGGAAGGACCTGGCCGCGGTCCGGGCGCTGGCGGACACGACGCGCTTCGACTACCTCTGCTGGGACGTCTACGCGCGCGTGACCGAGTGGTACGAGGAGGACAAGACGCGCCTGGAGGTCCGCGCGGCGGTGCTCCACGCCATCGAGCACGGCGACGAGCCGGCGGCCAGCCTCGGCGCCTTCATCGCGGATCGCATCGTGCGCTGCCACCTGAGGACGATGGCGCGGCTCAATATCGACTACGAGCTGCTGACGTGGGAAGGCGACATCCTCCGCCTCAAGTTCTGGGCGCGCGCGTTCGAGGTCCTCAAGGAACAGGGCGCGGTCTTCCTGCAGACCGAGGGCCGCCTCGCGGGCTGCTGGGTCATGGCGATCGACGAGGACGCGCCGGCGGGCGCCGAAGTCGAGGCCCCGGACGAGGACGCCGAGCAGCGCGAGAAGGTCATCGTCCGCTCGAACGGCACGGTCACGTACGTCGGCAAGGACATGGCCTACCAGTTCTGGAAATCCGGAATACTCGGCCGGGACTTCCATTACCGCAGGTTCGCCACCCGCATGGATGGCGGCGTGCTGTGGGCGACCACGAGCGATCCCGCCCACGCCGTGGCCGACCATCCCCCCTTCGGCGGCGCGGCCGCCACCTACAACGTGATCGACGTCCGGCAGTCCTACCTGCAGAAGCTCCTCAAGCAGGCGCTCATCGCGGTGGGCCACCCGGCAGAAGCGGAACGCCTGACGCACTTCTCGTACGAGATGGTGGCCCTCTCGCACGCGACGGCCCGCGAGCTCGGATTCGCCCCCGCGCCGGGCTCGGAGAGGGCGAGCAGGCCCTTCGTCGAAGTGTCGGGGCGCAAGGGCCTCGGCGTGAAGGCCGACGACCTCATCGATCGCGTCATCGACAAGGCCGCGGCCGAGGTCGAGCGCCGACAGCCGGAGCTGCCCGAGGCCGAGCGCCGCAGGATCGCCGAGAGCATCGGCATCGCCGCCGTGCGGTACTTCCTCGTGAAGTACTCCCGGACCAAGGTCATCGCGTTCGACATCGACGAGGCGCTCAGCTTCGAGGGCGAGAGCGGGCCCTACCTGCAGTACGCCGTGGTGCGCGCGAACAACATCTTCCAGAAGCTGCAGGATCGGGAGGGTGTCAGCGAGGCGCAGCTCCTCGCCGACCTGGCCGGCACGCCGCCCGACGCGCTCAATGGCGCGGATGGCGATCACGAGCTCTGGGCCCTGGTGCTGGAGGCGTCCCGGCTGGACGACATCGTCGAGCAGGTCGTCCGATCGCTGGAGTTCGCCGTGCTGGCGAAGTACGGATTCGGCCTGGCGCAGATGTTCAATGCCTTCTACCACAAGGCGCCGATCCTGAACGAAGAGCGGCCCGACGTGCGGCGCTGGCGCGCCGCGGCCGTGGCGTACTTCCGGCAGCAGCTGTCGCGCGTGCTCGACCTGATGGGCATCGCCGTCCCACCCCGCATGTGAATCGGAGCGACCGAGATGGGCCTGATCGCGGTGTCACAGAATCGCCGGATGACCGACTACCTCGAATCGATCCGTCGCGCCGGCGGCGAGCCGCTCGAGGTCGGCGGGGACGAGATGCCTGCCGCGATCCTGGCGCGCGCCGGGGGCATCCTGCTCACCGGTGGCGGAGACGTGGACCCGTCGCTCTACGGCGAGGCGCCGCATCCGACCTACCAGGCCGCCGAGGCCGGCCGCGATGCCTTCGAGATTGCGCTCGCGCGCGCGGCCATCGAGGCCGACGTGCCGCTGCTCGCCATCTGCCGCGGCATGCAGGTCGTCAACGTGTCCGCCGGCGGCACGCTCGTCCAGGACATCCCGAGCGACATCTCGGGCGCGCTCATCCACTCGATCACCGAACCGCGCTTCGCGATCGCGCACGAGGTCTGGGTCACCAGGGGCTCGCGGCTCTGGGCGATCATGGCCGACAAGCTCGATGGCGAGAGCCTGCAGGTGAACAGCCGCCATCACCAGGCGGTCAAGCGGGTCGCCGACGGCTTCGAGGTGGCCGCCACCGCCCCGGATGGCGTGATCGAGGCCATCGAGCGGCCCGCCAGCCGGTTCTGCCTCGCCGTGCAGTGGCACCCTGAGAACTTCTGGCGGACCGGCGAGTTCCGGCCGCTGTTCGAGCATTTCGTCCGGGCGGTCCGCGGGGAGTAGCGACGGCGGTCAGCCTCCGAGGTCCAGCACCGCCACTGTCTCGACGTGCGCGGTGTTCGGAAACAGGTCGAAGGCGCGCAGGCTGCTGATCCGGTACCCGGCGTCCACGAATGCCCGGGCGTCCCGGGCCAGCGTCGGCACGTCGCACGACACGTAGACGACTCGGGGCGCCCGTGCGGCGAGGACGCCCTGCAGGGCCTGGCGTGACAGCCCGGTCCGCGGCGGATCGAGAAGCAGCGTCTGCGGCCGCAGTCCCCGGCGCTGGCGCAGGTAGTCCTCCACGGCCTCGTGTCTTGTCTGGAGCAGGCCCTTCCACGGCGCGCCGTTCTGCCGCAGGTCCCCCGCCGACACGTCGTCGCCCTCGACCGCCACGACCGGCATGTGCCCCCGCGCGACGGCCGCCACGCTGAAGAGCCCGACCCCGGCGTACAGATCGACCACGGCTCCCGCGTGAGCCGAACCGATCACGTAGTCCACCAGCGGCCGGATCAGGTAGCGATTGCCCTGGAAGAACGCCCTGGTCTCGCGCGAGAGCGCCCATCGACGGTCGCCGTGCGTGAACCAGTCGGTGACGCGCGGGTCCCCCCAGAGGAGCCGCACCCGCCGCGAGCCGTGGTGCGCCATCGTCACGCCGCTCACACCGTCCAGCATCGCGGCGGCGGCGAGCCTGGAGGGGTCGGCCCCGGGGGCGAGCTCGAGGTGCAGAGTCCGCTCGGTCGCCTCCCGGTTCTCCGAAAGGTCGACGGCCTGCACCAGGCCTGGCTGCCGGGAGAGCCGCCCGGCGAGCGCCGCGATGATCGCGTCGGTTTCCGGCAGGAGCTGGCGCGTCGACGCGGGGTCGCAGAGCTGGTGCGTGCCCTCCCTGAAAAAGCCGATCGCGGTCCCCTCGACGTGGAACCTGGCACGCATCCGATAGCCGTGAACCGGCGACGGCTCGACGGGCACGGGCGCCTCGAGCGGGAGGCGCCCGACGCGCTGAAAGGTATCGGCCACGATCTGCTGCTTGATGGCGACCTGATGCTCGTAGCGAGCGTGCGCGAGCACGCAGCCGCCGCAGGGATTCGGCTCCCCCACGCGCGCGGCCGAGGCCTCGCGGATCTCGGCCACGCGGGCCCAGACGGTGCGGCGCTGTACGCGTTCGACCTCCGCCTCGACCAGCTCGCCGGGCAGGGCGCCGGCCACCAGCACGACAGCGCCCTCGTGGCGCGCCAGCATGCGTCCCCCGGCGACGGCTTTCTCGATGCGGAGCGTGAGCCGATCTCCAGGCATCATGGCCTAGAACGAGAACTCGGGAAGGTCATATCGCAGGCGGACGAGCCGGACGAGGGCCGCCTCCCTGGCCTGGCGGTACGCGTCGGCGGGCATCCTGGCCTGGAAGGGCTCGAGTTCCCGCGCGGCCTCCGCGGTGAGGCTCTCGCGCTCCGGAGGCGGCGCCGTCGCCGCGATGGTGCGCAGCAGCTCGGTGCCAATGGTGTCCAGCGCCTGCACGATGGCCTGGCGCTCCTCTCCCCGCGCGTGCTCGGCGCGGAGACGGAGCGGCTCGATCGCGCGAATCGCCCGGTCCAGGGCTTCATCGTGGATGCCGCGCAGCTTGTCGCTGCCGCGGAGCACCGTGAGTCGCGCCATCAGCGAGTCCAGGTGCGACTTGAGCGAGCGCCGCGGCCGCGCGGGCGCCGCCGAGGGCTCCTCCACCGGCGGTCCCCCATCGGGATCCGCCGCCACGACGCTCACACCCACGGCACGGCGCCATTCGTCGAATGCATCCAGGACGTCGGCCTCGCAGAACTCGATGCGCACCGGCCGCCGTCGCGGCCCCTTCCTGTAGTACCGCTGGAAGTAGCGATCGATGCCAGCCTCGGCCACTTTCACCGGGATGCCCTGTTCCGCCCAGCCCATGACGCGCTCGAAGGCGGGACCGACGATGCGGATCAGGTGTCCGTCGTTCTTGCGGCAGAGGTACGCCTCGAGCTCACGGCAGTACGCGTCGCAATCGATCACCGCTGTTGTTCCCACACGAGCCTGAGCCCCTGGAGCGTGAGGTCGGTGTCCACGTGCTCGAGCACCGGCGACTCGACCGCCATCACGGTCGCCAGCCCTCCCGTGGCCACGACGACCGCGTCGCCCCCGAGCTCTGCCTTGATGCGCCGGACCAGGCCCTCCACCATGTCCACGTAGCCCCAGTACAACCCCGACTGCATCGACGCCACGGTATTGGTCCCGATCACGTGAGTGGGCTTCTTCACCTCGATGCGCGGCAACCGCGCGGCGCGCTGGAACAGCGCGTCGGCCGAGATCTGCGGGCCTGGGCAGATGACGCCGCCGAGGTACTCACCCCTGGCCGAGATGGCATCGAACGTCGTGGCAGTCCCGAAGTCCACCACGATGATCGGGCGGCCGCGGCCGTAGCGCGCGCAGGCCGCAATGCCGTTGACGATGCGGTCGGCGCCGACCTCGGCGGGGTTGTCGTAGAGAATCGGCATCCCGCCGTTCACCGCGGGCTCGAATACCAGCGGCGTGTGTCTGAAATACTTCACAGCCATCGCGCTCATCGTCCCGGTGAGCGGCGGCACGACGGATCCGATGACGATCCCGCTGATGTCTTCGACGCGGACCGCGTGATGGTCGCAGAGATCGGTCACCAGGATGCCGAGCTCGTCGGCGGTGCGCTCCCGGATGGTGGTCAGCCGCCAGCTGTGTACCAGTTCGTGACGCTGGAACACGCCGATGACGATGTTCGTGTTGCCGACGTCAATGGCGAGGAGCATGGTTCATGTCGGGAGTCGGGGGGCGGGAGCAGGCAGTCATCAGCGGCGCGGGTGCCACCGCAGCTCGCCGGCGATGATGCGGTCGGTCCCGGCGGACGTCCGGACCAGGAGCGCACCGGTGTCATCGATGCCCGCGGTGATCCCGCGCCTGGAACCGGACGGATCGGACCACTCGACGTGCGTCCCCACGGCCAGGGGCGAGGCCGCCCGCCACGCCTGCAGGATACTCTCAGCGCCGCCGCATTCGAGGGACGCGAGCGTGTCGGCAAGGTGTTCCAGCACGGCGGCCAGCACGGCGCCTCGATTGACGTCGCGACCAAGCTCCGCCTCCAGGCTCGTCGCGCGCATCGCAACCTCCGCGGGGTAGGCCGCGGGCCGGATGTTGATGCCGACCCCAATCGTCACCGATGCTTCGGCGGTCCCGAGGCGAGCCGCCTCCGCGAGCAGCCCTCCGAGTTTCCGGCCGCCCGCCAGCAGGTCGTTGGGCCACTTCAGCTCGGCGTACAGGCCCGTAGCCTCCGCGATGCCGGCCCGCACCGCCACGCCGGCCGCGAGCGTGAGGAGATCGAAGCCCCGTGCCGGCCGCGCGAGATAGGAAAAATAGAGCCCCGCCCCGGGCGGGGAACTCCAGGCACGCCCCCGCCGACCTCGACCCGCAGACTGGGTCTCCGCGCCGATGACGACGCCGCGCGGGGTGCCGGCCTCCGCCATGCGCGACACCTCGTCCATGGTGGACGCGACTTCCGAATACCATCGCACCGCGAGCGAGAGATCGGGCCTGCGCGAGAGCAGTGTTGCGAGTGGGTCGGCGAGGTCGGCGGGTAACGGCGCCGGGCCGCGCGGGCCCTCGCGGAGCGCCTTCGGCGCGACAGCGTCGACTCCCGACTCTCGGCTCCCGACTCCCGGCATGATCAGACGGCCTCGACCTCGAAGCTGATGTCCGCGGCCGGGGCCGAGTGGGTCAACGCTCCGACCGAGACGAAATCGGCCCCCGTCGTGCCGAGTTCGGGCACCCGCTCCACGGTGATACCGCCCGAGATCTCCACCCGTGCGCGGCCGGCGATGCGCTCCACGGCGAGGCGGACGTCGTAGGTGGTGAAGTTGTCGAGCAGGATGCGGGGCGCTCCCGCGGCCAGGGCCTCGTCCAGCTCCTCGAGGTTCTCCACCTCCACCTCGACCGGCACGCCGTGCCCGGCGCGCAGGGCCGCCTCCACGGCCGGCCGGATGCCGCCGGCGAGGCGCTTGTGGTTGTCCTTGATCAGCACGCCGTCGTCGAGGCGCTGCCGATGGTTGGTGCCGCCGCCGCAGCGAACGGCGTACTTCTCGAGAAGGCGCCAGCCGGGCGTCGTCTTGCGCGTGTCGAGCACCGTGATGCGCCCCGCCGCCGCGGTCACGAAACGGCTGGTGAGCGTCGCGATGCCGCTGAGCCGCTGGAGGATGTTGAGCGCGGTGCGCTCGGCGGTCAGCAGGGCGCGCCCCTGGCCCGTCACCGTGGCGATGACGTCGCCGGGCTGCACGTGTGCCCCGTCGCCCCACTGCACCTCGAACACCATGCCCGGATCGAGCTGCCGGAATGTCTCTGCCGCCAGGTCCAGGCCCGCCACCACCAGAGGGCTCTTGGCAAGCAGCGTGCCTCGTGCCCGGAGCCCCTCGGCGACGGTCAGCGCGCTGGTCACGTCCCCCGCGCCAATGTCCTCGGCGAGCGCCGCCTGAATCAGGCGGGCATAGGCCTCGCGCGCGGGCGGGTCGAGTGCCATCACGCCTCCACCGGCTTCAGTGTCACGATCACCGCCGGCTCGCCCACGGCGAGCGTCAGCGTGCCGGTCCGGACCGCGGCCTTCAGGTCACGCTCCACCAGGCGAAGGGCCGCGATTTCAGCCTCGGGCGCCGCGTAGGTGACGGCGTCCACCTCGGTGCCCACGGAGATCTTCTGGTCGGTCTTGCCCTTACGGATGGCGCCCAGGGCGCCGGACAGTGCCGCGTGCGCAAGACGCGCCGCGGAATCGTCGCCGGCGACGGCCAGGACGTCGGCGGAGGTGGGCCACGCGGCGCGATGCACCGATCCGTCCTGCCACCAGGACCAGACGTCCTCGCAGGTGAAGGCGAGGTACGGCGCCAGCAGCCGCAGGATCACCGACAGGGCCGTGCGCATTGCCGTGGACGCCGAGGCCGCCGCGCCGGGTCCGAAATCGCCATAGCGGCGCGACTTCGCGGCCTCGATATAGTTGTCGCAGAAGTCCCAGAAGAAGCCTTCGACCTTCGCCAGCGCCCGGGCATACTCGTAGCGCTCGAGGTCGTCGGTCGCCTCCGCGGTGAGTGCGGCCAGGCCCATCAGCATGCCGCGATCCAGCGCCTCGGTGACGGGGCCGTCGGCCTGCTCTCCCGCCAGGATGAACCTCGAGACGTTGAGCACCTTCATCGCGAGCTTGCGGCCGATCTTCATCTGGCCGACGTCGAACGCGGTGTCCACGCCAGGGCCCCCACGCGCGGCCCAGTACCGCACGCCATCGGAGCCGTACTCCTGCAGGAGCGCCAGCGGCGTCACGACGTTGCCCTTCGACTTGGACATCTTCTTGCGATCCGGGTCGAGCACCCAGCCGGAGATCGCCGCGTGGGACCAGGGCAGCGAGTCGTGCTCCAGGTGCGCGCGCAGCACCGTGGAGAACAGCCACGTCCGGATGATGTCGTGCGCCTGGGGCCGCAGGTCCATCGGAAACGTGCGCGCGAAGATGTCGGCGTCCTGCTCCCACCGCGTGACGATCTGCGGGGTGACCGACGAGGTGGCCCACGTATCCATCACGTCCGGGTCGCCCACGAACCCCCCGGGCTGGCCGCGCTGGGCCGCCGTGTAGCCCGGCGGCACGTCGGTGGAAGGGTCGACCGGGAGGCTCGCCTCGTCGGCCGGGATCGCGTTCGCGTAGTCCACGGTGCCGTCGGCCCGCACCGGGTACCAGACGGGGAACGGCACGCCGAAGAAGCGCTGGCGGCTGATACACCAGTCGCCGTTCAAGCCGTTCACCCAGTTCTCGTACCGCGCCCTCATGAACTCCGGGTGCCACTGGAGCTGGCGGCCGCGCACGAGCAGCTGATCACGGAACTCGATCGTCTTGATGAACCACTGCCGGCTGGTGACGATCTCCAGCGGCCGATCGCCCTTCTCGTAGAACTTCACCGCGTGCGTGATCGGTCGGGGGTCGCCCTGTAGATCGCCGCTCGCTTTCAGCAGGTCGACGATGGTCGCCTGTGCCTTTTTCGCCGACAGGCGCGCCAGCTGGTCGTATGCCTGCTGCGCCCGCACCGGGTCCTCGGACTCCCACCCCGGCGTGCCCCACGTGACCGGGCCCAGCGTGCCGTTCGGCTGGATCACCGCGCGCACCGGCAGCCGCAGCTCCCGCCACCAGGTGACGTCGGTGATGTCGCCAAAAGTGCAGATCATCGCGATGCCGCTCCCCTTCTCGGGATCGGCCAGCGGGTGCGCCATCACGGGCACGCGCACGCCGAAGAGCGGTGTGAGGACGTGGCTGCCGAAGAGCGGCTTGTACCGCTCGTCGTCCGGGTGCGCCACCAGGGCCACGCACGCCGGAATCAGCTCGGGACGCGTCGTCTCGATGGCGATGAAGTCGTCGCCGTCCGCGCCCGACGCCTTTCTGAAACGGACTCGATGATAGGCCCCCGGCTGCTCGCGATCCTCCAGTTCCGCCTGTGCCACGGCGGTCTTGAAGTCCACGTCCCAGAGCGTCGGCGCCTCGAGCTGGTACGCCAGCCCGCGACCGAGCAGGCGCAGGAACATCACCTGCGACACGCGCTGCTCGCGCTTGCCGATGGTGGCGTAGGTCATCGACCAGTCCACCGACAGGCCCAGGTAGCGCCACAGGTGCTCGAACGCCTTCTCGTCCTCGACCGTCAGCCGCGCGCACAGCTCGATGAAGTTGGGCCGGGAGATGGAGACCGGTTGTTTCCCGGGCTTCTCGGGTGGCGTGAAGTGCGGGTCGTACGGCAACGAGGGATCGCACCGGACGCCGAAGTAGTTCTGCACGCGCCGCTCGGTGGGCAGGCCGTTGTCGTCCCACCCCATGGGGTAGAACACTTCCTTCCCCCGCATCCGGTGAAAGCGCGCGACGATGTCGGTGTGCGTGTAGGAGAAGACGTGGCCGACGTGCAGCGACCCGCTCACGGTGGGCGGCGGGGTATCGATGGCGAAGACCTCCTCGCGCGGGCGCGCCCGGTTGAACCGGTATGTGCCGTCGGTCTCCCATCGCGCGGTCCACTTGTCTTCGAGGCCTTCGAGGGCGGGCTTTTCCGGGACGGGCATATCCCGCTATCGTAGCAAGTCCCGGGGAAGCGTGGGCCGCCGCCTTCACTCGGCAACGCCAGGAATTGCCACGACTCAGCGAACCGCCTCATAGCGAGCGACCCCGGCAGCGTCGATCACCGCCCGTTCCTCAGCCCCCTCCTCCAGGCTCACGCCGAGAATCGAGCACAGCCACAGTGGGGAACCTGTTGCCACGGGCAGCTCACTGGCGATCGCAGCCACGGCGTGGCCCTCCGAGGCGACTTGCCGGCAGCCCCGCACGAGCGCCCCATAGCCGGGATGCGCATCCGTCGTTCGAACGCGCTCGAAGCGCGCGGGCTGCAGGACGATGACGATGGCCAACGCCCCGATGCCGACGGCCGCGCGGGACCGCTCGGTCAGCGCGGCCGCCCACGCCAGGAGGCAGATCGCGGTGGAAGGGACGAGCACGAGCATCCAGTACCGTTCGTACGAGCCCTGCCACAGCGCGAAGGCCCCCCACCCGACGGCCAGGGGGGCAGGTCCGGATGCCAGCAGCCTGAGATCGCGTGACACGACGAGCGTGGCGAGCACGCCAGCCGCGAGCGCCAGCGGAAACCAGGGAGCCGGCGCCGGGAAGAACAGCAGGTTCGAGAGCTGGCCGGCGAGAGCCTCGGCACTCGCCGCACCCCTGATCCCGGAGAGGGGCGACCGGGCCGCAACCGCGATGCTCTCGGTGATCTGCGACTGGTAACGCAGGCCAGTGATCATCGTCTGGGCCAGCCAGGGCACCTGCAGCAGCACCACCGTGCCCCCGGCCACCGCCAGGTGTGCGCCCCGTGGCCGCGGCTGATGATGGTCCCCTGGGGGGACGAGCACTGCCCAGGCCATCAGCGGAAGCGCGACCAGGATGCTGCTGGTATGGGCGTGCACGGCACACCATGCACAGACCGTCACGGCCGCGGTCAGGTGGAGCGATCCGGCGGGTCCGACCAGCACGAGCGCAAGGGCGAGCTTGAGAAGGGCCACCGCCACGGGCGGGTTCCAGATGGTCGAGCTGAACATCGCATCGAACACCGATGTCGCGCCCAGGAGGACGATGGCCAGGGCGACGGGAAGCGAGCCGGTCCGCCGCACCAACGCCCAGGCGAGCACGATGTCGGCTTGCGACTGCAGCAGGGAAATGCCGAGGCCGCCGGCGTGGGGCAGGTTGTCCACGAGGGGCCCGGCCGTCCTCGCAATCAACCACAGGACCCAGTAATAGGCGGGACCGAGCGTGACGCCGCCGGCGCTGCTGGGCGCTCCCACGAGGGGAAGGTCGATGAACCGGCGGCGCGCCACATCCCAGTCCCGGACCTGGTCGCCGAGGAGCAGGAATCCCTCCTCGACGCCATGGGTGCGGAACCAGAAGACGTAGAGGAACAGTGCGACGTACGCGGCCGCTTCGCACACAGCCTTCCGCCGGCCATCCACGGGGGCCACTCTACACTGCTGGCGGGACGCGCGTCAGCCGGGGTAGCGCGCTGGTTCCCGGCGAGCGCGCCTAGGTAGCTCGTCGGGAGCGTATCTTCGCGATCTCCTCGCTGACCAGCCGCTCGGACGTTTCGCGGACGACACTGCGCACGGCTTCCGGCAGCATCGGCGCGACCGAGGCCCGCCACTCGTGCTCGATCGTGTCGCGAACGAGCACGGTCACCCGCGACTGCACGAACTCCTGCACGGCCCTCTCCACGGCCGCGGGCAGCACGCGGTTGACGCTCTCCTGGACCGCCGACTCCACCCGCGCGCCCACGCTGCCGGCGACGGCCGAGGCCACCGCGGGTGGCACGGCGGAGGTGACGGCCTCGTTCAGCGCCCCGCGGACGGTGCCGATCAGGCTGCCGTCGACCGCGGCCTGCACGGCCTCGGCGACGGCGGCGCGGATTTCGGTCGCCACGCTGTCGCGCACCGTTCGTGTGACCGTCTCGCGCAGCACCGTCGCGAGGTCCCGCGGCAACACGTCGCGGTGCATCGCCGGCTGCAGGCGCTCGACGACCTTGGCGGCGAGGGCATCGACCATCCCGTCGCTCGTCTGCGCCTCGTCCACGGCGCCGCGGCGCCGGGCCTCGATCGCTGCGGGGTCACCCTGCTCCGCCGCCAGGAGCGATGCGAACGCCTCCGCCGCGGCGTTATCGGTCGCGGCCGCACCTCCGCCCGTGACATCGGCCAGCCAGCCGGCGTCCTCCGCCGTCGGCTTCGCATCGGGGGCCTCGGGCACGTCCCGCACCGTGCTATCGAGCAGAGCCACGGCATCGCCAGAGGCCACAGGCGCATCGTGTACCGACAGGACGTCGCCGAGGGGCGCGTTCGCGCGCCGGGGGTCGGGCGGCTCGGCTGCGGCCCGGGACGCTCCCGGCGGCGCAACTCGGGCCGGCCGCGGCTCGGGGGGAGTCAACAATCGTCCTGTCGGGGCGGCCGGAGCGGTGGCCTTCATTCCGAGGAGCTCTTTGACGCGGCTGATCACGTGGGTGGGCTCAAAAGGTTTCTCGAGGACACCATTGGCCCCCGAGTCGTACAGACGCTGCTCGTCCACCGGGTCGGTGGCGCCCGCCAGCAGCAGGACGGGCACCGCGCTCAGGTGCGGCTGCTGCCGCATCCACCGAGCGACTTCGTAGCCGTCCACGCACGGCATGTTGGTGTCGGCCAGCACGACATCGGGCCGGTCGGAGGCCATGCGGTTGATGGCGTCCTGGCCGTCCTTGGCCACCACCAGCCGTACAGGCTGGTCGGCAAACGTCAGCGCGACCACGCGCTGGATGGTGACACTGTCGTCGGCGAGCAGCAGCGTCGGGGGGGTCGACACGTGCCGCTACACCCGCGCTCGGGCGTGTCCGTTGATGAAGTCCACGATCTCCTGCATGGGCGTGCCGGGGATGAAGATGCCCGTGATCCCGAGGGCATTCAGCTTCGGCACGTCCTGGTCGGGAATGATACCCCCAACCACCACCTGAACGTCATCCAGGCCCTTCTCCTTCAGCAACTCGACCACCCGGGGGCAGATGTGCATGTGGGCACCGGACAGGATGGACAGGCCGATGACGTCGGCGTCCTCCTGCAGCGCCGCGCTCACGATCTGCTCGGGCGTCTGCCGGAGGCCAGTGTAGATGACCTCCATCCCCGCGTCCCGGAGGGCCCGGGCAATCACCTTCGCGCCGCGATCATGCCCGTCGAGGCCCGGTTTTGCAATGACGACTCTGATCTTCTGGCTCATGAATGCCCCAATCGCTCAATCCCCCGATCGTCAACGAATCGCCCAACCGTCAATTGGCAATCGCCATCGGGCTCACCTCAGATGACGGGCGTCTCCTCGTACTCGCCCCAGACGTCCCTCAGCGCATCGCACATCTCGCCGACCGTGGCATAGGCGCGAACGCACTCGAGCAGCGGGGGCATGGTGTTGTCGCGGCCGCGCGCGGCCTGGCGCAGGCCGTCCAGGGCGCGCTGCACGCGGTCGTGGTCGCGCGTCCGCTTCAGCTCGGCGAGCCGCGCGAGCTGCCGCTCGGCGGCAGTGTCGTCGATGTAGAGGATCTCGATCGGCTTCTCGTCGGCCTGCACGAAGTCGTTCACGCCGACGATGATCTTCTCGCGGCGCTCGACGGCCTGCTGGAACTGGTACGACGCCTCGGCAATCTCCTTCTGCGGGTAGCCGAGCTCGATGGCCTCCACCATCCCGCCCATGCGGTCGATGGTCTCCCAGTACTTGAGCGCCCCCTCCTCCATCTCGCGGGTGAGCGCCTCGACGAAGTACGACCCGCCCAGCGGATCCACCACGCTGGTGACGCCGCTCTCGTGGGCGATGATCTGCTGGGTACGGAGCGCGATGGTGGCCGTCTCCTTCGTCGGCAGGGCCAGCGCCTCGTCCAGCGAGTTGGTGTGCAGCGAGTTGGTGCCGCCCAGCACCGCCGCGAGGGCCTGCAGCGCCGTGCGGACGACGTTGTTGTATGGCTGCTGCGCCGTGAGCGAGACACCCGCCGTCTGGGTGTGGAACCGGAGCTGCCACGAGCGCGGGTTCTTCGCGCCGAACCGGTTCCGCATCGCGTCGGCCCATAGCTTCCGTGCCGCGCGGTACTTCGCGATCTCCTCGAAGAAGTCGCTGTGCGAGTTGAAGAAGAACGAGATGCGGGGGACAAAGTCGTCCACGTCCAGGCCGGCATCCACGCCGTACTGTACGTACTCGAGGCCGTCGCGCAGCGTGAAGGCCAGTTCCTGCAGCGACGTGGAACCCGCCTCGCGGATGTGGTACCCCGACACCGAGATGGTGTTCCACTTCGGCACTTCCTTCGCGCAGAACGCGAAGATGTCGGTGATGAGCCGCATCGACGGACGCGGCGGGAAGATGTACTCCTTCTGGGCGATGAACTCCTTCAGGATGTCGTTCTGGATCGTCCCGGAGATCGACTTCCAGTCGGCGCCCTGCTTCTCCGCAACGACGAGGTACATCGCGAAGATCATCGGCGCCGGCGAGTTGATCGTCATCGACGTCGTGATGTCGGCGAGGGAGATGCCCTCGAACAGCCGCTCCATGTCGGCGAGCGACGTGATGTTCACGCCGCACTTCCCCACTTCGCCGAGGCACAGCGGGTGATCGGGGTCCCGGCCCATCAGGGTGGGCAGATCGAACGCCACGCTCAGGCCGGTGCCGCCGGCGGCGATGAGGTCCTTGTAGCGCTGGTTGGTCTCCTCCGGCGTGCCGAACCCGGCGAACTGCCGCATCGTCCAGAGCTTGCCGCGATAGCCCGTGGGATGGATGCCGCGCACGTAGGGGTATTCGCCCGGGTGACCGATGTCCCGCGCGTAGTCCAGACCCGCGACGTCCTCCGCCGTGTACAGGCGCTCGATGGGCCGGCCCGAGATTGTGGTGAACGGCCCCGGGCGTTCCGGTGCGCGGGCCAGCGCGGGCTCGAGCACCTCGCGCTCCCAGCGGGCCTTCCCGGGCTCGGCAGGATGGATGACGCCTTTCATAAGCCCCCCATTATACGGGCCGCCGCCGCGGCGCTCGTGTCTGCAAGTGTCTCGCATGCTGCGGGTTAGGCGCATGAGGACCAGCCGACTGATGACCGTGGCGCATCCATTGGATGCCCAATTGACATCGGATGCCCAGCAAGGCTACCTTGGGTCGTTTGTTCTAGCGACAGGAGACGCATTCATGGCGGAACACGGCACGGTATTCGGCGCGATGCTCCAGGAGTTCGAGGGGGCCGCGCGCATCTTGAACCTGGACAAGGGCCTCTGGCAGATGCTGACGCACCCGAAGCGTCAGATCATCGTGTCGTGCCCCGTGCAGATGGACAACGGCGAGATCGAGGTCTTCACGGGCTACCGGGTGCAGTACAACATCACGCTCGGCCCCGCCAAGGGCGGCATCCGGTATCACCCGGGCGTGACGCTGGACGAGGTGACGGCGCTGGCCGCCTGGATGACGTGGAAGTGCGCGGTGGCCCAGCTGCCCTTCGGGGGCGGCAAGGGCGGCGTCATCTGCGACCCGACGAAGATGTCCCGCCGCGAGCTCGAGGCGCTGACGCGCCGCTACACGGCGGAGATCATCGACGCGATCGGCCCCGACAAGGACGTCCCCGCGCCGGACGTGAACACCAACGAGCAGGTCATGGCCTGGTTCTCGGACACCTACTCGATGCACGTCGGCCACACCTCGACGGCCGTCGTCACGGGCAAGCCCGTGGAGATGGGCGGGTCGCTCGGGCGCCGGGAGGCGACGGGGCGCGGCGTCATGATCACGGCACGCGAGTCGGCCCGGCACCTCGGCTTCCCGTTGAAGGGCGCCACCGTCGCGGTGCAGGGCTTCGGCAACGTCGGGGGTATCGCCGCCGATCTGCTGCGCGAGCAGGGCGCCGTCATCGTCGGCGTCACCGACTGGAAGGGCGGCGTCTACAACGCGAAGGGCCTGGACACCAGGGCGTTGCTCGCGCACGTCAGCCAGCACAAGACGGTCTCCGGCTTCCCCGGGGGCGAGCCCCTGGCCGCCGACGAGCTCTTCGGCCTGCCGGTGGACATCCTCATCCCCGCGGCGCTCGAGAACCAGATCACCGAGGCGAACGCCGGCCGGATCCAGGCGAAGCTGGTGGTGGAGGGCGCCAACGGCCCCACCACCCCCGCCGCGACCAGGATGCTTCACGACCGTGGGGTGTTCGTGGTGCCGGACATCCTGGCCAACGGCGGCGGCGTCACCGTGTCCTACTTCGAGTGGGTGCAGGACCGCCACGGCTACTTCTGGTCGGAGAAGGAAGTGAACGAGCGCCTCGAGGCGAAGATGGTGCAGGCGTTCGACGCCGTGCTGCAGACCGCACAGCGCTACAAGGTGGACATGCGGACCGCAGCCTACATCGTGGCCATCAACCGCGTCGCCACCGTCACCAGGATGCGCGGCATGTACGCCTAGCGCCGCGCCCGCCCATTGATGATTGACGATTGACGACCGGGT